>NZ_JBEOYE010000084.1:0-39486 GCF_040296945.1 Streptomyces sp. NPDC001941 | reverse complement strand
TCAACCACGCGCCGCTCAACTTCGACCTCTGCCTGCTGGACGTGTGGAGCACCCTCGCGCACGGCGGCCGGGTCGTCCTGGTCGACCCCGACCAGGGCGTCAACGGACGCCATCTGCTCGACCTGCTGGTCACCGCCGAGGTGCACGTCGTCCAGGCCGTGCCGATGCTGTACGGGCTGCTCATCGACGCCGCCCGGCGCGCCGGGACCGTCCTGCCCGCCGTACGGCACGCCCTGTTCACCGGGGACGCGGTGCCCGACCGCACCTTCGCCGAGCTGCCCCGGCTGTTCCCGGGCGCCCGCCTGTACAACGTCTACGGGTGCACCGAGACCAACGACAGCTTCGTGCACGAGGTGGACACCAGCGCCACCGCGTTCCCGCCGGTCCCCATCGGCGTACCGCTGCCCGGCGTCGAGGCCCTGGTCCTCGACGAGCGCGGCGCCGCGGTCGAGGGGCCCGGCACCGGCGAGCTGTACGTGTCCACCCCGTTCCAGGCGCCCGGCTACCTCGACACCGGCCGCCACCAGGGCAAGTTCATCCGCCACCCGCTCGGCCTCGACGACCGCGCCTGGTTCCGCACCGGCGACCTGGTGCGCCGCGACGCCGACGGCCGGGTGCACCTGACCGGGCGCAGCGACTTCCAGGTCAAGGTGCGCGGGGTCGCCGTCAACACCGCCGAGATCGAGCAGGTGCTGATGCGCCACCCGGCCGTCCTGGAGGCGGGCGTCGCCGCCCGGCCCGACCCGCTCACCGGCAAGAAGCTCGTCGCCGGGGTGCGCAGGGCGCCCGGCAGCGGCCTGAACAGCCTCCAGCTCAAGGAGCACTGCGCACGCAGCCTGCCCAAGGCGGCCGTGCCCACGGTCCTGCGGATCGTGGACGAGCCGCTGCCCAAGACCTCCACAGGAAAGGTCGACCGCAACGCGCTCGACCGACCCCAGCAGTTGACCCCAGCCGAAGGAAGGACGTCATGAGCAACACCGAAACGATCAAGAAGTTCGTCATCGAGGAGTTCCTCCCCGACCTGGACGCGACGCAGCTGGCGGACGACCACGACCTGCTGTCGGACGGCGTCATCGACAGCCTCGGCGTCCTCAAGCTGATCGCCTGGGTCGAGGACCACTTCCAGCTGGCCGTCGGCGACGCCGACCTGGACCCCAACAACTTCCGCAGCGTCGCCGCGATCGACCAGTTCATCGCCGACGCCCGCCAGGGGGTGGCCAGCTAACCATGCATGACGCGCTCACCGGACTGCTCGCGCAGCGACCGGTGGCCGAGCGCGAGACCTGGCGTTCACTGTGGGACCAGCTCGGCGACGGCACGCTCGGAAAGGAGCAGGCCGTCGCCCTGCTGGCCTCCCTGACCACCCGGCTCCCCGGCCCCGAAACCCTGCGCGCCTTCCTCGACTCGCTCCTGGAGCGGCGCTCCGCCGCCCCCGCCGGCCAGTGGACCGGCACCGTCAACGTCGTCGGCACCGGCGGCGGACCCTCCACCTTCAACATCTCCACGGCGTCGGCCTTCGTCGCCGCCGCCAGCGGCGTTCCCGTCGTCAAGACGGGCTCGCGCGCCTACACCTCGTCCCTGGGCTCGGTGGACCTCCTGGAGCGCCTCGGGGTGCGCCTGACGGCCTCGTACGACCAGACCGAGCGCACCCTGGAGGAGTACGGCATCGCGTTCGCCGGACCCTTCGTCTACCCGGCCCAGCTCGCCCGGCTCGCCCGTACGGTCGCGCCGCTGAGCATGAAGCCGTTCGGCAGGTTCCTCAACGCGCTGGGGCCGTTCCTGGCGGACCTGCCCGTGACCGCCCAGGTCACCGGTGTCTCGCACACCATGCCGCTGGCCGAACTCCGCGATCTGGCGCGGTCGGTGACGACCCGTCGGATCTGGCTGACCAGCAACGACGCGGGCGCCGACGAACTGCTCGGCTTCGCCACCAACACCGTGCACACCCCCGAGGGCGAACTGCGCCTCAAGCCGGGCGACCTGGTCGCCGCCGACGGAGGCTTCGACGACCTGCGGCCGGTCACCCCGGCCACCGCCGTCGACCACTTCCTGGACGTCCTGTCCGGCGACGGCTCGCCCACCGCCACCCGCACCGTCTGCCTCAACGCGGCCGCGCTCGCGGTCGCCGCCGGGCACCGGCCCGACTGGTACACCGCGCTGGCCACCGTGGAGAAGGCGGTCAGCACGGGCGCCGCCCGCGAGCTCGCCGAGCGGCTGCGCGCCGCCCGCCGGGTCACCGCCCCGCGCACGGCGGTGGCCCATGGCTGAGTTCTTCGCGGACCCGCCGGAGCACGGCGGACCCGGCCTGGCGTTCTTCCTGAACGCGGGCGACCCGCCGCCCGAGGTCCTGGAGGACCTCGTGCTGATGCTGGACGAGGAGGGCGTGGACTGCCTGGAGCTGGCCGTGCCCTTCCCGGACTCGGTCACCGACGGGCCGGTCATCCGGCGCTCGGCGTCCCGCGCCCTGGAGCGCGGCACCGACCTGGACTCCGTCCTCGACTTCGTCGCCCGGGTCCGCCCGCGGCTGCGGCGCACCCGGATCGCCCTGCTCGCGGACTGGAGCCACTCGCTCAAGCGCCGCGACCTGGCGGACGCGGCCCGCGACGTGGCCGCGTCCGGCGCCGACGGGCTGCTGGTGCACGCCCTGCCGCCGCGGCTGCGCGAGTCCTACTACGCGGCCACCGACGCGGCGGGCCTGCCCATCGTGACCACCTGCTACCAGAAGAGTCCCCCCGAGGTGCACGCCGAGGCCGCCGCGCGCGCCTCCGCGTACCTCTACCTCGTGGCCCACTACGGGCGCAGCGGTACCGCGCCGGCCGCCGGGCACGCCGCGCTGGCCGGCACCGTCGCCGCCCTGAAGGCCACCACGAACTCCCCGATCGCCATCGGCTTCGGGGTCAGGACCCGCGAGGACGTGGCAGCCGTCCACGCCTGCGGAGCCGATGCCGTGATCATCGGCTCCGCCGGGGTCGAGCGGATCGAGCACGCCCTCACCGAGGGGCTCGACCCGGTCACCGGCTTCCGCGCCTTCGTACGGTCCCTGCACCACAACGCACCAACCGATCAGGCACCAACCCACCCCGCAGAAGAGGGAGTTCACGCATGATCATCCGTGGCATCGACGAAGTGAAGACCGTCGAGTGGGGCAACGGCCTCAGCCGCCGGTTCCTGCTCGCCTCCGACGGCGTCGGCTACTCGCTGACCGACACGCTGGTCAGAGCGGGCACCAAGTCCCGCCTGGAGTACCGCAACCACCTGGAGGCGTGCTACTGCATCGCGGGCTCCGGCGAGGTCATCGAGCTGGACGGCACCTCGCACCCGATCACCCCGGGCGTGCTGTACGCGCTGGACCAGCACGACGCCCACTACCTCGTCGCCAGCCCGCACGAGGACCTGCGGCTCGTCTGCGTGTTCAGCCCCGCGCTCCAGGGCGACGAGGCCCACAGCCTCGACGAGCACACCTCCTCCGCGTACTGAAGCACCCGATGAAGGCGGTTCCCAGTGATCCGATGGAACACCGACCAGGTCGACCTGCGGGAAGGCCTGGCACGGTGGGGTGAGGCGCTCAGCGCCGACCACATAGAGGCGGACGAGCACGGCACGTTCTCCTGGGACAAGTGGAAGCTGATCCAGAAGACGGGCGTCCTCGCCCTCCCGTTCGAAGAGGAGTACGGCGGCCTCGGCCAGTCCCTCCTCACCACCATGTACGTCCTCGAAGGCCTGGGGGAGCACTGCCGCGACGCCGGCCTGAGCTTCTCGGTCACCACCACCCTGGCCAGCACCGGCATCCCGCTGACCCAGTTCGGCACCCCCGAACAGAAGGAGAGGTACCTGCCCCTGATCTGCTCCGGCGAGGCGATCGGCGCACACGCGATCACCGAGGCCGAGGGCGGGTCCGACGCGATGGCGATGACCACGCGCGCCCAGCGGGACGGCGACCACTTCGTCCTCACCGGCAGCAAGACGTTCGTCAGCAACGGCCCCGTCGCCGACGTGTTCGTGGTGTACGCGCGCACCCGCCCCGACGGCGGAGCGCTCGGGGTCACCGCGTTCCTGGTGGACCGGGACACCCCGGGGCTGACGATCGGCAAGCCCATCAAGAAGATGGGGCTGCGCACCTCCCCGTTGAGCGAGCTGTACTTCGACGGGTGCCGCATCCCCAAGGACCGGGTGCTCGGTCGCGTCGGCGGCGGCTTCATCGTCCTGGACCACGTGATGAAGCGGGAGATCCTCTTCTCCTTCATCGTCAACGTCGGGGAGATGCAGCACCGGCTGGAGCGGATCGTCGACTACGCGAGGACGCGCCAGTCCTTCGGGAAGCCGATCGGTGCGTACCAGTCCGTCGCCAACAAGATCGTCGACACCAAGATCGGACTGGAGACGGCACGGAAGTGGCTGTACGACACCGGGGAACGCCTCGCGGCCGGCGAGAACGTCACCACGGACCTGGCCATCGCCAAGCTGATCACCAGCGAGTCCAACGTCAAGAGCAGCCTGGCCGCCGTGCAGATCTTCGGCGGACACGGCTACATGAGCGAGTACGGCCTGGAGCAGGACGTGCGCAACGCGGTGGGCGGCACGATCTACTCCGGCAGCAACGAGATCCAGTACAACCGCATCGCCTCGATGCTGGGACTGGGCAAGTGACGACGGCACCCGCACCGGTGCTCAAGGTCTGCGGGGCCACCGCCCCGCACGACGTCGAGGTCCTGGCGGCCGCCGGGGCCGACCGTGTCGGTCTGTGGCACGGCGTACCCGGCGGCCCCGCCGACCTGCCGGAGCGCGAGCTGGCCGCCCTCGCGGCGGCCGCCCGCGCCACCGGCGCCCTCGAACCCGTCCTGGTCACCTTCCTCAGCGATCCCGAGGCCCTCGCGGCGGTGGCGCGCCGCGCGGGGATCGCCCACATCCAGCTGCACGCCTACCAGCCGCCCGCGTTCGTCAAGGCACTGCGGGCCGCCCTGCCCGGGGCGCACCTGATCAAGGTGCTCCACGTGCGCGGCGGCCGGTGCCTGGAGCGCCCCCTGATCGGGGCGTACGAGAAGGCGGGCACCGATCTGTTCCTGCTCGACGCGACCACCGAGGACGGCCGGGTGGGCAGCACGGGAGTGCGCCTGACGGAGAGCCACGTCCTGGACCTGGCCGACCGCTTCACGCTCCCGTTCTGGCTGGCCGGCGGTCTGACCGCCGACAGCAGGCCCGAGTACGACGAGGTCGCACGCCACCCGCGCTACCGCGGGATCGACGTCGACACCGCGGCCCGCGACGGCCGCGGCAGCTTCAGCGCGGCCGCCGTGGCGGGCCTGGCCCGGGCCTGGGGGACCGCACGGTACGTACCGCACGCATGAAGGAGCACCCACCATGAGTTCCCGCTTCATCGAGGCCCTGCTCGGCGCCGAACGCCCCCTCGTCATGGAGGTCAAACGACGTGACGCGCACGGCATGGACCTCATCTCGGGACGCACGCCCGCCGACATCGTCACCTCGTACGAGGCGGCGGGCGCGCCCTGCATCTCGGTGGTCACAGGACGCTGGTTCGGCGGCACCCCCGAACTCCTGCGCGACGTGGCCCGACTCACCCAACTACCCCTGCTCCGCAAGGACTTCATCACCCGACGGGACCAGCTCGCGGCCACCCGGGAACTCGGGGCGTCCGCGGTGCTGCTGACCGCGGCGCTGCTGCCGGCCT
The DNA here is from genome assembly GCF_040296945.1 of Streptomyces sp. NPDC001941. Classification (NCBI taxonomy): domain Bacteria; kingdom Bacillati; phylum Actinomycetota; class Actinomycetes; order Kitasatosporales; family Streptomycetaceae; genus Streptomyces; species Streptomyces sp. NPDC001941. The sequence continues at coordinate 33,800 of NZ_JBEOYE010000084.1, read as the reverse complement.
CCAGCATGCGCACGCTGGTGACGGCGGCGCTCAGCGAGGGGCTCACGCCCTTCGTGGAGGTCACCACGGAGGCCGAGCTGGCGGCGGTGCCGCACGCCGACGAGTGCGTGATCGCGGTCAACAACAAGGACATCAAGGCGCGCGAGCGCGACCCGGGGGACATCGGCCGCAGCCTGACGCTGCTGCCGGCGCTCCTGGAGACCGGGACGCCCTGCCCGGTCAGCGCGAGCGCCATCGACACCCCGGAGACGGCCGCGCTGCTGCTCTCCGCGGGCTACAAGGGCCTCCTGGTGGGCACGGCCCTGATGCGCGCGAGCGACCTGCGGGCCTGGCCGAAGGTGCCGGTGGCGTGAGCGTCCACGAGGTGGTCGTGCAGGCGGACGACGGAGTCCGCCTGTCCGGCCTGTACGCGTCCCCCGGAGGCACCCCGCGAGCCACGCTCGTCGCGATCCACGGCATGCGGATGCGCGCGGGCTACTTCCACGGCCGGGTCTCCCCGGACACCTCGCTGCTCACCCTGGCGCCGACCCTCGGGTACGCCGTCCTGGCCCTGGACCGCCCGGGCTACGGCCTGTCGGCAGGGGACCTGCCGAAGGGCCAGTCGCTCGCGGCCCAGTCCCTGACGATGCACGCCGCCCTGCGTTCCTTCGCCCGCTCCCACGACCTGGGCGCGGGCTACGCCCTGGTGGCCCACTCCTACGGCGGGATGCTCGCGGTCACGATGGCCGCGGACGACGCGGAGGACGCGCTCCTGTGCCTGGACGTCGCGGGCCTGGGCCACCACTACTCACCGGAGGCCTACGGCTTCCCCGACACCTTCGGCGCGGGCGCCTCCCGCCTGAACTGGGGACCGCTGCACCTCTACCCCCCGGGCACCTTCCGCGCGAGCCGCACCCTGATGACGCCCCTGCCCTGGACCGAGGAACACGACCCGGACGCCCCCTGGCCCCTGCGCTACCGCCACCTGGCCCCCCGCGTCCGCGTCCCCGTACGCCTCACCTTCGCGGAGCACGAACTCTGGTGGCAGACGCACGACGCGGCCCTGGCCCAGATGACCGGCTACCTCACGTCGTCCCCGCGGGTGGAAACGACCCGCGCCCCGGGAGCGGGCCACAACATCAGCCTGGGGTACGCGGCGCGGCCCTACCACCTGCGGGCGCTGGCGTTCGTGGAGGAGTGCGTGTCGGGGAGGGGGTGAGCGCACCACCCGTACGAGAACGGCGGCCCGGGACGACGTCCCGGGCCGCCGTCGTGCGTGCCCGCCGAGGACCGCCCCCGCCAAGGGCCCGTCCCGCCGCGGACCGCCCCGGACACGCCCGTGCCCCGGTCCCCGCCCCCTCCGGGCGGGGCCGGGGCATCCGGCCGTGGGGCTTCAGGGTCAGGCGACCACCCGGCTCACCAGCTGGTCGCGGATGCGGGTCGGGATGGCCGGGGCGAAGCGTTCCAGGTAGCTGCTCAGGTGGCGGTCCGCGCCCACCAGGAACGGCAGGTCGAAGACGAGCAGCCGGCGGACCGCGAGGAGGGGGACGGGGGAGCGCAGGGGTCTGAACTCCTCGTTCCACAGGCCCGGTTCCTCGCACACCGGATGGAACTGGCCGATCATCAGGCCGTCCGCGACGAACTCGTCCTTCGCGGCGCCCTGCAGCGCGTCCAGCTCCGCGGAGTCCGTCGGGTCCAGGGTCGGCAGGACCATGAGCAGGGTGAGCAGCTCGCGCTCCTCGGCGCTCAGGTCCACCGCCAGCTTCTCGTACCAGACCCTCAGGTGCGCCACCGCGTCGCCCAGGCCGCCGGTGGCGGACGGGACGGCGAGCAGGAACAGGTCCTTGCGCAGCGACGGCTGGGTGTACGGGCAGACCGGGCCCGTGCGCCCCAGCTCGGGGTGGCCGCTGACCAGGAACTCGCGGCTCCAGGAGAGGACTTGGCGCAGCGGTAAGAGGTCGGGGGCCGGGACGTCGTGGCCCGCCTCTATCTCCCGCGGCGTCCAGATCCGGAGCATCTCGTCGCCCCTCACCGCGGGTCCCTCCACAGCGGGCGCAGGGTCGGGCCGCCGTCGGGCAGCTCGATGCGCGGGCCCACCGGGACGTACCCGTTGCGCAGGCAGGAGGCCTCGCCGCCGGGCGAGCTGGCCTCCGTGTACAGCCCGTACCCCTCCGCGTCGGCACGGGCGGTGATCTGCTCCACCAGTGCGGTGAGCAGCCGGGCGCCGCGGGCCTCGGGGCGCACCGCGCCGAACGCCAGGTAGTAGTGCGGGCGGTCGGCGGGGTGGCGCTCGGCCTGGAGCGCCGAGATGGCCGCGAGGCGTTCGGCGTCCGGGCCGAGGACGGCCGCGAAGGCCTCCTCGTAGCGGGCGCCGTCGCGTTCGAGCTCCTCCCAGGCGCCGGGCGGCAGGTAGGTCAGGACGGCGTCGCGGGACGGGGTGGTGACCACCGCGTCGTACGCGTACGACATGTCGAGGAACACCCCGAAGAAGCCGGGCAGCAGTGCCGCCCTGCGCTCCTCGTCGGGGGTGATCCAGCGGGTGAGGGGATCGTCGTGGAACGCCTCGGCCAGCAGCCGGGCCAGGAGGCCGGCGTCGTCGCGCGACGCCGGAGCTCCCACGTCCGTCTCGGCCGGTGCGGGGTTCGGGGACAAGGTCTCTTCCTTCCGGGAGTCCAGCAGTACGGTGCCGGTGACCGGGCCCCTACCGGTCCGCCGCGGCCCGGGCCGCGAGTTGCTCGACCCGGGCGTGCAGCCGGTCGAGATGGAGCTCCGCCTCCGGCTTGATCAGGACACTGCGCATCACCCGTGCCGCGTCGGCGTCCCGGACCACGCCCGGGTGGCGCCGGGCGAACGCGTCCGCGTCCGCCCGCAGCACGCTCAGGAACACCGGGTCCTCGCTCGCGTACATCCCCGCGTGCAGCAGCCGCTCGCTCGCGGCGTCCACCGCCGAGAGCGACCAGGGCCGCGTCACCGGGACGTAGTTGACGATGTCGAGGTCGGGCCGCTGGTACAGCTCCAGCGACTCGGACCCGGCCAGCAGGTCGGCCCACCGCAGCGCCCCGCGGCGGCACGCGGCGAGGACCGCCCCGAAGCCGTCACGGGTCAGCGGGAGCAGTTGCAGCGTGAGCCACAGGCCGGCCGCGGCGGCGCCCGCCCGCGAGCACTCCAGGCTGATCTCGCCCAGGTGCACCTCGGCCCGTGTGAAGTAGGTGTACGGCGAGTCGTGGGCGAAGTGCCGCCCGGCGCGCGGGTCGTTGAAGAGCACCGCGCCGCAGCCGTAGGGCTGGAGCCCGTGCTTGTGCGGGTCCACGACCACCGAGTCGCACTCCGCGATGGCCCGCCACGGGCGCACGTCGATGCCCTCGGGCTCCTCGGAGCGGCCCAGCAGGGCGTAGAAGCCGCCGTACGCGGCGTCGACGTGGACGCGCGCCCTGTGGCGGCGGGCCAGCGGCAGCACCTCGTGCACCGGGTCGACCGCGCCGAGCCCGGTGGTGCCGGTGGTGACGACCACCGTGCCGACCCGGCCGGTGGCCAGCAGGGCCTCCAGCGCGTCGAGGTCCATCCGGCCGTGGCCGTCCACGGGCACCTTGTGGCCCTCCACGCCCAGCACGTGGCACATCCGCTCGTGGGTGTAGTGGCTCTCCGCGCTGTAGGCGACGCCCCGGTCCGGGTGCGTCTGGCGGGCCACGTACAGCGCTTCGAGGTTGGCCATGGTGCCGCTGGTGGTCAGGTGGCCCAGCGGCTCGGTCAGGCCGAACATGGCGCCGAGCGCGGTGATGCACTCGCGCTCCATCTCGGTGGTGGCAGGACCGCCCTCGGCGGCGTGGTTGTTGGGGTTGAACAGCATCGCGGTGACGTAGCCGACGACGGCCGCCGGGTGCGGCGGCTTCACCATCTGGCCCGCGTAACTCGGGTGGAAGAACGGGTAGTTGTCGTCGAGCCGCTTGGCGAAGCGTTCGAAGGCCGGGGCGAACGACGCGTCGTCGACCAGGTGCGAGGCGTGCGGTTCGAAGGGTCCGAACCGCGCGCCGAAACGCTCCATCACGTCCACGGCGCGAGGGAGCCACAATCGAAGATCCACGGGGTTGCCTTCCGGGGGGCGGCGCATCGGTCGTTGCAGGTATACGCGTCACCGCGCAAGGCCCTCGCAAGGCAAGCGCTCCCACGGCGCGGCCCCGCGCCGTCCGCTAAGCGGCCCGCCGCGCACCCCCGTCCGAGGTCATCGGGCACGCCGCGGACGGCCGCCCGCGTTCCGGATGTCCTCGCAGGTCAAAGGCGGGCAAAGGGTCCCCGTCGCTGGTCGCGGGCGCCCCGCGCACCCCGCGCGTCCCGGCCCCAGCGCCGCCCTAGCGCACCCTGCTGCACTCGCCACGCGCCCGCGCCCGCGAGGCGGCACTTCCAGCCACCCACCCTCCAGGAGGAGGACCCCTTGGTCACTCGACGCAGCCTGCTCGGCGCGGCCGTCGGCACCACCGGTGCCGGACTGTTCACCGCGGCCGCGCTCACCCCGCTGTTCACCGCCAGCGGCGCCCAGGCCGGCACCGGCGACCGCTCAGCGCTGGACATCGAGCGCTTCGCCGTCCCGCTCCCCCCGCTCCAGGTGCTCGCCCCCACGTCCACCTCCGGGGGCACCGACACGTACACCATGACCATGAGGCGCGTCCGCAAGGAGGTCATCCCGGGCTTCCAGACGGACGTCCTCACCTACAACGGCAGCTTCCCCGGGCCCACCATCAGGGCGAGATCCGGCCGACCGGTGGTGATCAAGCACCGCAACGCGCTGGAGAACCCCACCTCGGTGCACCTGCACGGCGCCTCCGTGCCGCCCAACCAGGACGGCGCGCCGATGGACACCTTCGGCCCGGGCGAGAGCCGCACCTACACCTACGCCAACAAGCAGCCGCACGCCTCCCTCTGGTACCACGACCACGCCCACCACAACGAGGCCGAGCACGTCTACCGCGGCCTGTCGGGCTCGTACCTGCTCAGCGACGACCACGAGCTCGCGCTGCCGCTCCCGGCCGGCCAGTACGAGATACCGATCGCGCTGCGCGACGCCCACTTCGACGAGGCGGGGCAGCTCGTCTACGTCATGGACGACGCCCTGGGGCGCACCACGCTGCTCGCCAACGGACGCCCCTACCCCTATCTGGAGGTCGCCGCCCGCAAGTACCGCTTCCGCTTCCTCAACTCCTCCAACATGCGCTTCTTCCGGCTGCGGCTGGCCGACGGCGGGGAGCTGGTGCAGATCGGCTCCGACGGCGGGCTGCTGCCCCGGCCGTTCCGCACGGACGCCGTGTGGCTCTCACCGGCCGAACGCGCCGACGTCGTCATCGACTTCTCGCGCTACCCGGTCGGCACGAAGATCGTCCTGGAGAACACCCTCGGCCCCGGCACCCCCGACCAGGTCGGCCAGGTGCTCCGCTTCGACGTGGTGCGCAAGGCCGCGGACCTCAGCACCGTCCCCTCGGTGCTGCGCTCGCTGCCGAGCCTGCCCAAGGCGTCCGTGACGCGCTCCATGGAACTGAAGATGAACGACGAGACGGGCGCGCCGGGCGCCCAGGGCCTGATCAACGGAAAGGTCTACGACCACGACCGGATCGACACCTCGGTGCGCTACGGCGCCAGCGAGATCTGGACCGTCACCAACCCCAACACCATCGTGCCGCACAACTTCCACATGCACCTGGTGCAGTTCAGGGTCCTGGAGCGCAACGGCAAGCAGCCGGACGGGTCCGAGGCGGGCCTCAAGGACACCGTCCGGCTGCTGCCGGGCGAGACGGTCAAGGTCCAGGCGACGTTCGACACCTACAAGGGCGTCTACGTGTACCACTGCCACCTGCTGGACCACTCCGCGATGGGCATGATGGCCCAGTTCAAGGTCGGCTAGCGCGGCCCCGGAGCGACAGGGCGGCCAGCAGCGCGATTCCGGCGAAGGCCGCCCCGGTCGCGAACCCCCCGGTCATCCCGCCGGAGTGCGTGGAGACCATCACCAGCGTCGCGAGGCCGATCGAACCTCCCACGGACTGCAGGGAGTTGAGGACGCTGGACGCCGCACCCGCCTCGCCGCCGCGCAACCCCGAGGTGGCGAGGACGGTGGGCGGCAGCACGCTGCACGCCATGCCCGCGCCGAGCAGGACCAGCGCGGGCAGCACCCCGAGGGCGTACGGCTCCGAGGCGTCCAGCGTCGCCAGCCACAGGTTGCCCGCCACCAGGAGCGCCGCGCCCGCCGCCATCAGCCTGCGCGGCCCCTGGGCGCGCTCCAGGCGCACCGCCAGGCCCGCGGTGACCGCCATCGTCACCGGCAGCGGCAGCAGCGCGCACGCGGTCGCCAGCGCCGACCAGCCGTGACCGCGCTGGAAGTACTGGTTGAGGAAGAAGTACGTACCGATCAGCGCGCCCGGCACCGCCAGCGTCCCCACGTACGCCAGCACCCGGTCGCGGTCCGCGAACAGCCGCGGCACCACGATCGGCTGCTCCGCCCGCCGCTCGACCCAGCCGAACACCACCAGCAGCGCCAGGCCCGCGAGCACGGAGCCCACCACCACCGGGTCGCTCCACGGCCGCTCGGCGGCCTGCGCGAGCCCGTACACCAGTGACGCCGCGCCCAGCGCCGAGACCAGCGCGCCCGCCAGGTCGAAGCGCCCGCGGCTGCGCGCGGTCTCGCGGATGGCCAGCGGCGCGAGCAGCAGGATCCCGATGCCCACCGGCACGTCCAGGTAGAGCACCCAGCGCCAGGAGCTGACCGAGGTCAGCGCGCCCGCGAGCAGCAGGCCGCCGGCGGTCGAGACGGCGCCCACGGCCGTGCACACGGCGATGGCGCGCTTGCGAGGGGCCCCCTCGGCGAACATGCTCAGCACCAGCGCCAGACCGCTCGGCGCGGCCAGCGCCGCGCCCACGCCCTGCACGGCGCGCACCGCGATCAGGAACTCCGCGCTCGTGGCGAAGCCGCGCAGCGCCGCGGCGGCCGTGAACAGGCCGACCCCGGCCAGGAACACCTTGCGGCGGCCCAGGATGTCACCGGCCCGCCCGCCGAGCAGCAGCAGGCCGCCGAAGGTGAGCAGATAGGCGTTGATGACCCAGGCCGCGCCCATCGGGGACAGCGAAAGACCCTCGCGCAGGCCGGGCAGCGCGATGTTCACGATCGGGTCGTCGAGCTGGATCATCGCGTTGCAGGCGGCGATGACGCCCAGGGCCAGGGCGGGCCGGGCCTTGGGCGCCGCCCCGGCCTTCGGTACGAGGGTGGGTGCCGCCACCTGTGCGGACATGCGCGGGCCTCCTTGGCACGGGGGCGTCCGGACGGGGTGTCCGGACGGGTGCGCCCGGACAGGGGTGCCCGGACCTCCGGACCGTCTCAGCGCCCGCTCAAGGTGGCGTCGAGGGCCGCTCGCGCACCCGCCGTGCCGCGGTCGGGGAAACGCCCTGACCAGGGCGGTGCCCCAGCCGCGCTCAAGCCCTGCTCAAGGGCCGCCCCAGAGGCTGTCCAGGGGCCTGGCCCGCAGGGCCGCGCCCTGCCTACGCTCTTCAACGCTCGCGCGCGTCGGCTCCCGCATCAAACGACCAGAGTGAGGACCCCGATGACTGCCAATCCGTACAACCCGTACGGTCCCCCCAACCCCTACGCGCCGGGTCCGCCGCAGCCGGTCACGCCCCCGCCCAACAAGTGGGTCGGCCCGCTGCTCGTGATCTCGACGATCACCGTGGGCCTGATGGCCGGCCTCTTCTTCACCTTCGACGTCTCGATCATGCCGGGCCTGGCCAAGACGAACGACCGCGTCTACGTCGAGGCGATGCAGAACTTCAACGCCCTGATCGACGGCAGCGGCCTGTTCGCCCTGGTGTTCATCGGCGCGCTGCTCGCCACCGGCGCCGCCGCCTTCATCGAGTACAAGCGCGGCCGTCGCGGCGCGGCGCTGTGGGCCGGCGTCGCCGCGGCGCTCTACCTGATCGCCCTGCTGGTCACGTTCTCGGTCAACATCCCGCTGAACACCCAGCTGGCCGACCTCGGCAACCCGGCCAAGATCCACGACTTCTCGCTCGTCGACAAGTTCAAGGGCGTCTGGGAGACCACCAACATCATGCGCACGCTGCTGTGCACGGTGGCCCTGGGCTGCCTGGCCCACGCCATCAAGCTGCACGGCCGCGGCACCGCGGCGCCGTTCCCCTCGCACTGAGGCGCGGCCCGCACACCAGAGCGGCGGAGGACCCGGCGGTGTCGAACACCCGCCGGGCCCTCCGCTCCACCACGAGGGGCCCGGGCCCCGCGCGGGCGGTCTACCCCGCCCCGTGGGCCACCAGGGCCCAGCACAGGAACGCCATCGCCAGGCTGCACAGCGCGGCCCGCACCACGTTCCAGCGCACCCACGTCGCCTCGAACCGCACCCGCACTGCACCGGGCTGGGCGATCCGGGAGGGCGGTCCGGCCGCCTCCAGCTCGTTGTTGAGCGGGATGTTCGCCCGGTTGGTCACGCTCATCGCGCCCAGGTAGGTCACCAGCGCCGCGATCGCGGGCACCAGGACCTTCCCGTTGCCGTCACCGGCGAACTGCAGGCCCACCGCGATCCCGGTGAACAGGAACGCCCCGATGTAGCCCAGCACGAACCACCCGTTGAGGATGGCCCGGTTGATGCGCTGCATCACGTCGATGAACGTGCGGTCGTCGCTGCCCTTCAGGGCGAGCATCACGGAGCAGGCGAACCCGTAGAACAGCCCGCTGACGAGCCCCGTCGTGAGGGTCGCCGCCACCAGCGCGGCCAGTCGTGCGGTCTCCAACGTCATCATCCCTTCGGCGCCGGCCGCGACCCCGGTCCGGGGTCCGACACATGGCGGTAGTCGTCGAGTCCGGGGTGCCGCCGCGGAATCTCCGTGGCGATGTACCGGGCCGGAACGTCGTGGAAGCTGCCGTGCTGCGCGACGTACGAGAAGAACGCGGCACCGCGCCGGTCCACGGGCGGCAGCAGCGCCGCGGACCGCCCGTCGAAGTCGACGGGATCCACGCCGAGCCGCGCGCACAGCTCGGCGTGGAACATGGGGGTGGCCTTGACCCAGTGGTCGTGCAGCCACAGTTCGGCGTAGCCGTGCCAGGCGAAGACGTTCGTGCCCATCGCCGCGCGCAGCCGCCGCCCGCTGTAGTGGTGGTTGACCACGTCCGCGTAGCCCGTGCGCGCGGGGATCCCGGAGGCCCGGCACAGCGCCGCCAGCAGCGCGGCCTTGCTCACGCAGAAGCCGTGGCCCTCGGCGAGCACGTCACTGGCGCGGTACGTCGACAGGTCGCGCAGGTACGCGCCCATCGAGGCGTCGCGCCCCGGGGGCACCGAGCAGTAGCCGATGCCGTCGCGCACCTCGCGGTACAGCGCCACGGCCTTCTCCGCGCCCTCCGCGCCCGGTGCCACCCGCGCGGCGGCGGCGATGACGGCCGGGTGGTCGCTGTCCACGAAGGCGCCGGGGGACAGGAAGCGGCGCACCCGCGCGGGCAGCCGGGCGGCGGTGCGGGTCAGCGGGGACATCGGACCTCCTCGGGCCGCGCGGTGACCTCGAGCACGGCGAGCGTGCAGTTGTAGCCGCCGCCCAGGCCCGCGACCAGGACCCGGTCGCCCGGTTCCAGGGCGCCGGTGCCCACCAGGTGGTCGAGCGCCGCGAACTGGTCGGTGCAGCCCGCGTGGCCGACCTCGCGGGCGTACGACCAGGTGCTGCGGTCGATGTCGATGCCCAGCGGGTCCAGGCACTGCTCGTACAGCGCCTCGCGGCCCAGCGCGGGCGTCGCCGCGTGCCGGATGTCGGCGGCGGTCAGCCCGGCCTCGGCGAAGGCCCGCTCGCCGGCGCGCGCCATCAGGTCCGCCATCCGCCGCTTGGCCTCGTCGAGGCCGTCGTCCAGCTCGTCGGAGAACTCCATGACCCGGTCGAAGAAGCCGATCGGGTAGCCGTCCTGGGGGTCTGCCGAGAACGGCATCGCGCCGCGCTGCATGCCCTCCAGGACGGTGTCGGCCACCGTGACGGTGCAGACCACCCGGGCGAACCCGTCCCCCCGGGCGAGCACCGCGGCGCTCGCCCCGTCACCGAACACGAAGACCGGCGGGGCCGCGCCCCAGCGGTCCCAGGCGCCCTCGCCGAAGCGGTCGGACGCGGTGATCAGCGCGGCCGAGCCGGGCGCGCCGGTGGTGAGCCAGCGGCAGGCCAACTCCATCGAGCCGACGGCCGAGTTGGACAGCTGGTGCACCTCGAAGGAGACGCCGTGGCCGTCCAGGACGTGCCGCTGCACGTAGGAGGCGGCGTTCCAGCCGGGCAGCCCGTTGGAGGTGGCCACGCCGTGCAGCAGCAGCGAGAAGCGGTCGGCGGTCAGGCCCGAGCGCTCGACGGCGCGCAGTCCGGCGCGGATCGCCATCGCGGGCTGCGTGTCGGCCGCGTCGTCCACGACGGCGACCCGCCGCTGCCCGGTCTGGCGCTGGAACTCGCGGGTGTAGCGGCCGTCGGCGACCGCCTCGTCGACCGGTACGGTCTTGGGGTGCCAGGCCCCGGTGCCCGCGAGGTGGATGTCGTCATGCAGCATCGGTCCGGGTCCTCTCCGTGGAGTCGGTGGAGTCCGTGGATTCCTCTGACGGCTTGAGCAGCTGGGCAAGGAAGCCGGCCACGGCGGAGGCCGTCGGGTGCTTCCAGACGAGGGTGGCGGGCAGGGACAGGCGCAGCCTGCGCTCCAGGCCCCGGCGCACGACCTGGGTCATCACGGAGTCCAGGCCCAGTTCGGTCAGTGGCCGGTGGACGTCCAACCGCTCGGCGGGGATGCCCAGTTCGGCCTGGATCTGCTTGCCGACCTCGGCGAGCAGCAGGGTGCGCAGCGCGTCCGGGTCGAGCCCGGCGAGCTGCCCGGCCACGTCGTCGTCCTCGGCGGCCTCGTCCTCGGCGCCCTCGGGCGCGGCCAGTTCGCGTAGTACGGGCAGCGAGGTGCGGCCCACCACCGGCAGGACGGCGACGTACTCCTCGCCGTACCGGGAGGCGTGCTCCCAGGCCCGCAGCGCGTCCTCGGTGCGCACGTCGCCGACGCCCCGGTCGGCCAGCTCGGCGTCGACGAAGGCGCTCACCGCCATGCCCGCGCCGCGCCAGGAGGTCCACGCCCAGCTGGTGACCGCCGTGTCGCCGAGGGCCCGGCGGCGGCGCGCGAGGGCGTCCAGGGCGGCGTTGGCGGCGGCGTAGGAGCTCTGGCCCATCAGGCCGAGCTGGAAGCCGACCGAGGAGAACAGGGCCAGGAAGTCCAGGCTGCCCGGCGGGTAGAGGGCGTCCAGGACCAGCGCGCCGTCGGCCTTGGGCCGCAGGACCCTGGCCAGCGACTCCTCGTCCAGGTCGACGAGGGTGCGGTCGTCCAGGACGCCGGCCGCGTGCACGACCCCGGCGACCGGCGGCAGGCCCAGGGCGTCCGTGTCCAGCGCGGCGGCCGCCGCCTGGTGGTCGGCGATGTCGAAGGCGAGGGTGCGCACGGTGACCCCGAGGGCCTCCAGGCGGCGCACCGCCTCGATCCGGCCGCGTACCGCCTCGTCCGGCTCGGCGTCCCAACTGCCGCGCGGGGGAAGGGCGGTGCGCCCGGTGAGCAGCAGGCGCCGGGCCCCGCGCGCGGCGAGCCAGCCGGCCACTTCCAGGCCCAGCGCGCCCAGGCCGCCGGTGACCAGGTACGTGCGGTCGGCGCGGCACACCAGCGGTTCGCCCGGGGCCTCCTCGCCCGGCGCGCCTTCGGCCAGCGGCACCAGCCGCGCGGCCCGCGTCCCTCCGGCTCCGAGCCGGTAACCGTCCTGCTCCGGCGCCGACTTCAGCAGTACGGGAAGCAGCGCCGGGTCCGCGTCCGCGTCCAGGTCCACCGCGCGGGCGTGCAGCTCGGGGTGCTCGCCCGCGATCACGCGGACCGTCCCCCACAGCGCCCCCTGGGCCACGGCCCCGGGCCCGTCGGCCGCCCAGGCGCCCCGGGTGAGCGCCCACAGCCGGGGCGGCAGCGACCCGCAGGCCCGCAGCAGCAGCTGGGCGGTGGCCGCGAGCCGCCAGGCGGAGGTGTGCGCGGTGGCGGCGGGGAGGACCACGACGGCGTCGCCCTGGCCGAGTTCGTCGACCAGTTCGTCCAGGTCCCCCGGCTCCGGCGCGCTCAGGACGCGCAGCCCGGCGCCCCTGAGCGCACCGGCCAGGTCCTCGGGGGCCTCGCCGACCAGGGCCACGGCGCGCAGCCGGGCCCTGGCGTCGGCGGCGGGCTCCACGGGCAGCCAGCGCAGCGCGTGGGCGAGCCGGTGTGGTGGCACGGCCGGGTCCGCCGCGCCGTCCAGGGTGGCGAACCGCAGCCCGCCGAGCCCGCCGAGGACCTTTCCTTCGGCGTCGGTGAGCAGCACGTCGGAGCTGCCGTCCTCGCCCAGGTGCACGTGCACGGTCACCGTGTCGGGCAGCTCCTCGGGCACCCGTACGCCCTCCACCGCCGTCGGCATGCGCAGCGCCCCGTCGTCGGGGAAGGCCAGCGGCACGATCGAGAACACCGCGTCGAGCAGCGAGGCCCGTCCGGTGGCGTGCCGCACCCGGGACACCAGGCGGCCGCGGTCGCGGGCCAGCGAGGCGATCTCCCACGGGTAGCCCACGTCCGCGACGCCGACCGCGCGCAGGCGCTCGCCCACCGCGCCGGTGTCCAGCGCGGACAGGACGCTCACCGGGGGCCGCTCGGCGGGCGCGAGGGCCCGGCCGAGGACGGCGGAGGTGTGCGTGGTCCAGGCGGTGTCGCCGTCGGCGTCGAGGCGGCGGCTGGCCAGGGTCAGCTCGTCGTCGCGGCGCACCACGTGCACCTCGTGCTCCCCGGTGATCGCCACCGGCATCCGCAGGCGCACGTCGGTGAGCTCGTCGCGTCCGGCCGCCGCGAGGAAGGTGTGCACCAGGGCGGCGGCGGGGACGACCTCGACGCCGTGGATGGGGTGCGAGCCGGGGTAGGGGCGGCTCGCGCGGTCGAGCCGGGTGCGCCAGAGGCGGGGCGAGGGCGCGCCCGCCGGGCTGAGCTCGGCGCCGAGCAGGGTGCCGCTCTCCGGGTCGTGTCCGGCGAAGCCGGGGCCGGGGGCGGAGGAGGTGCGCCAGTAGCGGGCGTGCTGCCAGGCACGTCGCGGAAGTGCGGTCAACTCGGCGTCCGGAAGCGCGAGTTCAGGCGCGACGCCGTGGCAGTGCAGGGCGCCGAGGGCGGCCAGCAGCGAGAGCCGTTCGGGGCGCTCGCGGCGCAGGGTGCCCAGCGCCAGCGCGTCCGGGGCGCACTCACCGACGGAGTACGTGACCACCGGGTGCCCGGAGAGCTCCAGGAAGACCCGGTGGCCGTCCTCGCGGGCGGCGGCGACGGCCGCGTCCAGGCGGACCGGGTTGCGCAGGTTGGCCGCCCAGTAGCGGCCGTCGCGCGGCACGTCCGAGCGCGGGTCGGCCAGTGCGGTGGAGTAGAGCGGCACCTCGGGGGAGTGCAGCTCCAGGCCCTCGAAGGCGGCGGCCAGCTCGTCGGTGAGCGGATCCATCTGCGGGCTGTGGAACGCCACGTCCGAGGCGACCCGGCGCACCATCGCGTCCGCCGCCGCGAACCGGGCGCAGGCCGCGTCGACCGCGTCCGGGGCGCCGGAGACGACCGTGGACAGGGGAGAGGCGGCGATCGCGGCCACCACCCCGTCGAGCCCGTCCAGTTGCTCCTCCACCGTCGCGAAGGGGAGCGCCACCATGGCCATCGCACCGTCCCCGACGACGCGGCGCAGCAGCCGCGAGCGGCGGCAGATCAGCCGGGCCGCGTCCGCCAGGCCCAGCGCCCCGGCGCTCACGGCCGCCGCGATCTCGCCCACCGAGTGGCCGATCACGGCGGCGGGCCGCAGGCCGCGCGAGCGCAGCACCGCGTCCAGGCCCGCCTGCACCACGAAGATCATGGGCTGGACGACGTCGGTCGCGGTCAGCGGTCCCCGGTCGATGACCTCGCGCGGCGAGATCCCCAGCTCCGCGCGGAAGACCGGCTCGACCAGGTCGACGACGGCCGCGAACGCGGGTTCCTGGGCGAGGAGTTCGCGCCCCATGCCCTCCCACTGGGAGCCGTGCCCGGAGAACAGCCAGACCGGTCCCGGCCCGGCGTCCGGGAGCACCCGTCCGGTCACGGCGGCGGGCGAGGACTCGTCCTCGGCCAGCGCCCGCAGCGCGGCGACCGCGTCCCGGGCGTCGTCGGCGACCGCGGCGCCCCGGTACGTACCGTGGCCGCGCCGTGCGAACAACGTGTGGGCCACGTCGGCGAGTTCGGTGTCCGGGTGCTCGTCGAGGTGCCCGGCCAGCGCGGCGGCCTGGGCGCGCACGTCGTCCGGGGAGGCGCCGGAGACGGTCAGCAGATGGGGTCCCCCGGCGGGCGCGTGGTGCCGCGCAGGGCGCTCGGGGGCCTGCTCCAGGACGACGTGGCCGACGGTCCCGCCGTAGCCGAACCCGGAGACCCCGGCGCGGCGCACCGGGTGCGCGGCGGGCCAGGGGACGGGCGCCACGGGCACGTCCAGGCCCGAAGCGGCCCAGTCCACCAGGGGGTTGAGCTCGGTGACGTTGGCGGTGGGCGGGATCACGCCGTGCTCCAGGGCGAGTACGGCCTTGATCACCCCGGCGACCCCGGCGCCCGCCTCCAGGTGCCCGATGTTGGCCTTGGCGGAGCCGATGAGACAGGGCTCGCCGGGAGGCCGTCCGGCCCCGAACACCCGGGCCAGCGCGCTGACTTCGACCGGGTCGCCGAGCCGGGTGCCGGTGCCGTGCGCCTCGACGAAGCCGACCGTGGCCGGGGCGACGCCCGCCTGCGCCAGGGCCGCCCGCACCACCTGCTCCTGGGCCGCGTCGCTGGGCGCCATGATGCCGTTCGTACGGCCGTCCTGGCGCAGGGCGCTGCCACGGATCACCGCGCGCACCGGGTCGCCGTCGCGCACCGCGTCCGCGAGGCGCTTGAGGACCAGGACGCCGACGCCCTCGCCGCGCCCGTAGCCGTCGGCGGAGGCGTCGAAGGACTTGGAGCGCCCGTCGGGGGAGGTGGCCCCGGCCGCGTCGAGGACCAGGGAAAGGCCGGGGCCCGCGACCAGCTGGACGCCGCCGGCGAGCGCGACGCCGCACTCGCCGCCGCGCAGGCTCTGGCAGGCCAGGTGCAGCGCGGCCAGCGAGGAGGAGCAGGCGGTGTCGACGACCAGGCTGGGGCCGCGCAGGTCCAGGACGTAGCTGAGCCGGTTGGCGACCGCGCACAGCGAGGCGCCGATCCCGGACCACGCCTCGACGGCGGGCAGGTCCTCCAGCATCTGGCGGCCGTAGTCGTCCGAGCCCACGCCCATGAAGACGCCCGCGTCGGAGCCGGCGAGCGCGTGCGGGGAGATGCCCGCGTCCTCCAGCGCCTCCCACCCGGCCTCCAGGGCCAACCGCTGCTGCGGGTCGATGAGTTCGGCCTCGCGCGGCGTCACGCCGAAGAACTCGGCGTCGAAGGCGGCGGCGTCATCCAGGAACGCGCCCCGCCGGGGCGCGCCGCGCAGGGCGGCCGGAGGGTAGGCCGCCCACCGCTCCTCGGGGATGTCGCCGACCGCCTCACGGCCCGCGACCAGGAACTCCCAGTACGCCGCCGGGGTGTCGATCCCGCCGGGGAAGCGGCAGCCGATCCCGACGACCGCGATGGGTTCGGCGGTCCGCGCCGCTGGTGCCTGCTCGTGCTGCGATTGCTGCGTCACTGTCTGCGGCCTCCGGCGTGAGAAACGTGCGGCGAAGCGTGCGGGGGTACGGGGACTGGGGGCGTGGGATGGCAACGGCCCGCGGCATCAGGGTCAAGCAAAGCGGGCGGGGAGCAAGCGGGGTGCAACACGGGCGTGGAGAGGGCGGGTTGCGCGCCCGTTGCGGCACGGCGCCCACGATGCGGGGCGGACGCACGCCGCAGGAGCGGCGGACGCGAGCCGCAGTAGTGGAAGCACACCGCAGGAGTGGAAGTCGCTGTAGTTCAGGAGGGCCGCGCGATGACGGGAACCCGTACGCTCGACATCGGTCTGGACGTCGACGGGGTGCTCTACCCCTTCGTCGAGGTGATCTCCCGGTACGCCGAGGGGGTGCTGGGCCGTCCCTGCTCCTCGGACGCGGGGTCCTGGGACTGGTACGAACGCCAGTGGGGCCTGTCGGGCGAGGAGTTCTTCGCGCTGTGCGGCAAGGCCGTGCACGACGGGGTGCTGTTCACCGAGGGCGCGCCGCTGCTGGGCGCGCTGGAGGCGGCCGACGCGCTGGCCCGCGCCGGGCACCGGCTGCACTACGTCACGGCCCGCGCCATCGGCGGCGTACCGGCGTCACTGGCCTGGCACCGGACGGCCGCGTGGCTGTCGCGGTGGGACTTCCCGGTGGACTCGCTCACGATCGCGGCCGACAAGGGGTGCCGGCCGACCGACGTCTTCCTGGACGACTCCGAGGGCAACTGCGACGCCCTCGTCGACTCCGGTCACCCGCGCCCGGTCCTCTGGTGCCACGGTCCGGTGGCGGTCCACCGGGCGGAGCGGGTGTTCGAGTGGGACGAGTTCCTGGCTCTGGTGGAGGCCGCGACACTGTCCCGGTAGGAGGAGTCCCGGTAGTAGAGGGTGGGGGAGTCGGCGGTACGGCGTCCGGTTCCACGGGCACGCATCATCTACTCCTCAATTCCGAACGCTTGATGTACTCTGGTTGCAGTGATTTGAATGTAGTACTGCACTTGCAGTGCTGTCAACGAGCTTCGGAGTGATTCCCATGCGCCAGAACCCCGAGCGCCGCACGGCCCTGCTCGACGCGGCCATCGAAGTCCTCGCCCGCGAGGGCTCGCGCGGACTGACCCTGCGCGCGGTCGACGCCGAGGCCGGCGTCCCGCTCGGCACGTCCTCCAACTACTTCCGCAACCGCGCGCAGATGCTCGGCCAGATCATGCGCCGCACCCGCGAGCGGCTGGTGCCGGACGCCACACAGGTCACCGCGATGCTCAAGGAGCCGCACACCCCCGAGCTGGTCACCCGCTTCATGTGGATGGTCCGCGAGCACCTGCACGCGGACCGCAGCAGCCACCTCGCCATGCTGGAGCTCCGCCTGGAGGGCACCCGCCACCCCGAGCTGCGCGCCGAGCTCAACCAGCTCCTCGGCGACGAGCTGGAGAACAACGTCGCCTTCCACGTCGACTCCGGGCTCCCGGGCGACGAGGCCACCGCGCTGCTCATGTACTTCGCGATGTTCGGCATGGCCGTCGACGAGCTGACGATCCCCGAGGCGATGGGCAAGCTCCCGCTGCACGAACTGATCGCCACGATGGCGCGGCGCCTCACCGCGACGGACTGATCCGGGCCCACCGCACCGGGCCCCCTGCGTGACCCGGCCGCCCCGGAGCGGGGCGGGCGACGGGGCCCCGCGTCATTGCCGTACATACCAGTAGGTACAGTCGGCGGATGGAATCCGCGAAGACGACTCCGGCACGACGGCCGACGGCGACCACCACGGGACCGGGTGTGCCCGGGCGGCGGGCGGGCTGGGTCCTCGCGTCCCTGCTCGGCGGAATGTTCCTGGGCAACGTGGACATCGCCGTGGTGAACGTCGCCATCCCTGATCTTGGGTGGGTATCCCTGGCTTCAGCCGGGGAGGGAAACGCATCCTCGATCCGGAGGCGCGCAGCGCCGTGGTTCGCTGTGCCTCTTCAGTGACGGTCAGGTCGGCCGCTTCTGGCCCTCGATGTACTGACGGACGATGCTGAGCGGTGCGCCGCCGCATGAGCCAGCGAAGTAGGAGCGGGACCAGAACACGGAGCCCAGCCCGATGCGGTTGATGCGGCCGGTGTACTCGGCCCGCAGATACCGGGAGCTGACGCCCTTCAAGCTGTTGATCAGCTTGGACAGAGCGATCTTTGGTGGGTAGTGCACCAGCAGGTGCACGTGATCGGCCTCGCCGTTGAACTCCCGCAGCTCCGTCTCGAAGCCGGCGCACACCTCCCTCATGACCTCCTCGCATCGCTTCAGCATGGCGTCATCGAAGACGTCCTTGCGGTACTTCGTGACGAACACCAAGTGTGCATGGAGGTGGTAGGCGACGTGGCGACCGGTGCGGATGTCGGGGTTTGGTTCCCAGCGTGGTGACATACACCAAAGGTAGTATGTTCATGCGAACCGGCGTGGAAGGGGGTGGGCCGGATGATCCGTGCATACAAGTTCCTCATGCGGCCCACCGTGGGCCAGACGGCAGCTCTCGGCGAGATGCTGCGCGATCACTGCTCGCTCTACAACGGTGCCCTGCAGGAACGCCGCGACGCCTACCGGCACGCCTCCAAGACGAGCATCAAGTACGGGCAGCAGTCCGCGCAGCTCAAGGAGATCCGCACCTTCGACCCGGAACGCCAGGGCCGGTGGTCGTTCTCCTCCCAGCAGGCCACTTTGCGCCGCCTGGACAAGGCGTTCGCTGCGTTCTTCCGGCGCATCAAGTCCGGGGACAAGCCGGGGTATCCCCGCTTCCGGGGCGTGAACTGGTTCGACACCGTGGACTTTCCCAGGGACGGCGACGGCTGCCGCTGGGACTCCACCCCGCACGATCCCGTTACCCGCGTCCGCCTCCAAGGGGTCGGCCACGTCAAGGTCAACCAGCACCGGCCCGTGGTCGGCAAGGTCAAGACCGTGTCCGTCAAGCGTGAAGGCAAGCGCTGGTACGTGATCCTCACGGCCGAACAGCCCGAACCCGAGCCGCTTGCGGCGACGGGGTCCGTGGTCGGCATCGACATGGGCCTCGCCTCGTTCCTCACCACCTCGGGCGGCGAGCACATCGCCAACCCGCGCCACGCACGCAAGGCCGCCGCGAAACTCGAAGCCGCACAGCGCAAGCTGTCCCGATTCGGGCGCGTCCGGCGAGACAAGCGGACCGCCAGCCACCAGCGTGCCGTTCAGCGCGTTGCCGACCTACACCGCAAGGTCCGCCGCCAGCGCCTGGACCACGCACACAAGACCGCCCTTGACCTGGTCCGCGAGCACGACCTGATAGCGCACGAGGATCTCAAGATCCGCAACATGGTCAAGGCGCCCACACCCAAGCCCGCCCCCGCCCAGCCGGGCAGCTTCCTGCCCAACGGCGCAGCGGCGAAGGCCGGACTCAACCACTCGATCTCGGATGCCGGATGGGGGGTGTTCCTGACGGTCCTCACCGCCAAGGCTGCAAGCGCCGGACGAGACGTGATCGCCGTGGACCCCCGCAACACCTCCCGGACCTGCCCCGAATGCGGGCACGTCAGCGCGGAGAACCGGCCCACCCAGGAGAAGTTCCACTGTCAGTCCTGCGGCCACCAGGCGCACGCGGACACGGTGGGCGCTCTGAACGTTCTACGGGCCGGGCTGGTCCGTCGCGACGCCAACCCGGCATAGCGAGAAGCCCCCACCGTTAGGTGGGGGAGGAGTCACCCCCTCGATCCGCGACCGGCTGCACGCCTCGGGCGGCGAGCTGGAGCTGATCGTCTCCGGGTACACCCTCGCCTACGCGATGCTCCTGATCACCGGCGCGCGGCTCGGCGAGATCCGCGGGCGGCGCCGGACCTACCTGGAGGGCCTGGCGGTCTTCACCGCCGCCTCGCTCGCCTGCGGCCTCGCGCCGAACGGCGCCGCGCTGGTGGCGGCCCGCGTGGTCCAGGGCGTGGGAGCGGCCCTCATGGTCTCCCAGGTCCTGACCGGCATCCAGGTCAACTTCGAGGGCGCGGCGCGGCGCCGGGCGCTCGGCGCGTACACCGGGGTCCTCGGCGTCAGCTCGGTCATCGGCCAGGCGCTCGGCGGCATCCTGGTCCAGGCGGACGTCCTGGGCACGGGATGGCGTCCGATCTTCCTGGTCAACGTGCCGATAGGGGTCGCCCTGCTGGTCACCTCGTACGTGTTCCTGCCCGCCGACGTGGACCTCGGGCGCAAGAAGCTCGACCTGCCGGGCGTGGGCCTGCTGTCCCTGGCCCTCTTCCTGCTCGTCACCCCGCTGGTGCTCGGCCAGGACGCCGGCTGGCCGCTGTGGACCTGGCTGTGCCTCGCCGCATCGCCGCCGGTGTTCGCCCTGTTCGCCAGGGTCGAGCGGGGGATCGCGCGGCGCGGGGGCGATCCGCTGATGAACGTGGCGCTGCTCACCCGGGGCGCGGTCTCGCTGGCCCTGGTCTCCCAGGCGGCGACGCGCGCGGGCTACTTCGCCCTCCTGTTCGTCCTGGCGCTCCACCTCCAGCAGGGCCTGGGCAGGAGCGCGGTGTACGCGGGGCTCGTACCGATCGCCTGGGTCGCGACGTTCGCCCTGGTCGGCCCGGTCCTGGGCCGCACGGGGCCGCGCACCCGCAGGCTTGCCGCCCCGGTGGGCGGCCTGCTGATGGCGGTGTCCTTCGCGGGGATCGCCGCCGGCCCGCAGACCACGGCGTGGCTGGTGCTGCTGCTCGGCATCGGCGGGATCGGGTACGGGGCGGCCTTCAGCGGCACGCTGGCGCACCTGACGGAGTCGGTCGAGGCGGCGTACGCGCCGGACGTCAGCGGCCTGTTCAACACCACGCTCCAGGTGGGCGGGACGATGGGCGTGGCGGTCTTCGGCACCGTCTACCTCGCCCTGGAGGAGCGCACGGGCACGGCGCGGGAGGCGTTCGGCACGACGAACGCGGTGCTCGCGGTGGTGTCGGTGGTGGCGGCGGGCCTGGTCCTGCTGGCAGGGCGGACCAGCGCGCCGCGCGGCCGCTGAGGCCGCCGGGTCCCTCCGTACGGCACGAGGGGCGCGGGCCCCCGGTCCGCACGGTGGATTTCCACTCGCCCCCGCCCGCATGGTGCATGCGGATTGCGCATCGCGGGCGGCTAGGATGGCCCGATCATGGAACTGTCCCTGGCCGAGAAGCTCCGCGCCACCGTCGCGGCCCTCATGCACGCCACCGGCGACACCCAGGCCCGCCTCGCCGCCGCCCTCGGGCTCGACCAGACCCAGGTGTCGCGCCGTCAGTCAGGGCGCGCCGCCTGGAGCCTGGACGACTGCGACCGCCTCGCCGCCCACTACGGCATCGGTGCGCTCGACCTGCTGGCCGGCCCCACCCGCGCCTGCGAGCGGCTCCCGCTCGCCCGGCGCCGCACCTTCCCCGCACAGGAGGCCACGGCGTGACCGGCTTCGACGCCATCGACGCCCTGCTCGCCTCGGCGAACGAGCAGGAACCCCTGCCGCCCCCCGAGGAGCGCCGCGCCCTGCGCGAGGCCCTCGGCCTGTCGCGCGCCCAGGTCGCCGGGGCCCTCGACGTGAACCCGTCGACCGTCGGCGGCTGGGAGACCGGCCGCGAGCCGTCCGGCGAGACCCGCACCAAGTACGCGTACTTCCTGGAGGCGGCCCGCGCGAAGACGGCCCCGCCGGAGCCGGAGCCGGAGCCGGAACCGGTGGTCGCCGAGCCCGCGCCCGTACCGCAGGACCCCCGGCCGTGCGTGCTGTGCGGCGGTCCCGCCACGGACGAGGTGGAGGGCTTCGCGCAGCACCTGGACCCGGACGAGTGCGTCCGTACGCCGGTCCCGGAACCCGCGCCCCAGACCCCTCCGGAAGCGCCGGCCCCCGCGTCCGCCGCCCGGTCCGCGAAGGCACCGGCGGCACCCAAGGCACCCGCGTCGCCGCCCCGTCGCGTCAAGTCCCTCGCCCCCGACGACGACCGCTCCTCCCAGATGATCGCGGACGCCGTCCGCGCCGCCCTGGCCAAGCACGGCGGCGACGTCGACGCCGCCACCGCCGCGCTCGTGCGCCGCGCCATCCCCGACGCCATGCTGCTCCTCGACGAGTGCCGCAGGGGCGGGCGCTACGACGTGGTCGCCCACCCGTGGATCCCCGAGGTGCTGCGCAAGTCCTCCGCGAAGGGCGCCGACCAGATCTGGGAGGCGCGCCCCAAGTGGACGCGGCGCTCGCTGCCGCCCGGTGCCCACGAGGTGACGGCGCTCGACGTCAACGGCGCCTACCTCTCCGCCCTCAAGACCCATCTGCCGATCGGCCAGCTGGAGCACTCCAAGGGCTTCGAGCACGACCGCAGGCGCGCGGGCGTCCACCTGATCACGCCGCCCGCCTGGGAGCACGAGGACCACCTGCCCAACCCCATCGGCAACCGCGACGAGCCGGGCCCGCTGTGGGTCACCGAGCCCACCCTGCGGCTGCTGCTGCGCCTGTCCGGGCCCAAGTACGGGCTGTGCGAACCGCCCGAGATCCACGAGTCGTTCACCTCCGGGGCCACCGAGAACCTCCTGGAGAAGTTCCGCTCGGCGCTGCGCGACGCGCGCGACGGCGCGATCGAGGAGGGCGACGACGTCACGGTGGAGTACGTGAAGGCGATGTACTCCAAGTTCGTCTCCACGATGGGGGAGTCGAACTACAACCGGGAGCTGTACCGCCCGGACTGGATGCACCTGATCCGCTCCCAGGCCTTCGCCAACCTCTGGATGAAGGCCTACCGCGCGCACGAGCAGGGACTGTCCGTCGTACGCGCCATGGGCACCGACGAACTCCACGTCGCGGGTGACTGGCGGCGTGTCTTTCCCGAGGGCCGGGGCGTTGCCGAGGTCAAGGTGAAGGACGTGTACGTCGTCGGCGACGGCGATGGCGACGGTCCGCAGGACGAGGAAGCGGCGGTGGACGATGCCTGAGTACAACCACCAGTTCGGGCTGCACGGCGCCCGGGGCGTCAAGGGCAGCGAGGCGGTGGCCCGGCGCCTGGACTCGCTGGCCGGGGGCATCGCCTCCCCGGTCACCTCCAAGCGCGGCCTGATGGCCCGCCTGCACTACCTGACCCGCTCCGACCAGGCGCTCCGCGCGGCGCGCGAGGCGGGCCTGACGGTCACGGACCGCACGGTCAGGGCGTGGCTGGAGGGCGGGCGGCAGCCCAACCGCAAGAACCTGGAGCGCATCGACGCGGCCTACCGCACCGTGCGCCGGGCGAACGTCTCCCGCCACCTGCTGCGCCGCCTCAACGCGCGCGGCGGCACCCGGGTGGAGCTGCACCCGCTGAACCAGTCCCAGGTGGACCGCCGCTTCCAGCGGGTCCTGGAGTTCCGCTCGCTCAACATCCGCCGCTGGGACCGGATCGTGGCGGCCTGGGCGGCCGACGACCCGTCGGCGCTGGACGAGGCGTGGGTCGACCAGATCGTGGACCTGGGCTCGCAGTGGGGGCAGTACGAGTACGTGACGAACGTGGGCTTCGCCGCGTAGGTCCCGTCCGGTCCTGGGCTGTCCCGGTCCGTCCGCGTGCGCGGGGCGCCCGTGCCGCGTGGCGGTG
This sequence comes from Streptomyces sp. NPDC001941, assembly GCF_040296945.1. Lineage (NCBI taxonomy): Bacteria > Bacillati > Actinomycetota > Actinomycetes > Kitasatosporales > Streptomycetaceae > Streptomyces > Streptomyces sp. NPDC001941. Next base: position 10,588 of record NZ_JBEOYE010000084.1, on the reverse strand, counting down.
TCCTTCGGCGCCGAATTGCCGCATCATCGCCCTGACTTCCGGTGCCCGAGAGGGGAGGCCCGATGTGGGGTGACGTGGGTCTTGCCGTGGGGCAGGAGGTGGAGCGCCCGGCGCTCCACGCGGCACTCGGCGGACGCCGCCAGGGCGCGATCGCCGCGTCCTCGCAGGCCGGCCTCATCATGCTCTTCGTGGGGAGCCCGTCGGGCTGGGGCGCGGACGGGGCCTTCCACTTCGTGGGCGAGGGGGTGGGCGGCGACCAGGTGATGGCGCTGGGCAACCGCTCGGTCCTGCGGCACCGCGAGGACGGACGGGAGCTGCGGCTGTTCGAGGCGGCGGGGCAGGGGCGCTGCCGCTACCTGGGCCGCGTCGAGGTGGACGAGGAGCGCCCCTGGTACCGGGCGCACGTGCCCGACCCCCAGGGCCGTCCGCGCGGCATCATCGTCTTCCGGCTGCGGCCCGTCGGCCCGGTGGCGCCCGGCGGTCCCTCGGCCGACCCGCGCCTCCAGGCGGCCGGCGCCCCGCACCCCGCCGGCACGCGGCCGGTGCGCGAGCCGTCCGTACCCGAGCAGTCCGTACGTGACTCATCCGTGCGCGAGTCGGGCGCCGGGACCGAGGCCCGGCTCACCCGGGCCTACGCGTCCCACCTCGCCTCCCTGGGGCGCGAGGTGACCCGGGCGCGGGTCAGGGTCCCGGGCGAGCGCGGCCCGCTGTACGTCGACCTCATGGACGTCACCGAGAACCGGCTCGTCGAGGTGTCGCGCACCACCACCCGCCAGGCCATCCGCACCGGCATCGGGACGCTGCTCGACCACCGGCGCCACTTCTCGCCGACGCCCGCGCTCGTCGTCCTGGTGCCGCAGCGCCCCGGGGACGACCTGGTGGACCTGTGCTCGTCGCTGCTCATCGAGGTGGTGTGGCCGGTCGACGGCGAGGGGTTCGCGTCCAGTCACGACTGACCGGGCCTCACGGACGCTCCGCGCGCGCGGACGCGTACTCGTACGGCGTCGTCGTCCCCAGCGCCGCGAACCCGAGGCGCTCCAGGATCGGCCTGCTGGTCTCCATGGCGTCCACCTGGAGGTAGCGGTAGCCGTGCTCGGCGGCGATGCGGGCCCGGAAGGAGACGAGCGCGCGGTACAGGCCCCGGCTGCGCCACGACGCGACCGTGCCGCCGCCCCACAGGCCCGCGAAGTCCGTCCCCCGGTACATCTCCATGCGCGCCGAGCTGACCGGCACCCCGTCGGCCAGCGCGACCACGGCGGCGACCGTGCCGGAGTCCGCGGCGAGCTGGGCCAGCAGGTGCGCGCGCAGCCGCGAGGAGTCGGTGCCGAAGGCGGCGTGGTGCACCTCGGCGACCTGCTCCACGCCCGCCGCGTCGGTCACCGGCACCAGGGTGACCCCGGGCGGCAGCGGGACCCCGGCGGGCAGCGCGGTGGACTCGCCCACGAGCACGGTCTCGCGCTCGCCCGCGGTGAACCCGGCCGCGGTGAGCCGGTCGCCGAGGAAGGCCGGGGCGTCGTGCCCGTACGCCTTCCACTCGAAGTCGACCCCGGCGCGGCCGAAGTGGGCGACCTGCTCGGCGATGACCGCGTCGACGGACGCGGGGTCGTCGTCCGGCGCGAAACCGGACCACAGGACGCCGTTCCAGCCGGAGGCGGGGGCGGTCTGGCGCACCACGGGCCCGACGCGCTCGACGACGGCGCCGGGCCCGTCGGCCCGGGCCTCGCGGCGCAACTGTCGGTCGAAGAGGGTGCGTACGGGGGTGAGGTCCATGCGGACACTCCAACAGGGCGCGCACCGCCGGGCAAACCGATTAACGGACGCTGCGGCGCACCCCCGGGCCCCGCGGAACACCGCGGGTACGAACTCCGTTGCACCGGAACGGAGATGCGCCGCACAGCGCGCGGACCCCGTGATTCCTGGGAGGGAACCCTGTGAGAGCGGTACGAGTGCACCGGGCCGGCGGCCCCGAGACGCTGACGGTGGAAGAGGTGCCGGAGCCGGTGGCCGGACCGGGCGAGGTCCTGGTGCGCCACGAGGCGGTGGGCGTCAACTACCTCGACGTGTACTTCCGGGACGGCACCTACCCGGCGGAGTTCCCGACGGGAGCCGGGCACGAGGCGGCGGGCACGGTGCTCGCGGCGGGCGAGGGCGTCACGGGTTTCGCGGCCGGTGACCGGGTGGCGTACGCCGTGCACCGGGGCGCCTACGCGGAGCAGGCGGCCGTGCCCGCCGCCAAGGTGGTACGGGTCCCGGAGGGCGTCGGCGCGCGCGAGGCGGCGGCCGTGCTGCTCCAGGGGCTCGCCGCGCACTACCTGGCGCACGACACGTACGCGGTGAAGCCCGGCGACACCGTGGTGGTCCTGGCGGCGGCGGGCGGCCTGGGCCGGCTGCTCGTCCAGCTGGCGGCGCACCGGGGCGCGACGGTGATCGCGGTGACGTCCACCCCGGACAAGGAGAAGCAGGCGCTCGAGGCGGGGGCGGCGCACGCGCTGCCGTACGAGGGGTTCGGCGCGAAGGTGCGCGAGCTGACCGGCGGCGCGGGCGCGCAGGCGGTGTACGACTCGGTGGGCGCCCCGACCTGGCGCGACAGCCTGGCGGCGCTGGGCCGCCGTGGCCACCTGGTCCTGTGCGGCGCCTCGGGCGGCCCGGTCCCGCCGCTGGACACGGACCTGCTGCGCACCAACGGCTCCCTGTACGTGACCCGCCCGACGCTGGGCGACCACATCGCCACGCCCGAGGAGCTGCGGGAGCGGTCGGCGCGGGTCTTCGCCCTGGTGGCGGAGGGCGTGCTGCGCCCGGCGGTGTCGCGCGAGCTGCCCCTGGAGCGGGCGGAGGAGGCCCACCGGCTCCTTGAGGGGCGCGGGACCACGGGGAAGTTGCTGCTGGTGCCGTAGCGCCGGGCACGGGGCCGCCGTCCCCGCTGCCGCGACGTGTTGAATGAAGGGGCGCCGGGCGTGTGCCGGGCGCCCCTTTCCCACTGATTCGTACACGTTCGAAAAGCTTCCCACCAGGAGGAACGTCCCATGAACGACCGGCCCTTGACGCTCATGGCCGTGCACGCCCACCCCGACGACGAGGCCACCGGCACGGGAGGCGTGCTCGCGCGCTACGCGGCCGAGGGCGTCCGCACGGTCCTGGTGACCTGTACCGACGGCGGGTGCGGCGACGGACCGGGAGGGGTGAAGCCGGGCGATCCCGGCCACGACCCCGAGGCCGTCGTCCGCATGCGCCGCGAGGAGCTTGAGGCCAGCTGCGGCATCCTGAAGGTCGCCCACCTGGAGACGCTCGACTACGCCGACTCCGGGATGATGGGCTGGCCGGCCAACGACGCCCCCGGGTCCTTCTGGCGGACGCCGGTGGAGGAGGGCGCCACGCGGCTCGCCGGGCTGATGCGGCAGTACGAGCCCGACGTCGTGGTGACCTACGACGCGAACGGCTTCTACGGCCACCCCGACCACATCCAGGCCCACCGGATCACGATGGCGGCGCTCGAACTGGTCGACAAGAAGCCCAAGGTGTACTGGACGACGATGCCGCGCTCGGCGATGGAGCGCTTCGGCGAGGTCATGCGCGAGGCCGGGGTGGACCTGCCGGAGCCGGACCCCGAGGAGCAGGCCGCGATGGCGGAGATCGGGCTCCCGGACGAGGAGATCAGCACCTGGGTGGACACCACCGGGTTCGGCGGCCAGAAGTTCGACGCGCTGGCCGCGCACGCCAGCCAGGGGGAGAACATCTTCTTCCTCGGGATGGGCAAGGAGCGGTTCACCGAGCTGATGGGGATCGAGACCTTCGTACGGGTCAGGGACACCACGGGCGCGGACCTGCCGGAGGACGACCTCTTCGCCGGGCTGCGCTGAGGCGGGCGGCAGGGGCAGGGCGGCTGGGAGGCCGAGGAAGCGGGGGCCGGTCGTCCGGGAGTGCGCGGAGCGGTCGCATCCGGGCGACGTCCGGTACGACCTCGACGGAACGTGTCCCAAATGTAGCCGTACGAACGTTCGGGTGATCGTACTCTTGGCCGGTGATCCGTAGACCCGTCGCGCTCTCCGCCGGCCTCGCCGCGCTCCTCCTCGCCTCCGGCTGCAGCACCGGCGCCGGGAGCGCGCAGGACGCCGCCGCCCCGCTCGGCGCCGCCTCCGCCGCGCCGGGCAGGGCCGCCGCGACGCCGAGCGCGAGCCCGAGCCCGGCGCGCGCACTGCCGCCGGGCACGATCACGCTCGCCTTCGCCGGGGACGTGCACTTCACCGGGCGCACCGCGGTCCGGATCACCCCGCCGGACGGCCAGACCGCCCTGGGGCCCGCCTCCCGGGTCCTCGGCGCCGCCGACTTCGCGATGGTCAACCTGGAGTCCGCCATCACCACGCGCGGCTCGAAGCAGGCGAAGATCTACCACTTCCGCACCCCGCCCGCCGCGCTCGACGCCCTCAAGGACTCCGGCGTCGACGCGGTGTCCATGGCCAACAACCACTCCGTCGACTACGGGCCCGAGGGACTGCGCGACACCCTGGACGCCGCCCACGACTCGCCGGTCCCCGTCGTCGGCATCGGCGAGGACGACAGGGAGGCGTACGAGCCCTACGTCACCGAGATCCGCGGCGTGAAGCTCGCCGTCGTGGCCGCCAGCCAGGTCCAGGACCTCACCAACGCCCAGTGGCGCGCCGGTCCTGACAAGCCCGGGATCGCCTCCGCGCTGAATCCCGCCAAGCTCCTCAAGGCGGTCAGGAAGGCCAGGGCGAAGGCCGACGTGGTGGTCGTCTACCTGCACTGGGGCACCGAGGGGCGCAAGTGCCCCGGCGCCGACCAGACGGGGCTCGCGCGGGAGCTGGCGCGCGCCGGTGCCACCGCCGTCGTCGGCACCCACGCGCACGTGATGCTCGGCACCGGGATGCTCGGCAAGACGTACGTGGCGTACGGGCTCGGGAACTTCCTCTGGTACGGGACCTCGCCCTACCCGAACTCCGACGACTCGGGCATCGCGACCTTGACGATCCGTCAGGGCAAGGTCACCGGTGAGGAGTTCACGCCCGCGCTCGTCGACGGCCGGGGACTGCCCCAGCCCCAGGAGGGGCCCGCGGCGGCCAGGATCGAGGAGCGGATGGACGCGCTCCGGCAGTGCTCGGGGCTGAGGCGTGCGCCCAGGGCGTGACGGGGTAGGGCTCGGGCGCGCGGGCGAGGATGGTCCGGGCGTCCGGTCGAGGACGGTCCCGGCTCCCGGCCGAGGGGGCGTGTGGTCCCGTTTCCCGCACTCTTTTGCGCTCTTTACGCGCCCCGGGGTGACGCGCTACTGGACGAACCCCGCGGTTTGCACGTCACTGGTACTGACTGGTGGTTCACCCTGCGCGCCCACCCCACCGAACCCTGGTCGCGCCGTGCGCCACACCCGTACGGCAGGTCCCGAGTCCTCGGCCGCCGGCGTCCGAACGGTGCGGGCGGCCCGTACCGAAAGAGCGGCGGTTCCATGCCCACCCAGCTCCTGACCGAGGCCGCCGCGCGCGCGTGCGGCCCCGTCTCCGCGCCGGCCGTCCGGCAGACCCTGGCCTCCCTGCGGGACATGCCCCCCACGGGCGCCGCCGGCCTCGACGCGCTGCTCCGCGACCCCGGGTCCGCGGTCCTGGCCGTCGACTTCGACGGCACCCTCGCCGACATCGTCGCCGACCCCCGAGACGCCCGGCTGCGGCCCGACGCCGCCCGCGCCCTCACCGCCCTCGCGGACCGGCTGCGCCGGATCGTCATCGTCACCGGCCGCCCGGTGCGGGACCTGGTCGGGCCCGGGGGCCTCCTGGAGCACGGCATCCGGGAGCGCGTGAGCATCCTCGGGATGTACGGGGACGAGCGCTGGGACCCGGCCACGGGCCGGCTGCACGCCCCGGACCCGACCCCGGAGCTGGTCCGCCTCAAGGCCGTACTGCCGTTATTCGTGCGGGAGCTGACGTGCGACGCGGGCGTGCGGGTGGAGGACAAGGGAGCCGCCGTGGCCGTGCACATGCGACGCGCCGCCGACCCGCACGCGGCCTTCGCGCTGCTCCACGACCCGCTGCTGAAACTGGCGGCGGAGCACGGGGTGCGGGCGGAGCCGGGCCGCTTCGTGGTCGAACTCCGGCCGGAGGGTGGCGACAAGGGGACCGCGCTGCACGGCTTCCTGACCGAACACCGGGCCCGGGCGGTGCTGTACGCGGGGGACGACCGGGGGGACGTGCCCGCGTACGACACCGTGGAACAGCGGCGGCGCGCCGGGCTGCCGGGGACCCTGGTCTACAGCGCGCCGCGCGGACGCGACGAGCGGGTGGGGGAGCTGGAGCGCAGGGCGGACGCGGCGGTCCCGGGCCCGGCGGGCGTCGCGGCGCTGCTGGCGCTGCTCGCGGGGGCGGTGGGGAGCGGGGCCCGCGGCTGAGGGTTCCCGTACGGGGAGATGTCGTGCGGGCCCCGTTCCGGGTGATCAAAGCCCTTGCGACCACGTGGAGCCGCGGGTTTGGCTGGGCCGGAAGACCGGCACGGCACGGACACGGGGTGAGGGCGATGGAGGACGTGGCGGAGCAGCCGCGTGAGGGGACGGGGGCGCGCGGCGGGCGTTCCGGGCTGTGGCGGCACCGGGACTTCCTGCTGCTGTGGGGCGGGCAGACGGTCAGCGAGACGGGGTCAGCGGTCACCCAGGTCGCCCTGCCGCTCGTCGCCGTCGTCGCGCTCGGGGCGAGCACCTTCGAGGTGGGGCTGCTGACCGCCGCGAGCACGGTGGCGTTCGCGCTGGTCGCGCTGCCCGCGGGTGCGCTCGTGGACCGCGGCTCCAAGCGGTCCGTGATGCTCCTCTGCAACGTCCTGCGGCTGTTCATCGTCGGCTCGGTGCCGCTGGCCGCGCTCCTCGGCGCCGTGTCCATGGGGCAGTTGTACGTCGTCGCCGTCACCGCGGGCGTGTGCACGGTGTTCTTCGACGTCGCGTACCAGAGCTACGTGCCGTCGCTGGTCGCCCGCGAGCTGCGGATGGACGCCAACGGCAAGCTGAGCACCACCCAGGCCTTCGCCCAGCTCACCGGACCCGGTCTGGGCGGCGGACTGGTCGCGCTGGTCGGGGCCGCCGGGGCGCTGGCGGCGGACGCGTTCTCGTACCTCGTCTCGCTCGTGACGATGTCCCGCATCAGGACGCGCGAGGAGCCGCCGCCCGCGCGGCGGGCGGACGAGACCCTGCGCCGGCAGATCGGCGAGGGGCTCCGCTTCGTCCTGGGCCATCCGATCCTGCGCAAGGTCGTGGCCTGCACGGGCACCTGGAACCTGTTCTCCGGCATGACCGGGGCCGTGGAGATGGTCTTCCTGGTGCGGGAGTTGGGCATGAGCCCCGCGCTGACGGGGCTGGTCGTGGCGGGCTCGGCGATCGGCGGGATGGCCGGGGGAGCGGTCGCCGGGCGGCTGGCCCGGAGGTTCGGCTCGGCGCGGGTGATCTGGCTGTCGATCCTGGTGTTCAGCGCCCCGCAGGTGGTCGCGGCCGCCGCCTGGGAGGGCTGGGGCGTGCTGCTCTTCCCGCTGGGCGTGGGCGTCGCGTACTTCGCGGGGATGGTCTACAACGTGGCCCAGCTCAGCTACCGCCAGTCCGTGACGCCGCCGGAGCTGATGGGGCGGATGAACGCGGCCGTGCGCTGGGTCGTCTGGGGCACGCTGCCGCTCGGCGGTCTGGTGGGCGGGGCGCTCGGCAGCCTGATCGGGGTGCGGCCGACGCTGTGGGTCGCGGTCGTGGGGTCGTGGGCGGCGGGGTGGTTCGTGTTCTTCTCGCCGCTGCGCCGGATGCGGGACGTTCCGGTGGCCGAGGGGGCGTAGGGCCCCGGAGTCGCGGCACTTGCACACTGTTCAAGTCCTGCGCTACCTTCTCCCTCGTCACCACTTGAACTTAGTGCAAGTCGAAGGAGAGCCCCATGAACACCACTGCCGCCACCGCCCAGTTGCTCGTCGCCGCCGCCTTCGTCAGCATCCCGCTCGTCCGGCACCGCTTCGGCTCCGCCGCCAAGGCCGCCGCCGTCGCCGAACTGCGCCGCCAGGACGTCCGGCCCGAGGTCCTGGAGGAGAACCGGATCCGCTTCGACGCGGGCGGCCACGAGACGGCCGCACCCGTCACCGTCGCGGCGGTCATGGTCACGACGGCGGTGCTCAACCTCGCGGGAGTCGCGGTCGCGCCCCTGCTGACCCTGGTCTTCTCGTCCCTGGTCCTGCTGATGAACGCGCTCATCGTCCACAGCAACCTGACCGCGGTGAAGTCCGTCGAGGCCGCCTTCCGGCGCAAGGGCGACCCGGAGCTGGCGCGCGTGCGGGTCGCGCCCTTCCTGGCGGCCGCCGAGAACGCCTTCCCCGGCTGGGTCCGCCTCCAGACGTATGTGCGCAACACCGTGGTCTTCGGCGGCTCGGCACTGGCGATCGCGGCGGTCTCCTTCGCCTGACCGGCCGGGAGGTGCCCCACGGCCCGAGCGCCCCTCTAACACGTCTGCATAGCCTCGGCCCATGTCTGTGGAAACCATCGAGCCGCTCCGGACGGACGTGCCGCTCGCCAAGGAAGTCCGTCGTCTTGATCGGGTGGTCATCCGGTTCGCGGGTGACTCGGGTGACGGGATGCAGCTGACGGGGGACCGTTTCACGTCGGAGACGGCGTCGTTCGGCAATGACCTGTCGACGCTGCCGAACTTCCCGGCGGAGATCCGGGCGCCTGCCGGGACGCTGCCGGGTGTGTCGAGTTTCCAGTTGCACTTCGCCGATCACGACATCCTGACGCCGGGTGACGCGCCGGACGTGCTGGTGGCGATGAACCCGGCGGCGTTGAGGGCGAACATCGGGGACCTGCCGCGCGGCGCCGAGGTCATCGTCGACGCGGACGAGTTCACCAAGCGGGCCCTGCAGAAGGTCGGTTACGACGCGAACCCGCTGGAGGACGGCTCGTACGACTCCTTCCACCTGCACTCCGTACCGCTGACCACGCTCACCGTGGAGGCGTTGAAGGAGTTCGGTCTGTCGCGCAAGGAGGCCGAGCGGAGCAAGAACATGTTCGCGCTGGGTCTGCTGTCGTGGATGTACCACCGGCCGACGGAGGGTACGGAGCGGTTCCTGCGGACGAAGTTCGCGAAGAAGCCGGAGATCGCCGAGGCGAACGTGGCGGCGTTCAGGGCGGGCTGGAACTTCGGGGAGACCACCGAGGACTTCGCGGTGTCCTATGAGGTGGCGCCGGCCACGACGGCGTTCCCGGCGGGTACCTACCGCAACATCTCGGGGAACCTGGCGCTGTCGTACGGGCTGGTGGCGGCGGGGCAGCTGGCGGACCTGCCGCTGTACCTGGGCTCGTACCCGATCACGCCGGCCTCCGACATCCTGCACGAGTTGTCGAAGCACAAGAACTTCGGGGTGCGCACGTTCCAGGCGGAGGATGAGATCGCCGGGATCGGGGCGGCGCTGGGGGCGGCGTTCGGCGGGTCGCTGGCGGTGACGACGACGTCGGGGCCCGGCGTGGCGCTGAAGTCGGAGACGATCGGCCTTGCGGTGTCGCTGGAGCTGCCGTTGCTGGTGGTGGACATCCAGCGGGGCGGGCCCTCGACGGGGCTGCCGACCAAGACCGAGCAGGCGGATCTGCTGCAGGCGATGTACGGGCGCAACGGCGAGGCACCGGTGCCGGTGATCGCCCCCAGGACGCCGGCGGACTGTTTCGACGCGGCGGTGGAGGCGGCCCGGATCGCGCTGGAGTACCGCACGCCGGTGTTCCTGCTCTCCGACGGCTACCTGGCCAACGGCTCCGAGCCGTGGCGGGTGCCGGAGACCGATGAACTGCCTGATCTGCGGGTGCGGTTCGCCACCGGCCCCAACCACACCCTGGCCGATGGCACCGAGGTGTTCTGGCCCTACAAGCGTGATCCGCACACGCTGGCGCGGCCGTGGGCGATCCCGGGCACGCCGGGGCTCGAGCACCGGATCGGGGGGATCGAGAAGCAGGACGGGACGGGCAACATCTCCTACGACCCGGCCAACCACGACTTCATGGTCCGCACCCGCCAGGCCAAGATCGACAACATCACCGTGCCCGACCTCGAGGTCGACGATCCGGACGGGGCCCGCACCCTGGTGCTGGGCTGGGGTTCCACCTACGGGCCCATCACCGCCGCGGTGCGCCGCCTGCGCACCGCCGGCGAGGCCATCGCCCAGGCCCACCTGCGCCACCTCAACCCCTTCCCCGCCAACCTCGGCGAGGTCCTGGGGAGTTATGAGCGCGTCGTGGTGCCGGAGATGAACCTCGGGCAGCTGTCGACCCTGCTGAGGGCCAGGTACCTGGTCGACGTGCGCAGCCACACCCAAGTCAACGGCATGCCGTTCAAGGCCGAGCAGCTCGCCACGGCCCTCAAGGAGACCATCAATGACTGACTCCGGACTGCTCCAGCTCGTCCCGAGGAGCGAGGCGAAGCAGTCGGCCAAGGACTTCAAGTCCGACCAGGAAGTGCGCTGGTGCCCCGGCTGCGGCGACTACGCCATCCTGGCCGCCATGCAGGGCTTCATGCCCGAACTCGGCCTGGCCAAGGAGAACATCGTCTTCGTCTCCGGCATCGGCTGCTCCTCCCGCTTCCCGTACTACATGAAC
>NZ_JBEOYE010000083.1:0-40047 GCF_040296945.1 Streptomyces sp. NPDC001941 | reverse complement strand
CCCGGCGCCCGCCCCCGCCCAGGCCCCGCCGCAGCCACGGGCCGCCACGCCCGAGGGCTCCGGTGGCGGGCTCGCCCTCGGCCTCGGCGTCGGGGGAGCCCTGGTGGTCGGCGCGGGCGCCGCCGCGCTGCTGTTCCGGCGCCGCTCGGCGCCCAAGGCACCGGCGCCCGCCCCGCTCGCCTTCGAGCCGGAGCTCCACGCGAGCACGACCACGACGTTCCCCACGGGCGCGTACGACAGCGCTCCCGCACCGGCCGCCGCGACCACGCCCCACCGGCCCCCGCTCTTCGGCGCGCCCTCCGCACAACAGCCTTCCCCGTTCGAGCAGTTCACCTCGGCGGCGCTCGCCGCGCCGACCGCCCCCACCGGGCCCCGCGCACCCCGCCCGGCCGCCTCAAGGGCCGTCGCCCCGGCCCCGGCGCGCGAGCCCGAACCCGAGATCGCGCCGGTGCCCGCCACCGAGCCCGAACGCCCCGCCCCCGTCCCGGTGCAGCGCACCGCCGTGTCGGTGAGCGCGGCGGTCGGCGCCGCCACCGCGGCCCGCGCCGCGGCGTCCCACCCCGTCGCGCCCGCGCGCACCCGGCCGCGCGGCGGGGACGCCCGCCCGGCGGCGGCTCCGGCCGGGGTCCCGTACACGTACCACGTCGAGTTCGGCGACGACCTGGTCGAGGTCACCCTCGCCGGCCACCCGGCGCCGCACGACACGGCGGTGGCCTGGATGCCGGTGCCCTACGACGTGCCCGGGACGGGCGCGGCGTTCGTCTGCATCGGCTCCTCCGACGCCTCCGGGTGCCTCTTCCTCGACCTGGCCCAGGCGCCGGGGCCGGTCGTCCTCGAAGGGGACGCCGCCGCGGGCCACCGGCTGATGGAGTCCCTGGTGCTCCAGCTGAGTGCGAGCCCCGTGCTGGAACAGGCCGCCTGCGCCACGGCCGTCGGAGCGCTCGGGTCCCTCACCGACGGCATGGTCGGCATGGAGACGGCCGGGTCGCTGCGCGAACTCGCCGCGCGCCGCGAGCAGGAGATCGACCCGCCCTTCGAGTTCGTCTTCTGCACGGTCGCCACGGAGGCCGACGAGGCCGCCCTCGACGACCTGCTGGCCGGCCCCGGCCGGGTGGTCCCCGTCGTCCTCGGCACGGCCGCGGAGGCCCCGTGGCGCCTGGCCGTGCACCCCGCCGCCTGAACCGGACGGGCACCCCCCGGTCCCCCGCACGCGCAAGCCCGCCGAGGCCCCAGGGCCCGGCGGGCTTCGCCGTCGCCGCGCTCCCCGGCCACCGCGCGACATCTCCTGGACATCGCCGCGAGAACTCCTTGTTCCACCCCTGGCCGTCCCCAACAATGGGCATTCCGAGGACACATGCCAGGAGAACCGGGAGCCCCGATGACCCTCCTACCGGATGACGGCGGTGCGCACGTCACCCTCGCCCTGGGGGCGTACGTCCTGGGAGCCCTCGGCCGCGACGAGGACCAGGAAGTCGCCGACCACCTGGCGCTGTGCGACGCGTGCTGCGCGGAGTACCTGGACCTGACCGAGACGCAGAGCCTGCTCTCGATGGTGTCGGAAGCCGACCTGTGGCGGAGCGCGGACGACTGAACACGTGCGCGCGGGCGCACCGCTGACGGACGCGCGCGGGCGTACGGCACGAGGCCCCCGGTTCCGTCGGGAACCGGGGGCCTCGCCGGGCCGGATGGCCGCTCACACGTCGATGCTGACCAGCTGTCTGCCGTCCCGGGTGACCACCTCGAACCGGTCCAGCTGCCCGCGCGGCACCGAGACGCCGCCGTGCACCTGGAGCGGGTCGGGCGAGCCGGGTATGCCGTACCCCGGCTCGGGCACCACCCAGCCGGTCACCGTCTGCCGGGCCCCGGACGTCGACACCGCGACCAGCCGGCAGTCGAGCGGCCCGTGCACCCCGCGCAGCTCCAGGGCGATGTGCGTGCCCCACTTCTTGTCCTCCAGGCCGACCTTGGCGGTCACCCCGGTCGCGGCGTTGGCCCCGTTGTGCTGCTCGCCCACCATCAGCAGGCGGGCCGCCCACTGGGGGTTCTGCGAGGCGTCCACGGCGGGCGCCGGGGGCTCCTTCGCCCAGGTCACCCCCAGGCCGATCCCCCCGCCGAACAGGGCCACGGACGCGGCGAGCATGAACGCGCGCCGCCGGACGTCGCGCAGCCTGGACACGAGCCGAGCGGGCCCGGGATCCTCGGCGGCGGGTGCCTCGGCGGATTCCCGGGCCCCGGCGGGCGGTTCGTCGGCGAGCAGCTCCTCCAGGTCGGGACCGGTGGCGGCGAAGTCCGCCAACAGGGTCTCCACGTCCGCCAGTTCACGGGCCTCCCCGGCACAGGCCGGGCAGTCCAGCATGTGCGCCTCGAACGCGTCCGACTCCTGCGGATCCAGGGCGCCCAGTACGTAGGCGCCCACCTCCGTGCGCGGATCCTGGTGTGACGGCGTCACGTGGCCTCCTTTGGTGCGATCCCCCGAGGGGAGTTGTCGTCCCCCTGCACGAGCGGGCGACGCCCCCGGTTCAGCGCACCTGGCGCAGCACCTGATGGGCCAGGAAGGCGCCCAGGTGCCAGCCGGGGATCCAGGGCGAGCGGGCGTCCTCGGCCCCGGATCCCGCCCCCTCGCCCAGCAGGGGCAGCAGCTCGGTGGCGCGCAGCCGCAGCCAGCAGCGCAGGGCCATCCGGGTGTCCGCCGCCGGCTCCGCGTACGGGCACGTGGCGCGGACCACCACCCGCGCGGCGTCCTCGGACAGCCAGGCGAGCTGCTCGTCCACCCAGTCCGCCCAGCGCTCGGGGTCCTCGGTGAGGAAGTACGGCAGCAGGCAGCGGGCCGCGTCCGGCGGTCCCGTGGGCGGCAGTTCCGTACCGGACAAGTACAGCGTCAGCGCCAGCGCGCTCCGCCCGCACCGGTGTTCGAGCGACCCGGGCCCCGAAGGACCGGCCAGCCGCATCAGCCGGTCGGCGGCCAGGTCCGCGGACAACCAGGCCAGCGGTACCGCGAGTGGGGAGCCGTTCGGCTCGCCCACGCTGTCCACGCTCTCCGGACGCACCCCGTACCTCCCGTCGCCCCGGCCGCACCGGGACGTCATCCGGCCACCCCGGCACCTGCTCGACACGCAGGAGCACGGGCGGCGGCCGACGAAGGCTCAACCCGCGCCGCGGCCCGGCACGCCCGTGCGCACGGTGAACCGGACGGTAGTCAACCGCGTTCAGACAGGCGGCCGTTGATCCCCGTCCCGGAAGGACGCGCCCATGTCCGCGACCCAGATCCAGATCCACACCCCCGAGGCCCAGGCCACGTTCGACAAGGCGTACGCCGAGCTGCTGCAGGAGGTCCGCGTCGCGCAGACCGGCGTGCAGTTCCTGCTCGGCTTCCTGATGACCCTGGCGTTCTCGCCGAGGTTCCCGGAGCTGAGTACCTGGCAGGAGTACCAGTACGTCCTCACGCTCACGGCAGCCTTCGCCGCCGCCACCCTCCTGACGGCCCCCGCGCCGTTCCACCGGGTGGTCTTCCGGCACGGCCTCAAGCACCGGCTGCTCAGCCTCTCCCACGGCTTCGCGCTCGCCGGCCTCGTCCTGCTCATGATCTCGATGAGCAGCGCCCTGCTCCTCGTCGTCGCCTTCGTCCTCGGCTCGGTCACCTCCGCCGTGACCGGCGCCCTCGTCTTCAGCGCCATGGTCTGGCTCTGGTTCGGCCTGCCCATGTGGCAGCGGCTGCGCCACGGCCGCCTCGCGGCCCCCAGATGAGACGTCAGGTCGCGGCGTCGTGCACGAGGCGTCACGCATGAGACATCGCACACGCCCGGAAGCCCGAACGGTGTTGAACCGCCCACCAGCACAGGGCGTGGAACCGAACATCCATCCACCGGACGCATCCGTCCACCGGTTGCGTCCGTCCACGGACAATGAACACGAGGAGTGAGCGTGCGTCGGGGTCGTAACGCGGCGGCGGTGGCCGTCGCCGGAACAGTCCTAGTCCTCTCCACGTCCGCGCTGACCGGGTCCGCCCAGGCGCACGGCGCACCGTGGAACCCGATCAGCCGCGCCGCCGCCTGCGCCCCGGACAACGAGCGGTACTCCGACTCGCCCGCGTGCGTGGCCGCCCAGAACGCGAGCCCCGCCGGGGCGCTCGACGCGTGGGACAACCTCAGGCTGAAGGACGTGAACGGCAGGCACCGCTCGGCTGTCCCCGACGGACAGCTGTGCAGTGCCGGTCTGCCCGCGTACCGCGGCCTCGACCTGCCGCGCGAGGACTGGCCCGCCACGGTCCTGCACGAGGGGAGCAGCTACGACTTCGCCTTCCTCGCCACCGTCCCGCACAAGGGCCGCCTGCTGCTCTACATCACCAAGGACGGCTACGACCCCACCACGCCGCTGCGCTGGTCCGACCTGGAGTCCAAGCCGTTCCTGGAGGTCGACGACCCGCCGCTGGTGGACTCGGCGTACGAGTTCTCAGGCCGCCTCCCCGAGGGCAAGACGGGCCGCCACGTCATCTACACGGTCTGGGAGAACAGCGGACTCCCCGACACCTACTACTACTGCTCGGACGTGCTCTTCCGGGGCAGCAGGGGCGCCGACGCCTCCCCGTCCTCCAGCACCCGCCCCTCACCCCGCCCCACGCCCTCGGGCGCCTCGCCCGCCCCGGTGGAAGTGGCGCACGCCCACGGGGGCACGTCCCCGTCGACGGAGCCCCCGCTCCCCACGCCCTCCGCCACGCCCCTTACCCAGGCGGCCCCCGTCGCGGCCGAGAGCGTCCCCATGACGATGGGCGGCCGCCTGGCGATGACCCTGTCCGTCGTCCTGGCGGCGGTGGCGTCGGTGATCGTGCTCGTCCTCACGTACTTCATCCGCCGCCAGAACCGCACGCGGTCCTCCTGAGCGGCCTCGTCACCCCGTGCGTACGAAGTGGTGCCGGCACCCCGCGCGGGTGCCGGCACCACGTCCTCGCCCCGACGCCGACGCCAGGAGCTCCGCCATGAGTCCGTCCCACGCCACCGCCAGGATCCCGGTGCGCGCCCGCCTGCTCGTCATCGTCCTGCTGGCCCTCGTGGGGGCCGCCGGCTGCTCGGTACCGGCCGCGCCGGGCGGGCGGGGCGGGCCGGGCTTCACCAACCCCGTGGTCCCCGGCCTGTGGACGCCCGAGCGCATGGCGGGCGCGACCGGGGCCGATCCGGACGTGCCGGACGACCTGGGGGCCGAGTTCAAGGGCACCGACCCGGAGCCGGCCCCCGTGCGGGCCGCACCCGAGCGCACCCCGTACCGCCTCAACGCCCCGGCCGTCGGCAAGCTCTTCTTCGACAGCCCGGAAGGACCCAGCGTCTGCTCCGCCACCGTCGTCGAGGACCCCCGGGCCCCGGGCCGCTCGGGACTGGTGTGGACGGCCGGGCACTGCGCGCACGGCGGCGCGGGCGGCAAGTGGCACCGCAACATCGTGTTCGTCCCCGCCTACAACGACCTGGGCCTGACCGGCCCCGGCCGGGCCGGCGCGGGAGTGGACGAGGTCGCGCCGCTCGGCGTGTGGTGGGCGGACCGGGCGGGCACCTCCGCCGAGTGGCGCGAGGAGGGCGCCGCGTCGGGAGGCGCGGGCTCGCCCGGGGACTTCGCGGTGCTGCACGTGACCCGCGAGGGCGGCCCCTCGCTCCAGGAGGCCGCGGGGGCGGCCGTGCCGGTGTGGTTCGACGCCCCGCCCGCGGTGGAGATACCGGCCGTGAAGGCGTGGGGGTACCCGGCGGCCGAACCCTTCGACGGCGAGCGCATGTTCGCCTGCCAGGACCGTCCCGGCCGCCTGGCGATCCGTACCGACCGCGCCTCGCTGTACCGCATCGGCTGCACCATGACCGGCGGCTCCTCGGGCGGGGGCTGGTTCGCCCGGCGCCCGGACGGGACCCTCGCGCTGATCAGCAACACGTCGATCGGCCCCGCCGCCTCCACCTGGCTGGCCGGCCCCAGGCTGGGCGAGGAAGCGCGCCGGGTGTACCGGGAGACGGCCGGCCCCTGAGCTCCCGCGCAGGCCGCCCGCGCGTCCGTCCGCGTCGTCGATCACCCGCGTTGAACCGTTGGTCGCCCGCAGGAGTGCCTCCTGCGTACGCCCCCCGCCCCCGCCTCCTCCCGGGCGCCACGCCCCTGACCAGGACGGACCGAGCCGTGAACCCTGCACGACCGCGCACCCTGCACCAGGCGACGGCGGAGAGCGTCATGAGGTGCCTGCTGTCGCAGCGCGCCGACGGCTCCTGGCGCGGTGGCCCCGCGCCGCTCGACGTGCTCGAAACGGCCCTGACCGTACGGGCGTTCCGCGAGGACCCCGCCTTCCGCGAACACGCGCTCCCGGCCGCCCTGACCTACCTGGGCGCGACGCAGCACGATGACGGCGGCTGGGCGGAGACGGCCGGAAGCCCGCGGACCGAGCCCGGAGTCACCGGCCTGGTCCTCTCCTCGCTCGCCGGACTCCCCGTCCCGCACCGCCTCCTGGAGGGCGGCTTCGCCTTCCTCCAGGAGCACCAGGGCGCCGACGGCCTGTGGTGCGAGCGAGCCCGTGCGCCGAGGGGCCCGGGCGCCGAGGCCGTCGCCCACGTCCTCGCGGCCCTGCGCGCCCACCCGTCGGCCCATCTCATTCCCGTCGAAGGGGCGTTGACCTGGCTCGGCGCGCGCGTTCACCAGGCCGGCGACGGGGCCGACGCGGGGCCCCGCCTCCCCGGACTGCCGTGCGCCGTGCTCCGTACCGCCGACGCCCTCGGCGCGCACTCCCCGCACAGCTGGGAGGCGGCCCGTGCGCTGGCCGGGGCCCGCCGTCCGGACGGAGGCTGGTCCCACACCGGCGACGGCCCGGGCACCCCGGGCGCCACGGGCCTCGCCCTCGCGGCCCTGGCCCGCACGGGCCTTCTCCACCAGGGCAGTTGGGAGACGGCCGTCGCCCTGCTCCTCGGTCACCGGGCCGACGGCGGTCCCGGGGTGCGGGAGCCGGGCCCGCTCCCGTACCACTCCCCGGTCGTGACCGACGCGTTCGTGATGACGGGGCTCAACGCCCTCCGCCACGTCGCGCCCACGCCCGAGACCGTCGCGGTCGCGTGAACTGAGCTCGCCCGTACGACAGTTCGGCCCGTCGGAGGTGATCCGGCGGGCCGAACGCGCTGCCGTGGAGGCCCTCGGGCGACTGGCGTGAACTGACCCCCCTCCCTTCGCGTGGACAGGGGCAGACACGTACGGACGGTTCCAGTGAGGGTGGAGGAGACGGCCATGGGGGCACCACAGCATCGTCGGTCGAACGGCAGCGTCCTGGACGGGCGGCCGCCGGGCAGCGGGCCCGCCGGGCACGGCGGCCGGACGGGCGCCGCCGGAAACGGCGCGTGGGCCTGCGACCTCAGGCTCGACGGACCCCTCTGGATGGTCGGCATGGTGCGCGATGCCCTGGGCAGGGCGCTCGACGGACGGCACTCCCCGGACTTCTCGGACACCGCGCGCTTACTGGCCACCGAGATCGTCTCGAACGCGCTCAGACACGGCGGGGGGCCGGTCGGGGTGAGGCTCGACGGCCGTGCCTGCGGGCTGCGCTGCGCGGCCGTCGACCAGGGGCCGCCCGGCCCCGGGCCCGTCGTCCGCCCGGCCGGCGAGGGCGACGAGGGGGGCCGCGGCCTCCGTCTCGTGGACGCGTGGTCGACGAAGTGGGGCGTGGAGGGCGGGCCCGGCGGGGTCGGCACCCGGGTGTGGTTCGAGCTGGTGGAGCACACCTGTGCCGACGAGACACGGTGCGCGGACCCCTTCGCCCGGCCCGCCGCCGACCGGTCCGCGGGGGACGCGGCCACGCCCGCCCGCGGCTGACGTCACCCGCCCGTCGGCGGCCGGTGCCCCGCGAGCACCCGGGTGAAGGCGAACGGCTCCTGCCCGATCGACCCGCACAGCGGATCGGCGCTCTCCTTCGGCCCGTCGGGGCACAGCCGGTCGCGGTTGAGCGACCACGTGGACAGCCGTCCGACCCGCTTCTCCCGCGCGAAGGCCAGCAGTTCGGCGGCGTCCTCGACGGTGAACACCTCGCCGGCGACGTCGTTGACCCCGGTCATCACGGTGATCCCCACCCGCGACCAGGCCTCCTCGGCGGGCACGTCGAGGATCCCGGCCAGCTGGGCGGCGGTCGCCGTCGCAGCCCGGCGCGCGTAGCCGCCCATGTCGCCGGTGAACTCGCTGCCGTAGTCCATCGCCATGATGTTCACCGCGCTGATCCGCACGCCCTGCCCGTAGGCGTCGCGCAGCAGCGCGAGCGAGTCGTCCGACAGGCCGCTGGGCATCACCGGCAGCGTGAACGTCACGTCCAGCGGCCGTCCGGCCGCCTCCGCCTCCTGCTGGAGCGCGGCGACCGCACGCGCGCGGCTCGCATGGGCGTCGGTGTCGGCCAGTTGGGAGCCCTCGACGTCGAAGTCGAGCCGGGTGAGCCTCAGGGCGTCGACCACCGAGCGGTACGCGGCCGTCAGGCGGGGCACGTCCGCGCACACCGTCGCCAGCTCCCGCCCGTCCGCCCCGCCGAACGAGACCCGTACGTCAGCTCCCGCCGCCCGGACCGCGCCGATCCGGGCGACGTACGGGTTCCCGCCCAGTGACGTCCCGCCGCCCCACCGGGGCCGGCAGCCGTCACCGGCGAGCACGAACGCCAGCGTCACCTCGGAGAGTCCGTACTCCCGCACCAGTGAGGGCAGTTCGCCGTCGACGCCGAGCGAGACGTCGAGGTACGGGGAGAAGCCCGCGGGCACGGCGGTACCCCGGCCCACCGCCGCACCGTTCCCCGCGCCGGGCGACCGGCTCGCCGCTCCCGCGCGCGTCGGCCGGGGAGCGGAGGGAGCGGGAGCCGGGCGCGCGGCGGCCTCGGCGGGTGGCGGCGACTGGGACGCGAGACCGGCGACCGTGCCCGCCGCCCCGGTGGCCACGGCGAGGCAGAGGGCCAGGGAGACGCAACGGCGGTGTCCCCGCAGCCGGTGCCGGGGCGGCGGGGTCGGGTGTTCGGGCACGGGGAACTCCTCGGCGCGTCACGTGGCGTACCACGCGGCGGATCATGGGGGTGTCTGCCGCACGTCACGGCACCGCCCCGCCATCGGTTCACCGGCGCCGCCCCACCGGACGGCGCCGCGGTGGGTCACAGCTGGAGGGCGAGGTGCCCGAGGGACAACCCGACCCGCCACGCGGGCACCCAGCCGGTCCCCTCCAGGAGGCCGCGCGCCCCGGACCCGGCCACGCCGGCCGGCAGGCACGACGGCGGCGCGGGCGGCGGCAGCAGCTCGGTCTCCTGCAGCCACTGCCACGCGTGCAGTACGGGGGAGAGGTCGGCCCCTTCGAGGTGGCCGGACAGGTCCTCGGCCACCAGGTGCTCCAGTTCGGCCCGCATCCAGCCGTGCCACTGGGGCTCGTGGGTGGTCAGCGTCATCCAGTCGTGCAGGTCCTCGGGCGTCGGGTCGGGCGGACCGCCACCCGTGGCCGTGGTGAAGAAGACCGTGAGCGCGAGCACGTCGCGCCCGGCCCGGAAGACGGGCGGGTCGGTGGTGCCCAGACCGCTCAGCCGCAGGATCCGGTCGGCCAGGCACTGCACGTAGAACCAGCCCATGGGGACGACGAGTTCGCCCCCGCCGTCACCGCTCAGTCTCTCCGGTAGCACGACCCCTCCGTCCTCGGCGCGACAGTGCACACACCCCTCCGCACGTACGGGATGTCCGCCGGGCTCAATCCGGATCCAGGGCGGGAGTCCGGGGCCTGGCCGGAGGGGGAGCCCGGCGCCCGGACGACGGCGCCCCGTGAACCCGGGCGCGGCCGCTCCCGTACGCACGGGTGAGACGACTGGCCGACCCCCGAAGCGGAGGAAGCGATGAACAGCCGACCGCCCGTGCGCGCCCGCCGGCGCCAACGCCTCGACGGCGAGCCCGCCTGCCGGACCGCGGACCCGGCCCTGTTCTTCCCGCCCGACTCCGAGGGCGGGGAGTCCTGGGAGTCCGGCCGCGCCAAGGCCCTGTGCCGCGCCTGCCCGGTCCAGGGGGCGTGCCTCGCCCTGGCCGTCCGCTCGGGCGAGTCGCACGGCATCTGGGGCGGCACCATGCCGGGGGAGCGCCGCCGCATGTGGGAGAAGGCCGAACGCCTGGGCGCGGTACGGCCGTTGGTGATCCGGCTGCTCGCGGGCCGGGAGGTCAGGGTCGAGGTCGGCGACCGCGACGCCGTCGTCTACCACCTGATCAGCGGGGGCTGGTCCGTCGAACGGGTGGGCAAGGCCCTCGGCCTCGGCCCGGCCGTGGTGCTGGAGGCCTACACCCGGTCGCGGAAGGTGGCACGCCTCGCGGTCGCCCTCGGCGGCGAGGTCCGCCGCACGGCCTGAAGGCCCTTGCCGGTCAACGGAGTTCGGCATCCGTCACGGAACTGCCCGCCGCTTCTCCTCTTGGGCCGCGGGCCACGGCGCCCACGTCCCTCGGCCCGGCCGGACGGCTTCACTTGACCAGGGACCGGCGGCGGCGCAGCCGCCGGGAGAGGTGGTGCGCGTAGGCCCGGGTGGTCTCGTCGGCGAACGGCAGGTCCGCCAGGGCCGGGTCGCCGTCCACGCCCAGGACGAACCACTCGCGCGTCTCGCGGTGCTGTACGACGGTGACGGCCGCCACGTCGTAACCGAGCAGCGCCGCGCACCGCACCGCCATGGCCCGCACCTCCGCGTCGAACTCCCCGGCCTCGAAGAGCGTGGCGTGCGACGCGTGCCTGCGGTTGGTGATCCCGCTGGCGCCGGTGCTGCACCGGTGGACGACGACGGGCACCCGCGCGCCCAGGACGAGCAGCAGGAAGGTCCCGTTGTTGGGCACGTACCGCTGGGCGAGGTACCGCACGGGCCCGCACGGGGACTCCGTCAGCTGCTCGAACTCGCCCTCGGTGCGCACCAGATGGGTCAGTTCGCCGCCCTGCCCGCCGAACTGCGGGCGGATCACGAACGGCGTCCCGAGGCGGGCCGCCAGGGCCGCGAAGGACGTGTCGGGCCGGCGGTCGGCGATGAACCGCAGGTCCGGCACCGGCTCGCCCGCATCGGCGAGCGCCACCCCCTGGCAGGGCCGGGACGGCGCGACGGGCGCGGCCCCCGCGGCCCGGCCGTGGCCCTCGCCGCCCCCGGCGTCGCCGCGCAGGGCCCGGCCCCGCGCGGCGAGGTAGCCGGTGAGCGTGTCGAGCAGCGGCGCCGGGATCCCCGGGCCGTGCGTCCGCACCAGGCCGAAGTCGGCCACGTCCTGCCCGGTGGACGCCTCGCGCACGCACGGCCTGCCGCCGACGACGTCGACCACCAGGTCCGAGTAGTGCCGTACGACGGTCCTGATGCCCTGGTCGCCCAGCGCCTGCGCCATGGAAGGACTGGCGAAGTAGCCGCCGTGCAGCAGGAGCACGGAGCGCTGGGCCGCCGTCGCGGCGTCCGGCGCGGTGTGGCGCCGGGTGCGGTCGCGGGGGAGGCGCGGGGTGAACCGTACCGCCAGGACGGTGGCGCACAGCACTCCGGTGAGGACGAGGGGGAGGAGGGTCACGGTGGCTCCAGCGGGCGGGTGGGCGGACGGGGGGGCGGTGGGACGGGCCGGGGTCAGGAGGGCCGGACGACCGCGTACACGGGCATGACGCGCAGGTCGGCGGTGCGGACCGGGGCGCCGGGGTGCGGGGCGTGCACGATCCGGCCGTCCCCGACGTACAGGCCCACGTGGGCCGCGCCGCGGTAGAAGACCAGGTCGCCCGGCCGGATCGAGTCGAGGCCGACGCGGCGGCCCGCCCGGAGCTGGTCCCAGGTGACGCGGGGCAGGCGTATGCCCGCGCGCCGGTAGGCGTACTGGGTGAGCCCGGAGCAGTCGAAGGAACCGGGGCCGGTGGCGCCCCACACGTAGGGCTTGCCGCGCTGGGCGAGTGCCACGTCGACGGCCACGGCGGCGGCGGAGGCGTGCCGGACGACGGTCCCGGACGGCTTCGACGGCCGCGACGCCGGTCGAGGGGCGGCCTTCGCCGGTTTCACCACCGCCCGCGGCGCCGCTCGCGCGGAGCGCACGACCGGCCGCCGTGACACGGCGGCGGCCCGCGCCGCCGCGGCGGCCCCGCGCTCCGCCATGAGCTCGTCCTTCGGGTCCAGCGCGGCCGGGCGCACCGCCGCGGAGCGGACCGTCTCCGTACGCGGCGGCGCGGGGGAGGGCGCGGCGCTGCCGCAGACGAGGGCGACGACACCGAGCGACAGGGCGGAGGGAAGGACCAGACGGACGTTCACAGGGGGGCCTTTCGGCAGGAGGACGTGTCCGGAAGCCGGACGCACATGTCTGTACGGAGCACGGGCCCGGCGGGGCCGGAGGTTCACCGGGGACGGCCGCGCGGGACGGGGCGCACGGTGCCGTCGGCGTGAACCGCGCGCGGGTGAACCCGGGGTGATCGCCGGGCGTGCCGGAGGGGGAAGGCCGGCCATGTCCCGGCCTTGGCCGCTCCGGAGTCCGCGCAGGTCAGGGGCATGACCTGGGACGGCCGGTTCCGGAGCGTGCGGTGGGTTCCGTGCCTGGGCGTGGGGCCGGGCAGGGGGCCCATGTCACCTCCGATCCCGGCTCCCGGTGCACGGGGCCCACGTGTCCCCGATCCCCGCTCCCGGCAGCCGAGTTCACCACCGTCGCTCCCCAACTCGGCGCCGCGACACCCCCGGTGGGAACTGCCGGGCCTCCTCCCCGTCTCCGCCCTTTCCCCAGTGAAGGAGGGCTCCGATGCCCTTTCCCGACCACACCCCCGCAGCGCGGCCGGCACGCGTGACCCCGCAGGCCCCGGCGGCCCGTCGTCGCGCCGGCGCCGTGACCGCGTCCCTGCTCCTGGTCACCGGTCTCGCCCTCGCCCCACGACCGGCCCTGGGAAGCACCAACGGCCCTACGGGAAGCGCCGGATCGAGCCCCGCGTACGAGACGCGCTCCACGCCCCTCACCGGCACGGGCACCTCCGGAGCCGCCACCGGCCTGATCCTGCGGGCGAGCGCCCTCCAGGACGGCTGGGACGAGGCCGAACGCGCACGAAGACAGCAGGCCGAGGAGGCCGCCCGGCGCCGCGCCGAGAGCCTCGCGCGCGCCTCGCGCAAGGCCGCCGCCGACCGCGCCGAACGGGTGCGCCGGGCCGGGCTCCTCGCCGCCTCCTGGACCACCCCGGTGACGGGATACGCGCTCGGCGCCGGGTACGGCATCGGCGGCCGCCTCTGGGCCCGCACCCACAGCGGCCAGGACTTCGTGGTCCCCACCGGAACGCCGGTCCGCGCGGCGCACGGCGGCACGGTCGTGGAGGCCGGCTGGGGAGGCGCGTACGGCTGGAACATCGTCGTCCGGCACGCCTCCGGCCTCTACACGCAGTACGGGCACCTGTCCCGGCTCGGTGTCGGGGTGGGCCGGAGCGTGCGCACGGGGGAGGTCATCGGCCGGTCCGGCAGCACCGGCAACTCCACCGGCCCGCACCTGCACTTCGAGGTCCGTACCGCACCCTGGTACGGCTCCTCGGTAGCGCCGCTGCCCTTCCTGCGGTCCCGGGGCGTGAGGCCCTGACGGTTTCCGGCCGTTGCGGGCCCGCTTTCGGAAAAACGGTTCCGAGGGCCGAACCCCCGACCCGGCAGGCCCGTGTCCCTCTGTGAACCCGCGGGCGAGTCCACTCCCTCCGAGCCGCCCGCGGGGCCCGGCCGCGTCCCCCGCGGTCGGTGAGCGGCCCTCGATCGAGGCCGTCTGACGGCCGTTCCCCGACGGCCGGGCCCACGGCCGTCCCCCGCGGCCGGCCAGCGGTCGTTCCACCGGTGATCAGCTCCCCCTTGGCACCGGTGGAACGGCCGCTTCGTCATGTGCGCGCGTGCGGCTTCGATACCCGCCCCCTCTGTCTGCGTCCCCGTGGCGCGGGGGCCGGCTCGCGTCCCCTCCCGGTAGGTCCCCGAGCAGTGCTCCCGTATGGCACACGCACCGCACTGACCCGCCGTTCAGTAGGAAGCCGCACATTCACCCACCGTGCGCCGAACGGTCATCGTGACCGCTGGACCGCTGGTCGAGGACGTACGTCATGTCCGCCGGTTGGCGGATAACAGGGCGCCCCCATCGGCGACACGCTGATGCACGCACAGCAACCGACCCGATACGCGGCACGGCCGCCCCGGCCGTCCCCCCGAAGTCGTCAGTGAAGGAGTGCCCGCCATGACCTCACCGTCCCTCGACCTCAACGGCTCGCCCGCTGTGGAGGACGATCCCGGGTCCAGCGGCCCCGACGCGAGGGGCTACACCAGCGACGAGGCCCTGGCCAAGCTCCGCGAGGAGCACGGCAGGGCCCTCTTCGGCTTCCTGCTCGGCCTCACCTACGGCGACCGCCAGCGCGCCGAGGACCTGCTCCAGGAGACGATGATCCGGGCCTGGCGGCACCCCGAGGCCCTGGAGACCGACCACGAGTCGATGCGGCCCTGGCTCTACACGGTGGCCCGGCGCCTGGCCATCGACGCCCGTCGCGCCCGTCTGTCGCGCCCCACCGAGGTCGGCGACATGGCGATGCAGACGATCCCGGTCCAGGTCGAGGACCCCATCGAGCCCTCCATCGAGGCGCTCGACGTCCGCAAGGCCCTGAAGGAACTCAGCAACGAGCACCGGCAGGTGCTGATCCAGGTGTACTTCCGCGGCTCCTCGGTGCAGGAGGCGTCCGAGACCCTGGGGATACCCGTCGGCACCGTCAAGTCCCGTACGTACTACGCGCTCAGGGCGCTCAAGAGCTGCCTGGCCGAGTACGCCACCCTCGGCTGAGGCACCCCGCCCCCGGTACCGCGCGCCACCCGCGCCGCCTACGCCCTGCTCCGGTGCCCACCCCGGACAGGAGCCCCGATGGAGGGGCACAGCGCCGGCGCCCTCGCAGCAGACGGCCCGGGCCGACACCTCGAAGGTGACGGCCCGGGCCGAGTCGTTCCCGGGGGCCCGCGCGCGGGCGGTGCGGTCGCGGTACGGAGCAGGGAGCGGGGCGGGCCCCGTTCACCTCGTCCCGACGGGCTCGGAGGCGGCGCCCAGGGTGCGCTCCAGGTACGCGGTGTACGCGTCGAGCTTGGCGTCGACGAAGGCACCGGTGCCCAGGGCCGGGCTCGGCGTCACCTCCAGGACGTGCCAGCTGCCGTCGCCGCGGTGCTGCACCACGTTCACGCCCGCGACGTCGCAGCCCATCAGTCGGGCCGCGCGCACCGCGATCCGCTTGACGCCGTCGTCGAAGGTCCCGGTGTCGAAGAGGGTGGCGTGCGCGCCGCGCGCGGTGTTGGTGAGGTGACCGCCGTCGGTGTTGCAGCGGTGCATGACGACGGACACCTCGTCACCGAAGACAAGCAGCCGGAAGGTGCCGTTGTTGGGCACGAACCGCTGGGCCAGGAAGAGCAGGCCGGAGTGGGCCGGGTCGTCCACGACGGCCCGGAAGGACTCCTCGTCCCCGACCAGGAAGTTGTGGCGCCCGCACGAGCCGGTCATCGCCTTCAGCACGAACGGGCTGCCGAGCCGCCGCACGAGCCTGTCGTGGTGGTGCCGCAGGAACGGCGTCGGCAGGTAGTGCGTCTCGGGCACCGGCAGCCCGGCCAGGACCAGGCGCACGCACTGGTACAGCTTGGTCGGCGCGGCGATCGACGCGCTCGCCACCGTCGGGGCCCCGGTCGCCTCCAGACAGGCGTTCACGGCGCTCATGAGCGTCGCCGTGGGCCTGGGGTAGGAAGCCACCTGGACCATGCCGTAGGTGGCGAGGTCGCGGCCCCCTTCGGTCTCGAAGGCCCGCGCGGTGCCGTGCGTGACGCTGACGCCGAGCTGCCCGACCGACCGGAAGACGGTGTCGACGCCCCTGAGGAACAGTCGCGCACCCACTTCGGTGTCGAGCGCCCCGCCGTTCAGGATGAGGATGTCGCCGTTGCGGCGCACGGGCGCCCCGGCCCCCGTTGTGTGCATGGCCGTCCCTGACCTTTCGCTGCCGGCACGTGAAAGCGCGGAAAACGCGTCGAAGTCGGTCACGGTCGGTCGGCGGACGGGGTTCACCACCCGGAGGGTGCGCGCCGCCCCGCGGAGTGCCGCGCACCACCGCACCCGCCGGCGCCACGTATACAGGAGGGGATCACCGCTCCCGGGGGGCCGGCAGGAATCCCGGCCCCGTGGGCGGTGTCACCGCACCACCCCCGCTGAAAGGCCCGCTCACCCGTGGAACTGACCCTCGTCGCGGTCGTAGGCGTCATCAGTGTCGTCGCCGTCGCCGCCTTCTCCGAACGCCTGGGCCTCGCCGCCCCGTTGAGCCTCGTCATCGTCGGCCTCGGACTCAGCTTCGTACCCGGAGTGCCGCACCCGGAGATCGACCCCGAGTGGATCCTCGCCGGAGTGCTGCCGCCGCTGCTCTACTCCGCCGCCGTCACCATGCCCGTCACCGACTTCCGGCGGAACCTCAAACCGATCAGCGGCCTCGCCGTGCTCCTGGTCGTGGTCACCACCCTCGGCACCGGCGCCCTCTTCCACTGGATGCTCCCCGGCATCGGCTGGCCCGCCGCCTTCGCGCTCGGCGCCGTCATCAGTCCCACCGACGCGGTGGCCGCCACCTCGGTCGGCCGCAAACTCGGCCTGCCGCACCGGCTGTTGACCGTCCTGGAGGGCGAGGGCCTGGTCAACGACGCCTCGGCCCTGGTGCTGCTGCGCTCCGCCGTGGCCGCGCTGGCCGGCGCGGTCTCCGTCTGGGAGGTCGCGGGCAAGTTCGTGTACGCGGTCGTGGTGGCCCTGCTCGTCGGCCTCGTCGTCGGCCTGGTGAGCGTACGGGTGCGCGGGCTGCTCAAGGACTCGGTCCTCAACACCGCCATCTCCTTCGTCATCCCCTTCCTCGCCTACCTCCCGGCCGAGGAGTTCGACGCCTCGGGCGTCCTCGCCGTGGTCGTCGCGGGCGTGGTGACCGGGCACGAGAGCCCCCGCTTCCTGCGCGCCCAGGACCGCATCGCCGAGGCCACCAACTGGCGCACCCTGTCCTTCCTCCTGGAGAGCGGGATGTTCCTGCTCATGGGCCTGAGCGTGAAGACGCTGGTGGATCAGGTGCGCGACGGCGGCTTCAGCCTCCAGCGGGCCCTGCTGGTGGGCCTGCTCGCGTCCCTGGTGTGCGTCCTGGCGCGGATGGCCATCGTGGCGCCGCTGGTCGCCCTGATGCGCCGCGACCAGGTGAAGGCGGCCGGCGCCAAGCCCCGGCTCGACCAGATCCAGGAGCGGCTGCGCAACCACGAGTCGTCCGGCCGTGAGCTCGACGAGCGCGGCACGCGCTGGCTGGAGCGGGTCGAGCGCCGTGTCACCAAGGTGTCGGCGAAGCTGGACTTCGAGCTGAACGAGAACCTGGGCTGGCGCGGCGGCGTCGTCCTCGCCTGGTCCGGGATGCGCGGGGCGATCACCCTGGCCGCCGCCCAGACGCTGCCGGAGGACACCCCGTACCGGGCCGAGTTGATCCTCGTCGCGTTCGTCGTCGCGGCGGCCACGCTGCTCCTCCAGGGGCTCAGCCTGCCCCGGGTGATCCGTACCGTGAAGGTGCCCGCAGACGACCCCGCCCGGCTGCGCGACGACCACCTGCGGCTGATCGGCGAACTGCGCGACGCGGCGGTCGGCGTGCTGGCCGCCCCGGGCCTCGCCCAGCCCGACGGCACCCCCTACGCGGCCCCCATCCTGGCCCGCGCCCGCGCCGACGCGCGCATCCCCGAGGAGGGCCAGGAGGCGCCGCAGATGGACTTCGCGCTGCGCGAGCAGTACCTGCGGCTGCGCCTGGACGTCCTGGACGCCCAGAGCGAGCGCCTGCTGAAGGCCCGCAGGTCGGGCGCGTACAGCTCGCAGGCCCTCGCGGACGCCCAGAACGCCCTGGACGTGGAGGCGGCCCGCTTCGAGCAGCTGGACGAGGTGTCGCGGGAGTAGGCGGCGAGTGAGCAGGAGGAGGGCGTACGGGGCCGGGGTGCGCGGGCCACGGCACCCCCGGCTCCGGGCGCGCGTCAGCCGGTGGCCAGTGCCTCGCGCGCCGCCGTCAGGGCGGCGGTGTGCTGCTCGGCGGCGAGGTCCTTGAGGGCCTCCATCCCCGGCGTGGAGG
Source organism: Streptomyces sp. NPDC001941 (assembly GCF_040296945.1). NCBI lineage: Bacteria > Bacillati > Actinomycetota > Actinomycetes > Kitasatosporales > Streptomycetaceae > Streptomyces > Streptomyces sp. NPDC001941. The sequence continues at coordinate 21,987 of NZ_JBEOYE010000083.1, read as the reverse complement.
CGGCCAGGGTCAGCTCCCGCCTCACCAGCGTCAGCTCGGCCTGCCACACCTCGCCCACGATGCGCTGGAGGTAGGGCGTGGAGTGGTCCCAGCCCTCGCGCGGGGTGCCGGGGCCGTAACCGCCGCCCAGCGTGGTCGCCAGCACGGTCGGTATGCCCTTGAGCACCGGGTCGGTGGGGCCCGCGCCCGTGATCACGAGGTCGACCCAGGCCTTGAAGTGCTGGGAGACGCCGAAGTTGTAGAAGGGGACCGCCAGGATCACGGCGTCCGCCTCCTTGAGCTCGGACACGAGGGCCGCGGCCAGGGCGAGCGCCTCCCGCTGGCCCTCGGTGCGCTGGTCCTCGGGGGTGAACCCGGCGGTGGTGGCCAGTGCCCAGGCGTCCGAGGGCAGCGGGTCGGCGCCCAGGTGGCGGCGCGTCACCGTGCCCTGCGGGTGTGCGGAGACCCAGGTGGCCTCGGCGGCGTCGGCGAGTTCAGAGCTGGCGGACGCCGCGCCCAGGATGCTGGCGTCGAGTCGGAAGAGGTTCACGGTCATGGTCAAGGCTCCTCGGAAGGGACGGACACGGGGGAGTGGGCAGGGCGGGGCAGCCGGACGCCGCCTCCCCCTCCGGCGGCGTCCGACCCGTTCAGAGTAAACGGACTGTACCCCGTTTAGTGTTGCGGGTACGTTTCTCGTCGTGGAAAGACCCGTGGTCCCCTTCGGAAAGCCCCGCCCCGAGCGCGCGGACGCCGTGCGCAACCGGCAGCTCCTGCTCGACACCGTCCGCCTGATGCTCGGCGAGTGCGGCGGGGCCGAGGGCGTCACCATGGACGGCCTCGCCGAGCGCGCCGGGCTCGGCAAGGGCACCGTCTTCCGCCGCTTCGGCACCCGCGCCGGCATCTTCAGGGCGCTGCTCGACGCGGACGAGCAGGACTTCCAGCGACGCGTCCTGGAAGGACCGCCGCCGCTCGGCCCCGGCGCGGACCCGGCCGACCGGCTGGTCGCCTACGGCCGTGAACGCACCGCGTTCCTCTTCCGGCGGCACGTGCTGGCGCGGGCGGCGCTCGACCGCAACGAACCCGTCCCCGCGGGCCAGTCCTTCACCCGGCTGCACATCCGCATGCTGCTCGGCCTGGCCGCACCGGGGACCCCCGCCGTCGACGCCCTTGCGGTGCAGCTGACGGCGGCCCTGGAAGGGCCGATGCTCCTCTACCTGGCCGTACCCGAGGAGGGGGCGCCCGGTGCTCTGGAGGGGGCGGAGGGCGAGTTCGCCGAGGCCTGGACCGTGCTCGTGCGACGCCTGCTGGGGCCGCTCCCCGCCGAGTGAGTCGGGCGCGCCCGCCCGCCCCGGCTCCTTGGAGGGGTCTGGTGATCAAGCCGTGAAGGAGCTGTGTAAGGATTCGCTCGTTTATGCGGGAGGGGCCCTCAGCGGTCCCGTACCGTGCGAATCAGCAAGGGGGGATCCATCCCATGAGCTCCACCGAGCGCCGCCTGCCGCGGCGCGCCCTGGCCGCGATCGCCGCGGCCGTCGCCCTGGCGTCCGCGGGCACCACCGCGTTCGCCGCGGGCAACCCGGCCACGGACGCCGCCACCAAGGTGCACCGGGCCGCCCAGGCGGCTCCGGCCGCCCAGGCCGCGCCCCGCGCCGCCGCGGTCGTGAACACGCCCACGTACCCGCTGTGGCTGATCAACAAGAAGACGAAGAAGCTGTCGTTCTTCACCCCGAACGGCAAGGGCGGCTTCAGCGCCCGCGTCGACACGGGCCAGGCCTTCCCGACCACGAAGAGCATCATGGACGTGGACGCCGACAAGGACGGCCTCAGCGACGGCGTGTGGCTGGTCGACACCAACGGCACCCTGCAGTTCGCCAACGACGACAACGGCTGGGTGCGCGGTTCGGGCTGGTCCTCGTACCGCGTGTCCTCGCCCGGCGACCTCGGCCACAGCAAGGACGCCGACCTGCTCGCCATCGACAAGGCGGGCGTCGCGTGGGTGTACCTGGGCCGCCCGAACGGCGTGGTCGGCGCGCGCGTGCGCGTCGGCAGCGGCTGGAACAACTTCACCGCCGTCTCGGGCCAGGGCGACCTGACCCGTGACGGCAAGGCCGACGTCGTCACGCGCGACAAGTCGGGCAACCTCTGGCTGTACCAGGGGACGGGCAACTACAAGACCCCGTTCAAGGCCGGCGTCAAGATCGCCACCGGCTGGAACACCTGGAACCGCATCGTCTCGGTCGGTGACTTCACCTTCGACGGCGTCGCGGACATCCTCACCCGCAACGCGGCCGGTGAGATCTACCGCTTCTCCGGCACGGGAAACGTCAAGGCGCCCCTCGCCAAGGGCGTGAAGATCGGTACCGGCTTCAACGCGTACGACATCGTCAACTGACGCCCACCGGGCGGAAGCTGACGTGCCGTTGAACCGCGGGCGGGACACCATCCAGGTGCCCCGCCCGCGCCGCTTTCACGGCCCCGCCCGCACCGTTTCCACGCCGCCGCCGCCGCTCGCTACGCCCTCGGCAGCCGGAACCCCACCTCCGCCCCGCCCCCCTCCGCCGCCCCCGCGAACACCGTCCCGCCGTCGGCGCCGACCAGGTCGTGGACGATCGCCAGCCCGAGGCCGGAGCCGGGCACGGCCTGGGTGCGCGGCCCCCGGTAGAACCGGTCGAAGACCGCCTCACGCTCCGCGGGCGCGATGCCGGGCCCCCGGTCGCGCACCACGAGCCGGGTCCCTTCGACGTGCACGGTCACGGGGGAGCCCTCGGGGCTGAACTTGACCGCGTTCCCCAGCAGGTTGTCCAGGCAGCGCTGGAGCGCCCGCGGCCTGGCCCGCACCGGCACCGGGGGAGCGGCCGGGTCGGTGGTCACCGAGATCGCCCGGCCGGAGAGCTGCCGGAAGCGGAGCGCCGCGTCCTCGGCCGCCTCCGCCAGGTCCACCGCGTCCGGCTCCTCCTCGGTGTGCCGGTCGGTGGCCAGCTCCACCAGCTCCCGTACGAGCGCGTCGAGCGCGGCCGTCTCGGTGACCAGGGTGCCCAGGATCTGCTCCTCGTCGGCCGGGGCGAGCCGCCCGCGCGCCCGCTGGAGGAGCTCGGCGCTGCCGCGTACCGAGGTCAGCGGGGTGCGCAGCTCGTGGCTGGCGTCCTGGACCAGCTGCTGCTGCTGGGCGCGCGAGCGGCGCAGGGCGCCGAGCATGGTCTCGAAGCTGCGGGTGAGCTGGCCGATCTCGCCGGGGCCCGCCGGGGGCAGCGGGGTGGCCAGGTCCCGGGTGGTGGTGATGGCCCGGGTGGCCCGGGCCAGGCGGTGGACCGGGCGCAGGATGCGGCCGACGGCGAGCCAGGCCAGCAGGGCGGCGAGGCCGGTGGCGGCCGCGGTGACGGCGGCGAGGCGCCAGAGGAAGGCGTGGTCGACCTGGGTGGCGCCCCGGTAGCTCTGGGCGACCACGAGGGCGCCCCCGCCGGGCAGCGGCCGGGCGAGGACCCCGTACTCGGTGCCGTCGACGACCACGTCCTCGCGGTCCTCGCCCTTCCCCGTGCGGGCGACGCGCAGGACGCCCTCGGTGACGGGCAGCCGGGGACGCCCGGGCGCGAGCTCCCGCACCGCCCCGTCGCCGGTGACGACCTGCTCCACCATGTCCGCGCGCACCGGCGGGGTGCGCTCGGCGTCGAGGAGTACGAGGACGGTGTCCGCGCGGTCGACGAGCCCGCGCTCCATCTCGTCACCGACCAGGTCGCTCACGCCCCGGTAGGAGCTGCCCGCCGCGACGGCGATGGCGAACGCGGCGGTGGCGATCACCACCACCATGATCCTGAGCCGGAGCATCAGGCGGCCCGCACGGTGTAGCCGACGTTGCGCACGGTGTGGATGAGCCGGCTCGCCCCGCCCTCCTCGGTCTTCTGGCGCAGGTAGCCGATGTAGACGTCGAGGGAGCGCGAGGTGGTGTCGAAGTCGAAGCCCCAGATGCGCTGGTAGATCTGACTGCGGGTCAACACCGTTCCCTGGTTCTCCAGGAGGAGTTCCAGGACGTCGAACTCGGTCTTGGTCAGGTCGAGTTGGTTCCCGCCGCGCCGCGCCTGCCGCGCGTCGGGGTTGAGGGCGAGGTCCGCGACGGCGAGCTCGACCCCCTCCCCGGCCGGCTCCACGCGCCGCAGCAGGGCGCGTATCCGGGCGAACAGCTCCTCGGTGGCGAAGGGCTTGGCCAGGTAGTCGTCGGCCCCCGCGTCGAGCCCGGCGACCCGGTCGCCCACCTCGTGCCGCGCCGTGAGCACCAGCACGGGCAGCCGGTCACCGCGCCTGCGCAGCATCCGGCACAGCCCGAGCCCGTCCAGGTGCGGCATCACCACGTCCACCACGGCCAGGTCGGGCCGCTCCTGTTCGAGCACCCGCAGCGCCTCCAGGCCGTCGGCGGCCAGCAGCACCCGGTACCCCTCGAAGCGCAGCAGCTGGTCGAGCGTGCTGCGGACCCCGGGGTCGTCCTCGGCGACCAGCACCGTTGGGCGCTGTTCTGTTCCGTTCGTCATGTGATCATTTTCAACGGTGCCCACCCCACGCGTCGGCGGGGCGCTCGCCCTCCTTCGGCACGGGCGCACCGACCACCGGGACATGTGGTGCAGGTCACATGCGGAAGCGTGAACTCCGGCCCGGTTCCGGCATCCCGCTGTCGGCAGGTTCCTTTCGGCGGCGGCCTCCGCTGGTGGTCGCCTTGTGTGGCAGGGGAGTTGGTGTGCGGTGAGTGGTGGCGCGAGCGTGCGCAATGTGGTGCTGGTGCACGGCGGGTTCGTGGACGGCTCGGGCTGGAGGGGCGTGTACGACGTGCTGTGCGCGGACGGGTTCACGGTCCGTGTCGTGCAGAACCCGACGCTGTCCCTGGAGGGGGACGTGGAGGCGGTGCGCCTGGTGCTGGACTCCCTGGACGGTCCCGCGGTGCTGGTGGGGCACTCGTACGGCGGGGCGGTCGTCACGCAGGCCGGCACGCACGAGAACGTGGCGGCGCTGGTGTACGTCGCGGCGTTCGTGCCGGACAAGGGCGAGTCGGTGAACACGCTGATCGCCAACCCGGCGCCGGGGGCACCGGTGCCGCCGATCCTGCCGCCCGAGGGCGGCTTCCTGCACCTGGACCGGGCGAAGTTCGCGGCCTCCTTCGCCGCCGACCTCCCCGCGGACGAGGCCCGCTTCCTGGCCGACGCGCAGGTCCCGTGGGGGATCGCGGCACTGGAGGGCACGGTGGGCGAGCCGGCCTGGCACACCAGGCCCGTGCACTACCTGATCGCCACCGACGACCGGATGATCCCGCCCCCGGCCCAGCACGCCATGGCCGAACGCGCCGGCGCGTCCACCGTCGAGGTCGCCGCCAGCCACGCGGTGTACGTCTCCCACCCCGAGAAGGTCGCCGGACTGATCAAGCGGGCGGCCGGCTGAGGAAGGCCGGGTTCCGCCGTACGCTGCCCGTACGCCGCCCGGGGCGACGCCTCTCCGCCCCGCCCCGGGCGGCACCCCCGAACCCGGATCCCCGCGGGAGGCGACCGTCGTGAGACCGCTGCAGCCGCTGACCGACGCCCAGCTCACCCTGCGGGCCCAGGCGGGCGAGAGCGGCGCGCTGGGCCTGCTCCTGGCCCGCCACCAGGCCGGGATGACGGCGGTGGCGCTGAGCCTGCTCGGCCACGGCTCCGACGCCGAGGACGCCGTCCAGGACGCGGTCCTGACCGCCCTGAGCCGCATCGGCGACGTCCGCGAACCGGACGCTGTCGGAGCCTGGCTGCGCGCGATCGTACGCAACAACGCCCGCATGCGCCTGCGCTCCAAGCGGCGCGAACGCCTCGGCCTGGACCACCTCGACGACGCCCGCCTGCTCCCGCACCCCCCGGCGGGCGAGGCCCATGAGCGGGCGGTGGAGGAACACGCGCTGCGGGGCTGGATCCGGCACGCGGTCGACGAACTGCCCGAGCGGCTGCGCCTGGTGGTGATGCTGCGCTACTTCACCACCCTGACGTCCTACGAGGAGATCGCCGCCGCCTGCGACATCCCGCTGGGTACCGTACGCAGCCGCCTGAACCAGGCCCGCTCCCGGCTGGCCCGCATGCTCCTGGACAGCGCTGACCGGTTCGACGAAGGCGCGGCGACCCGGACCGAGTCCAGTCGTGCGGAGGCGCTGGCCACCCTGGCGGCGTGGGAGAGCGGCGGGCTGCCCGCGGAGATCAGCCAACTGTGGCCCGCGCACAGCCGGATGGTCGGCCGGCTGGCCCGCCCCGGTCACCGCGTGCACCCCGTCCCGGTCATGCGCCACTACCTCGAGGACGGCGTGCGCCAGCACCTGCACCGGGTGACCGCCGGACGCGACATCGACATCTGGGAGATGACCGTCACCACCGACCACGGCAGCCTCCACCACTGCCCGCCCACCCTCACCTGGCTGATGTTCCGCCGTGACCGCCGCGTCGAACGCCTCCGCGTCCTCTACCCCAAGGGCCACCAGCCCGCCCCGGCCTGAAGCGGCCGGTGCGGCGAAGAAGCTCGTTGTCCGTTGAACTTTCGCGCGCGCCGGGTCGTAAGGAAGGTACGGAAGGCAACGCCGGTTCCGCCCCGCGGAGGGGTGGCCCGCGGATGCGGCCCCCAGCAGAGGAGGTACGACCCAGTGCCCACGCTCACCGGTGACCCCCACCCCACCGCCCCTCCCCTCTCCTCCGGGCCGCCCTCCCATACCTGGACCGGGAAGCGTCTGACGGTGGCCGTCCACGCGTCCGACGTGACCGTGCGCACCGGCGTCGTGCAGCAGCTGGCCGGACAGCGCGATCTGACGCTGCTGCCCGAAGACGACACGGCAGCGGACCGGGCGGACGTGGTGCTCGTGCTGGTGGACCGGGTCGACGACGACGCGCTCCTGACCCTGAACCGCCTGCGCCACCGCAGTGCCGCGGTCGCCCTGGTCGTCAGTACGGTCGAGCCCCGCACCCTGCACCAGATCATCGAGCACGGCGTCCACGCCCTGCTGCGCCGCACCGAAGCCCACCCCCGGAACCTGGCCGCCCTGGTCCGCGCGGTCGCGGCGGGAGAGGGAGTGCTCCCCGGCGACCTGATCGGTGAGCTGATCACCTACACCGCGCAGCTCCAGCACGCCGTACCCGAGGAACGGGGCGGATCCCTGACCACCCTGACCCGCCGGGAGGCCGAGATGCTGCGCCTGGTCGCCGAGGGCCTGGACACGGCCGAGATCGCCGCCAAGACCTCGTACTCCGAGCGCACCGTCAAGAACGTCCTGCACGAGGTCACCACCCGCCTGAACCTGCGCAACCGCACCCACGCCGTCGGCCACGCCCTGCGCCATCAGCTGATCTGAGCCCCCCCGGCCGTGCGGCGGCCCGGCCGGACGGTCCGCCGCAGCGCGCGAGACCGGCGCGCTGGTACCGGCGCGCTGGTACCGGCGCGCTGGTCGTGCTCGACCCCGGGTGGCGGGCCCTTGCCGCGTCCAGTGTTTGAATGGACCCTCGTTCTTGATCCGGCAAGGAGAAGCACTGTGCCCCTGGTGTCTGTCGTGATGCCCGTGTACAACTCGGCAGCCACTCTCGGCGCGGCTGTCCGGTCCGTACTCACCCAGACGCACACCGACGTGGAGCTGCTCGTCACCGACGACCGGTCCACCGACGAGTCCATGGACCTGCTCCGCGACTTCGCCGCGCGGGACGAGCGGGTCCGGCCGGAGCGGGCGCCCGAGCAGGGCGGTGCGGGCAAGGCGCGCAACCTCGCGATGGAGCGGGCCCGCGGCGACTACATCGCCTTCCTCGACAGCGACGACATGTGGCTGCCGGAGAAGGCCGAGAAGCAGCTCGCCTTCGCCGCCGAGGGCGACGCCCCGCTGACGTTCACCTCGTACTACAAGATGGACGCCGACTACGCGGGCGACAGCACCGACTGGGTCCCCAACGGGCGGGTGATCCAGGCGCGGGCGCACGTGGACTACCGCGCGATGCTGGTGCAGGACCACATCGGCGCCCTCACCGCCATGTACGACCGCAACGTCCTGGGCACCCGGCTCATGCCGGACATGCGCAAGCGCCAGGACTACGCCCTGTGGCTGTCGATCATGCGCGACGGCGCCGACGCCCGCGGCCTGGCCGAGCCGCTCGCCGTGTACCGCGCCCACCAGGCGGGATCGCTGTCCTCCAACAAGCTCTCGCTCGTCCAGTACAACTGGGCCCTGTACCGCGAGCACGAACACCTCTCGGTGCCGCGCGCCACGCGGGCGCTGGCGGGCGCGGTGTGGCAGTCGGTGCGCAACTCGCGCGTCTAGGAGCCTTGGTCAGGGCCTGGCCGGGCGCGGTGGCGCTCAGGCCAGGTCCGTCAGGTCCTCCGCGTAGATCTGCGACAGCGGCTGCGGACCCACGTACTGCTGGCAGTTGCACTGGCCCGCCTCGTAGGTGACCGGCTTCTTGTCCTCGTCCCAGGCCGTCGGCACCTCGACCCGCTCGTGGCAGCGGCCCCGCTTGTCGTGCTTGGCCAGGTGGTGGGTGCAGCCGCAGACCGGCTCCGGCGGGCGGTTCGCCGCCTCCAGGGCCAGGCGTTCCTGCTTGGCGGCCTCCAGGACCTCCATCCTGCGCTCGTGCCGGTTGCGCAGGGCGGTGCGGACGTTGTCCCCCACCCACGCGAACCCGCCGGTCCAGAAGAGGATGAGTATCCACCAGTACCAGTCCACAGCGGCCTTCCCTTCCCCCGGGTTCCCTCCCGGCCAGGATAGTCGCCGCCCCTGTGAAAGCTCCTGCCGGAAGCCCGCGTACGAGGGCCGCGTGCGCACGCCTGGCCGTGCGGCGTGAACCAGGTCACACCCGCTGGACCTCAACCTTGCTTGATGGTGGAGCGTTCCGTGCATGGACCTCAGCACGCACTTCCCGGAGACCGCACTCGACGCCCTCGCCCGTGAACTCGCCCCCGGCGCCGCCGTCGTGGGCATCGGCGAGTCCACCCGATTCGCCCACGAGACCTTCGCCCTGCGCGACCGGCTCACCCGCCGTCTCGTACGCGACCACGGCTTCCGCACCGTCGCCGTCCAGGACTCCGCCGGGGCCGCCGACGCCCTCGACGCGTACGTCACCCACGGCCGCGGCACCGCCGAGTCCGCGCTCGCCACCGCCTGGCGGCCCTGGCGCACCGCCGAGACCGCCGCCGCCCTGGACTGGATGCGGGCGTTCAACCTGGAGCACCCCGGCGACCCGGTGCGGATCATCGGCGTGAAGCCCCGGCAGGCGGGCCCCGAGGACTACGACGCGGTGCTCGACCACGTACGGGCCGCGGCCCCGCACCTGCTCCCCGAACTCGCCGGGCACCTGGACCCCATCCGTACCGCGCACACCCTCGACGAACACGTGCAGCGGGCCCGAGGCACCCACCCCGGGCGGCCGTTCACCGAGCACGCCCGCGACGCCCTCGCCCTCCTCGACGCGCTGCCCGCGCGGGCGCGGGACGCGGACGTGCGCGAACGGATGCGCCTCATCGCCGACTTCCACGCCCACAGCGTCGCCGGAAAGGGCGACTACGTGAACGACGAGAGCGTCTGGGCCGCCACGGTGGCCGACCGGCACGACCGCACCGGACGGGGAGTCGTCTACTGGGACGGCATCAGCCACACGACCGCCGCCCCGGTCGCCCTGGGCATCCGGCCCGACCGCGCCCCGCACCCCACGGCGGGCAGCACCCTGCGGGAGCGCTTCGGCAGCGGGTACGTCTCCGTGGCCATCGGCTTCCACCACGGCGACCTCGGAGTCGTCCGCGTGCCCGCACCCGCGCGGGACTTCCTCGACTCGGCCCTCGGCGCGAGCGCGCCCGCCGCCCACTGGATCGACCTGCGCGACGCCCGGGCCCGCCGCGACTGGGCCGGTCCCGCGAAGGCCCGGGTCATCAGCGGCGTCTACCGCCCCGAGAACGACGCCGCCGAGCACCTCGCCGTCGCCTCGCTGCCCGACGCCTTCGACGTCCTCGCGCACTTCCCGGAGGCGACCGCGCTCAGCTGGCTGGACTGAGGCGCTCCGCGCTTACGCTGGTGCGCGGTACGGCCGCATCCACCGTGAGGAGCGTCGACGTGCGGGCACGAGGCATCAACTACGACACCGGATTCCTGCCGGGGGACTCCCTCTCCCGCAAGACCTTCACCGACGAGGTCGTCCGCCGCGACATGGCGGTGATCGCGGGCGAGCTGGGCTGCGACGCGGTCCGCGTCTCGGGCGGCCACCCGGAGCGGCTGGCCACCGCGGCCCGCCACGCGGCGGACGCCGGGCTCGAAGTGTGGTTCGCGCCCTTCCCGGTGGACCTGCCGGGGAAGGAACTCCCGGGGTACCTCGCCGGGTGCGCGGAGCGGGCCGAGGCCGTGCGGCAGGAGGGGGCCCGGGTGGTGTTCGTCGCCGGGTGCGAGATCAGCGCGTTCTGCGGCGGCTTCCTGCCCGGCGAGACCTACGGCGACCGGCTGGGCGCCATGGCCGGGGCGGACCTGGAGTGGTGGCAGGGGCTCGGCCCGGTGCAGGAGCGGGTGAACGAGGAGCTGGCGCGCGTCGTCGAGGCCGTCCGTACGCGCTTCGGCGGCCTGGTCACCTATGCGTCGGCGCCCTGGGAGGCGGTCGACTGGACGCCGTTCGACGTGGTCGGCGTCGACGCCTACCGGGCCGCCTACAACGCCGCCACCTTCCGCGACGAGGTCCGCGCCCACCTGGCCCACGGCAAGCCGGTCGCGGTCACCGAGTACGGCACCTGCGCCTACCGGGGCGCCGCCGAACGCGGCGGCATGGCCTGACACGTGCCGGACGGCGCGGTCCCGGACGAGGACGAGCAGGTGCGGTACTTCGAGGAGCTCCTCGACGTGTTCGAGGAGGAGGGGGTGGACACCGCGCTGTGGTTCACCTTCGCCGGGTACGGCAGGCCGGCGGAGCTGGACCTCGGGTCGTACGGGGTGGTGAGGGTGCGGGACGAGGCGCACTGGGAGCGGAAGGCGGTCTTCCATGCGATGAGCAGGCGGTACGGCGGATCCCGGACGGACACCCCCTGACGCCACCCGTAACGGCACTCCTGACGCCACCCGTGCCGGCACCACCTGACGCCACCCGTCACGACGCCTCCCACGCGCCGGTCGCCCGCCCTCCCACGGAAGCCTCTGACCGCCATCCGCGCCGGTCACCCCCCATCGCGGACACTCCCTGACCGCGATCCATGGCACCGTGACCTCCATGACCGCCCTCTCCCTCCGTGCCCTCAACCGCGCCACGCTCGCCCGCCAGCTCCTCCTGGCCCGTGCCGACCTGACCGCACTGGAGGCCGTCGCCCACCTCGGCGGCCTCCAGGCGCAGGAGCCGCAGGAGCCCTTCACCGGGCTGTGGTCGCGGCTGCGCGGCTTCGCCCCGGGGGAGCTGTCGGACCTGCTGACCGGGCGCCGGGTGGTCCGTACCCACCTGATGCGCCGCACCGTCCACCTCGTCACCGCCGACGACGCCCTGGCCTGGCGCTCGCGGCACGACGCGATGCTGCGCCAGAAGGTGCTCGGCGTGTACCGCGCCGACTTCGCGGACGTGGACCTCGACGAGCTGGCCGAGGCCGGGCGCAAGGTCATGTCCGACGGCGAGCCGCGCACCATGGCCGAGCTGACCCGCGCGGTCGCCGACCGCTGGCCCGGCGCGGCGCCCAGGGCCCTGGGCGAGATGCTGGTCGCCGCGCTGGTGCCGATGGCCCAGCTGCCGCCGCGCGGCGTGTGGCGGACCAAGGCGGGCGTACGGAACCTCCCGCTCGCCACCTGGCTCGGCCGCCCGGTCGACCCGGCGGAGCCGGACGGCGGGCCGGACCTGGTCGGACAGGCCCTGGTGCGCCGCTACCTGGCCGCGTACGGTCCCGCCTCCACGGCGGACCTGCGGGCCTGGAGCGGCGTCGCCGGGCTGCCCGCCGCGGTGAAGGCGGTGCGCGGCGAGCTGGTCTCGTTCCGCGACGAGCGGGGCCGCGAGCTGCTCGACCTGCCGGACGCGCCCCGCCCCGACGCCGACACGGCCGCCCCGGTGCGCTTCCTCCCGGCCTTCGACAACGCGATCCTGGGCTACCAGGACCGTACGCGCGTCATCGACGACGAGAACCGGCTGCTCTCGGTGGCGGGGGAGCGGGTGCTCCTGGTCGACGGGCGGGTGGCGGGCACCTGGAAGACCGCCGACGGGACGGTGGTGGCCGAGCCGCTGCGGCGCCTGACGCGGACCGAGCGCGACGAAGTGGCCGAGAAGGGAAGGCAGTTGGCGCTGTTCCTGTCGGACGGCGAGAGCGAGCGCGTAAGCGTCGTGCCGAGGGCCTGACGGCGGCGTTCCCGGACCCGGTCCCCGGCGCGCGGGCTCAGACCAGTTCGAGCGGCGCCGCGAGATAGGCCTCGCGCAGGCGGGCGAGCACCGGGTCTTCCGTGTCGTACCGGATGCCGTCGACCGCCCCGATCGGGCGCACCCCGATCGCCGTGTTCGTCGCGAACGCCGCGCGCATCGAGCCGAGTTCACCGAGCCGTACCGGCGCCACGAGGTGCTCGTGGTGCTCCCGCAGCAGCGTCATCGTCACGCCCGGCAGGACCGGGGCCTCGGGCCAGACCACGGTGCCTTCGGCGTCCACGAAGCCCACGTTCCAGGTGCCGCCCTCGCTCACCAGGTCGTCCGGGCCCGTGAACAACGCGTCGTCGTGGCCGTCCAGTCGGGCCGTGCGGCGGGCGTGCAGGGCGCCGAAGATGCCCAGGTGCTTCACGGCGGGCAGGTCCCGCGCGTACGCGACGGTGCCGACCCGCAGCGGGGGCGGCGCCGCCGGGCCCGCCGCCCGTGCCGTCACCAGGACGTCGGGGTGGCCGCCGCCACCGGGGCGGGCGATGTCCAGCTTCCGGTCGAAGAGGGTGACGCGCACGATGAACGTGCCGTCCACCCGCACGACCGCCCGCCGCACGTACCCGCGCACCCGCTCCGGGTCGAGCTCGGCGCCGAACACGGCCCGGCAGTCACGGCGCAGCCGCTCCACGTGGTGGGCGAGGCCGCGCGCGTGGCCGTCCTCGACCAGGACGGAGGTGAAGTGGCCGTAGTTCGTGAGCCCGAGTGCGCGCAGGTCGTCCGGTGCGGCCTGGTCCCCGTTGAGTTCCATCACGGGGGCCAGTCTTCCACCGGGGACCCGGCCCGGACGGCTCAGGACATGCCGGGAACGGGCGTTCGTCCCCCTGCTCCCGCCGGTCCCGCCCGGCGCGTCAGCCGCCCCACGTCGCCGTCTTCTGCTGGTGCGCAGGGGCGCCGGCGGTCGGCCCCCGCCGGACGAGCAGGAACGCGGTCAGCACGCCCGCGAGGACCAGCCCCACGGCCGCGTACCGCAGGGAGCCGAGGTAGGCGGACTGGAGCAGCAGGACCACCTTGTCCGGGGTGGTCGCTCCGCCGACCTCGTCCATCCGGTGCGTCAGCGACAGGGCGGTCAGGAGCGCGCCGAGCGACTGCCCGAGCAGCGGCGCGGTGGCGACGGTGCCCGACACGGCGCCGGTCGGGGACGCCGCCGTGGTCAGCGAGTAGAGCGGGCCGAGGGCCGCGCCGAGGCCGAGGCCGACGACCGCGGTGGCGGGCACGACCGGGCCGAGGGAGGAGTCCTCGGTCCCGAGGAACGCGAGGACGGCCAGCCCGGCGGCCGCCAGGCCGAGACCGCCGCAGACCAGCACGTGCGGCGCCACGAGGTGCTGCAGCCGGGCGGAGACCTGGGTCGCGCCGAGGGCGAGCGCGAGGGCGAAGGGCAGCAGGACCGCGCCGGCGGCGAGCGGCCCCTGGCCCAGCCGCATCTGCTCGTGGAAGAGCACGGCCGCGATCATGACGTAGCCGGCCGCCCCGGCCAGTACGAGGGCCAGGTGGCCGCCGACCAGGACCCGGCCCGGCACGCCGGACCGGGAGCCCGCCCGCTGCCGCAGGTGGCCCGCCATCAGGCCCAGTCCCACGACCGTCGACAGGAGCGACACCGGGGACCAGCCGTTGGTCCCGGCCGAGTGGAGCCCGAAGGTGATCGCGAGCATGCCGACGGTGCCGAACAGCTCGGCCTGCGCGTCCGGTGGGAGCGGTGGGACGTGCGCGCGGCGGGCGGGGAAGGAGGCGAGCGCCAGGACGAGGGCGACCAGCGTGAACGGGAGGGCGCCCCACAGGGCCGCGCGCCAGCTCATCGTCTCCACCAGCGCGCCTCCGAGCAGGGCGCCGAGGCCGGCCCCGCCGCCCGCGATCGCGGCGTACACCCCGAACGCCCGTGCCCGTGCGCGTGGTTCGGTGAAGTCCGACGCCACCAGGGAGAGCCCCGCCGGGGTCAGCAGCCCGGCGAAGAGGCCCTGGAGTCCCCGCAGGACCGTCAGCAGCGTGCTGCCCGCCGCCAGGGCCGTCAGTAGTTCGGCCGCCATGAAGCCGCCGAGGCCGGTCAGGAACAGCCGCTTGTGGCCCGCCCGGTCGGCCAGCCGGCCGCCGAGCACCAGCACGGTGCCGAAGGCGACCAGGTACGCGCCGAGGAGCAGGTTGAGCTGCGACGCGTCCAGGTGGAGGTCCGACTGGACCGAAGGGAGCACCATGTTGGCCGTCGTCGCGTCCACCAGGACGCCCAGCTGGGCCACCGCCACGGCCGCCAGGGCCCACCAGCGGCGCGGGCGCGGCCCCGGCGGCGTCGCGGGCACCGGTGGGTACGCCGGGGGAGTCCCCGGCAGGGGCGGCACGACGGTCGTGCCGGCCGCCCACGGGTTCGGCGCCCCCTGCGGCGGCCCGAACCCGGGTGTCGCGCCGGGACCGGCGTCCTGCGCGGCGGACGACGTCGGCGTGTACCCCGGGGGCACCGGGGGAGCCGTCGGTCCGGGCGGCGCGAAGTCCAGCAACTGGGCCGCATGGCGGCCCAGTTGGGCGAGCACCTTGTCCGGCAGCCACTCCGCCGCACGGTCCGTCCGCGTGTGCTCCGCGATCTGCTGCGGCGTGGGCCGCAGCGCGGGATCCTTCTGCAAGCACGCCCGTACGAGACCGAGCAGCGACTCCGGTACGCCGGTGAGGTCCGGCTCGTCCTCGGCCACCCGGAACAGGTGGGCGTGCAGCCCAGTGTCGGTGGCGCCGAACAGCAGCCGCCCCGTCGCCGCGAACACCAGCACCGCGCCCAGGCAGAACACGTCGCTGGCCGGGGTGAGCGCGAGGCCGCGCACCTGCTCGGGCGACATGAAGCCGGGGGAGCCGATGAGCATCCCGGTGCGGGTGTGCAGGCTGTCCCCGCCCAGGCTGTCCATCGCGCGCGCGATGCCGAAGTCGATGACGCGGGGGCCGTCCACGGTGACGAGCACGTTGGACGGCTTCAGGTCGCGGTGGATCAGCCCCGCCGCGTGCACCGCCTCCAGCGCGAGCGCCAGGCGGTTGGCGAGCACCCGCACCGAGTGCTCGGGCAGCGGGCCGAAGTCCTTGGACACCACGGTGGTCAGGTCGGGTCCTGGGACGTACTGCGTGGCCACCCACGGCACCCGCGCCTCCGGGTCCGCGTCGAGCACGGCCGCCGTCCAGTCGCCGCCCACCCGGCGTGCGGCGGCCACCTCGCGGGCGAACCTGCGGCGGAAGTCGCTCTGTCCCGCGTACTCGGCCTGGACGACCTTCACGGCCACGGTGCGCCCCAGCTCGGAGCGGCCCAGGTAGACCAGCCCCATGCCCCCGGCGCCGAGCCGGGCGATGAGGCGGAACGGGCCTATGTGGGAGGGGTCTTCGGTGATCAACTGGTCCACGGTGCTCAAGGTAGGGCAGTGCGCGGGGGAGGGTGGCGGAACCGGCCAATCCCCACGTGGCGGTTTCCGCAAGACCCCTTTCGTCCCTACCTGCGGGCAATAGCGCACTGGCGTCGCAAACGAGTGTGCGATTGTCCGAGCTTCGTGATACTCACTACCTCCAAGGGGGCGGTGGTCGAGACCACCACACCGCACGCACGGATCGTTGGGGGTTTGCATGGCGTCGCTGCGAGGCGCGGGACGCTCGCTGAAGCGTCTCGTGGGCAGGGCCGGGGGACCGGCGGCGCGGCTGGACGGGGGCGACCCGCTGGCACCACTGGCCAAGCAGGCGGCCGAGCACGGCGACTGGCCCACCGTGCGCCAGCTCCTGGAGGAGCGCCCCGAGGACGAGGACCGCACCGGTCTGCTCTGGGCCGTCTCCGAGGCCGCCGGGGTGGAGCAGTGGATACCGGGCGTCATCGAGGCCGAGAAGGACTCCGCGCTGCCCGTCCTCGTGGCCGGCGTGCGCCACGTCTCCTGGGGCTGGGAAGCGCGCTCCGCCGCCCGCGCCTCGCACGTCTCGCGCGAGCAGTTCCAGGTCTTCCACGAGCGGCTGCGCGTCGCCGAGGAGCACCTGTACGAAGCCGCCGAGCGCGAGCCCGGCTGGGCCTCGCCCTGGTACGCCCTCCAGGTCAGCGGACGCGGCCTCGAGGTCGGCCAGGAGGTCGCCCGGCGCCGCTTCGACGCCACCGTGCGCCGCTACCCGCACCACCTCGGCGCCCACCAGCAGCAGCTCCAGCAGCTCTGCGCCAAGTGGAGCGGCTCCCACGAGGAGATGCACGCCTTCGCCCGCCGCTCCATGCTGGACGCCCCCGGCGGCAGCCTGCTCGGCCAGCTCGTCGCCATCGCCCACGTCGAGCACTGGCTCCACCTGGAATCCGGCGAGGACGCCGCGTACATCGGCACCCCCGAGGTCAACGACTCGCTGCGCGAGGCGCTGGAGCGCTCCCTGCTGCACCCCGACTGCGCCTTCGGGACCGGCTGGGTGCAGACCGCCAACACCTTCGCCATGGCCTTCGCCCTGGCCGGGGAGCAGGACTCCGCGCGCGACTGCTTCGACCTCGTCGACGGCAGCGTCTCGGAGTTCCCCTGGTCCTACCTCGGCGGCGACCCGGTCGAGGCGTTCCGCAAGTACCGCTCCGCCGCCCGCTGAGCCCGGCGGGCCGTCGCACCACCGCGCGCCCCGCCCCGCCGCACCCCCTGTCCGCATCCCCGCCCGCCGCCGCGACCCGGCGAGGGCGTCCAGCGAAAGACGTCGCCAGGTGTCCCCATCCGAGACCGCCCACACCTTCCAGGTCGACCTGCGCGGCCTGGTCGACCTGCTCTCCCACCACCTCTACTCCAGCCCCCGCGTCTACCTGCGCGAACTGCTGCAGAACGCGGTCGACGCCATCACCGCGCGCCGCGCCCTCGACCCCGCCGCACCCGCCGCGATCACCGTGCGCACCGGTGACACCCTCACCGTCACCGACACCGGCGTGGGCCTCAGCGAGGCCGACGTGCACCGCTTCCTGGCCACCATCGGCCGCAGCTCCAAGCGCACCCCCGACGGCGCGCTCGACGGAGCGGGACTCGACGCCGCCCGGGGCGAGTTCATCGGCCAGTTCGGCATCGGCCTGCTCGCCTGCTTCGTCGTCGCCGACGAGATCACCGTCCTCAGCCGCTCCGCGAAGGACCCCGGCGCCCCCGCCGTCGAATGGCGCGGCCACTCCGACGGCCGCTACACCATCCGCACCCTGCCCGCCTCGGCCAAGCCCGAGCCCGGCACCACCGTGACCCTCACCCCGCGCGCCGACAACGCCGAGTGGACCACCCCCGGCCAGGTCGTCGCCCTCGCCCGGCACTACGGCGCGCTGCTGCGCCACGAGGTCACCGTCACCGGGCCGCGCGGCGAGACCACGCGCATCAACGAGACGCCCCCGTGGGACCAGGCGCACGCCTCGCCGCTGGCCCGCCGCGAGGCTCTGGCCGCGTACTGCCGCACCACCTTCGACTTCAACCCGCTGGACAGCATCGAGCTCGACCTGCCCGCCGCCGGACTGCGCGGCGTCGCCTTCGTCCTGCCCAGCCCGGTCAGCCCCGCCCAGCGCGCCGGCCACCGGGTGCACCTCAAGGGCATGCTCCTCACCGACCAGGCCCCCGAGCTGCTGCCCGACTGGGCCTTCTTCGTGCGCTGCGTCGTCGACACCGGCAGCCTGCGCCCCACCGCCTCGCGCGAGGCGCTGTACGAGGACGGCACCCTGTCCGCCGTACGCGACGCGCTCGCCGTGCGCATCCGTGACTGGCTCACCGGCCTGGCCGCCAGCGACCCCGCCCTGCTGCACCGCTTCATCGACGTGCACCACCTCGCCGTCAAGGCGCTCGCCCGCTACGACGACGAACTCCTGCGCATCGTGCTGCCCTGGCTGCCCTTCGAGACCACCGACGGCAACGTCACCCTCGAAGAGCTCACCCGCACCCACGCCACCGTCCTGGTCACCCGCAGCGTCGAGGAGTTCCGCCAGGTCGCCCCCATCGCGGGCGCCGCCGGACTCGGCGTCGTCAACGGCGGCTACACCTACGACCGCGACCTGGTGCACCGGCTGCCCGAGGTCCGCCCCGGCACCACCGTCGCCGACCTCGACCCGGCCACCGTCACCGCCCACCTCGACGCCGTCGACCCGGCCGCCGAACTGCGGGCCGCCGCCTTCCTCGCGGTCGCCCGCGAGACCATCGCCGTCCACGACTGCGACGTCGTGCTGCGCGACTTCCAGCCCGTCACCGCGCCCGCGCTGCTCCTGGACAACCGCGAGGCCCGCCACGAGCGCACCCGCTCCTCCCTCGCCGCCGAGTCCGACGGACTGTGGGCCGACATCCTCGGCTCCCTGCGCAACGAGACCCCCCGCGCCCAGCTCGTCCTCAACCACCTCAACCCGCTGGTGCGCCAGGCCCTCACCATCGCCGAGCGTGGCCTCGCCGTCACCACCACCGAGGCGCTGTACGGACAGGCCCTGCTGCTCAGCCGCCGCCCCCTGAAGGCCTCCGAGAGCGCCCTGCTCAACCGCGCCTTCATGGGCCTGCTCACCCACGCCATGCACCACCCCGGCGGCACCCCCGCCACCGATCCCCGCGAGGAGCGGTAGATGCTGGACACCCCCGAGGCCGTCTTCGAGGCGCTGCGCGAGAACCACGACCGGCCGCACGGCACCCAGCGCACCGTCACCGCCGAGGAACTCGTCGACGCGGCCGAGGCGTTCGACAAGCCCGACGTCCTGGTGACCGCCCTGCACGAACTGATGTCGGCGTACGAGTTCACCGGCGAGCACCGCAAGTCCCCGGTCGCCTTCGCCCGCGTCCTCAAGCTGTGGGACGCCTCCCGCGACGCGTTCAGCGACTGGGAGGCCCACCAGGTCTTCTGGCGCTTCAAGTGGGTCACCACCTCGCTCCTGCAGGTGCCCGAGGTGCCGCTGGCCGCCGTCCAGGGCTGGATCGGGCAGATGCGCACCCGGTACCAGGAGGCCGGCCACGGCATGCAGCCGGTCGCCGCCATGCGCTACCACGTCGCCGTCCACACCGGCGCCGGGATCCCCGACGCCTACGACCTGTGGGCCACCCGCCCGCGCACCGGACTCAGCGACTGCGAGGCCTGCGAGACCCGCCACTTCGCCGCCCACCAGGTCGCCGCGGGCGACGACGCCGCGGCCCTGGACACCTGGCGGCCCGTCTTCGACGGCGACTCCTCCTGCGCCGAGGAGCCGCAGAGCAGCCAGGCCCGCGCCCTGCTGCCGCTGTTGCGGCTCGGCCGTCTGGACGAGGCCCGCTCCCACCACCTCACCGGCTACCGCAGGGTCCGCGGCAAGACCGGCATGAAGCACGAGGTGGGCCTGCACCTGGAGTTCTGCGCCCACTCCCGCAACGAGGGCCGCGGCCTGGAGATCCTCGCCGAGAACCGCCCCCTGTTCGAGGGCGACGGCGCGCCCTACGACCACCTGTCCTTCCTCACCGGCGTCGAGGTCCTCCTCGCCCGCCTGGTCGCGGACGGCCACCAGGACACCGCCGTCGCCGGGCCGCCCGGGCGCACCTGGACCGCGGCCGCGCTGCTGGCCACCGTACGGGCCGACGCCGAGCGCCTGGCCGCCGCCTTCGACCGGCGCAACGGCACCACCCGGGTCGGCGACGCCCGGCGCGAACGGCTCGCCGCGCGCCCGCTGCTCGACACGGCGCTGCCGCTGGGCCTGCGCACCCCCGCCGCCCGCCCCGCGACCCCGGACGCCCCCGTCCCCGCCCCCGCGCCCACCTCCCGGGTGATACCCGACGACTTCGCCGAACTGGTCGCCGAGGCACGCCGGTTGTCCGCCCAGGGCCACCCCGGCGACGACGCCCTGTGGGCCCGCGTCGCCGAGCGCGCGGACGCCGAGGGGTACCTCCACGACGACGCCGTCGGACCCGAGGACCGGCTCCGCGCCGAACTGGCCGAACAGCGGGCCTACGCCCTCGTGGTCCAGGAGAAGGCCGCCGAGAGCCGCGCCGAACTGGACCGCGCCGTCGAGCTGTTCGAGCGCGCGGACATGCCCTGGCAGGCCCTCGCCGCCCGGGCCCGCGGCTGGGGCTGGCTGGCCCGCCAGGCGGCGGCGCACGACACGGCGGAGCACGCCGGCCCCGGCGGCGCGCTCCCCGACGACGACGCCGTGCGCGCCGGCCTCGACGCCGCGCTCGCCGACGCCCGCCGGCTGATCGCCGACGGGGTGCGGGCCGAGGCCCCCGGCGACCCCGAACCCTCCGAGTGCCTGCCCGTCCGGGACTTCGGCCCCGGCCCGGCCGCCGCCGACGAGTACCTGGCCGTGCTCTACTTCCGGGCCTTCGCCGGCTACGAACAGGCCTGCGCCGAACTGCCCGAGGTCAGCGCGGAGGCGCACGAGCGGTTCGCCGCGGCCGACGCCGAGCTGCGCGCCGAGGGCGCGCGCCTGGGCCGCCCGCACCAGGTGGGCGGAGCCCGCCTGCTCCTCGCCGACCTCGCCGCCCGCGGCGGCGACCTCGACACCGCCGAGGCCGAACTGCGCCTGGCCCTGGCCGAGATCGAGGACTCGGCGCGCCCCTGGCGCAACACCCGCACCCGGGGCCGCCTCGCCCAGGTCCTGCTGGCCAAGGAGCAGCCCGAGGAGGCCGTGGAACTGCTCCACCGGGCCCTGGCCGACGCCGTGCGCCACGACGACACGGACTTCCCGATGGCGCCGTCGTACATGATGCTCGGCCACGCGGCCCTGCACAGCGGCGACGCCACCGGCGCGGTCCGGCACCTGTCCGAGGCGGCCGCCCGCTACGACCGCGACGGCGACCCGGAGCAGGCCGCCGAGGTGCGCGTACAGCTCGCCGACGTCCTCTCCGGCACCGGGCGGCACGCCGACGCGGTCGCCGTCCTGGAGTCGGTCCTCTCCGACGAGGCCGCCTCCGCCCTGGACGAGCGGGTGCGCGCCCAGGCCCGGCTCGACCTGGCACGCGGCCTGCGCGGCCTGGAGGAGTACCGGGAAGCGGCCGAGGAGTTCCTGCGCCTCGCCGACGAGGTCGCCGGCTGGGAGGGCCCCGAGCGAGCCGTGCACACCCTGGTCGCCTCCGAGGCGGCCACCGCCCTGGCGCTCGCCGGGCGCTGGGACGCGGCGGCCGTCGCGTACGACCGGGCGCTGGCCTCGCACGCCGAGGCGCCCAACCCGATGGTCGTGGTCAACATGACGGCCGAGTTCGCCCGCCTGGTGACGGCCGAGCGGGGCGCGGAGGGCCTGGAAGCGGCCCTGGGTCACCTGGCCGACGCCGACCGGGTGCGGGCCGGAGTCGCCCCGGACGACGAGGACTTCCCCGTCTGGTACGCGCGGGGCTCGGTGCACTACCGGAGGGCCCGGGTGCTCGCCGAGGCCGAGCGGTTCGAGGAGTCCCTGGCCGAGGCGGAACGGGCGGTCGCCGCGCACGAGGAGGGCGGCCCCGACGGCGAGGAGCCGCGTGCCGAGGCCCTGCGCATCGCCGCCCTGGTGGAGGGCAACGGCCTGGGCCGCACCGCCGCCGCGGTGGCGCGCCTGACGGCGGGCGCGGAGCGCTGCGACCACGCCGGGCTGCCCGACGCGGCCCGCATCCTGCGCACCCTGCGGGAGGACCTCGCGGCGCAGCGCCAGGGCTGACACCTGTGTACGGGGGCGGGGGGCCCCCCCAACAGAGTGCCCCCGCCCCCCCCCCGCACCACAACGTAAAAACGCTCGAACCCGTCGCCCCCCCCC
>NZ_JBEOYE010000082.1:0-40445 GCF_040296945.1 Streptomyces sp. NPDC001941 | reverse complement strand
TGGCCGCGGGCAAGGGCCCCGAGGCCCAGGCGGCGGCGCTGAAGCAGTCCGAGATCGAGGCGGCCGCGGGCCCCGGCGGCGCGGCCCGTCCGCGGCCCGCGTGTCCACCGACCGCGGCCCGCGTGTCCACCGCCCGGGGCACCGGCAGCGCGCGTCTGGCCGTCCGGCCGGGCCCGCTCTGCTGTGCTGGGGCCATGACACATTCGTCCCCCACGGCCCCGCTGCGCCGCATGGTCGCGCGCGGGCGCGCCGAGGAGCACCGGGCGGCCACCCCGCTGGAGCTCTTCTTCGACCTCTGCTTCGTCGTGGCCGTCGCCCAGGCGGGCGTGCGGCTGGTGCACGCGCTCGCCGAGGGCCACTACGGCACCGGGATCACCGGCTACTTCTTCGTCTTCTTCGGCGTGTGGTGGGCCTGGATGAACTTCACCTGGTTCGCCTCCGCCTACGACTGCGACGACGTGCCCTACCGGGTGATGACGCTGGTGCAGATCGCGGGCGTGCTGGTGTACGCGGCGGGGGTGCCGCGCGCGTTCGACGCCGACGACTGGACGGTCGCCGTCATCGGCTACCTGATCATGCGGGTGGCGCTGACGGCCCAGTGGCTGCGGGCCGCCGCGTCCGAGCCGCCGGGCAGCGCGGCGCGGCGCACGAACACCCGGTACGCGACCGGCCTGGTGGTCTGCCAGGCGGCCTGGGTGGGGCTGCTGTTCGCGCCCGCCGGCGCGAAGCACTGGCTGTTCCTGGCGGTGGTGGTGGCGGAGCTGCTGGTGCCGGTGGTCGCCGAGCGGAACCACCCGACGCCCTGGCACCCGCACCACATCGCCGAGCGCTACGGGCTGTTCACGCTGATCGTGCTGGGCGAGACGCTGACGGGGGCCACGGTCGCGGTGCAGTCGGCGATGGACGAGCACGACGCGGTGGGCGAGCTGCTGCCGATCGCGGCGGGCGGCGTCCTGATCGTCTTCGCGGCCTGGTGGATCTACTTCGCGGTCCCGGCGGGCGACCGGCTGAGCAGCAACCGGGAGGCCATCCCGTGGGGGTACGGGCACCTGCTGGTGTTCGCGTCGGCGGCGGCGATCGGGGCGGGCCTGGAGGTCGCCGTGGAGGAGGCGGTCGGCAAGGCGCACGTCTCGACGTTCGCGGCGTCGGCGGCGGTGACGGTGCCGGCGGCGCTGTTCCTGCTGACGGTGTGGCTGCTGCACGCGCGGCACTTCAAGAGCGGGCCCGCCCAGCAGCTGGTGCTGCCGGTGACGGCGCTGGCGGTCCTGGCGTGCACGTTCGCCGGCTCGTGGGCGGTGCTCGCGGCGGGCCTGGTGTCGGCGGTCGCGGTGGCGGTCGGGGTGGTGCTGCACCAGCGGCCCGTACGGGCGTGAGGGCGCGGGCGCCGGGGTGCCCGCGCGGGTCCGGCGCCGCCCCTGGAAGGGCGCTCGACAGGGGGTCCTGCGGTCGCGGGCCCCGTGGTACGCAGGGGGCATGACCAACAATGACGCACTGACGGACGTGGCCGGCCTGCGGGTCGGCCACGCGCGCGTGGCCGGTGACGGCGCGCTGAGCGGCACCACGGTCGTGCTCGCGCCCGAGGGCGGGGCGGTGGCCGCCGTGGACGTGCGCGGGGGCGGTCCGGGCACCCGGGAGACCGACGCCCTGGACCCGCGCAACCTGGTGCCCCGGGTGGAGGCGGTCGTGCTGACCGGCGGGAGCGCGTACGGCCTGGACGCGGCGGGCGGGGTGATGGCCTGGCTGGAGGAGCAGGGGCGCGGCATCCCGGTCGGCGGGCCCGGCCGGGTGGTGCCGGTGGTGCCCGCGGCCTGCCTGTTCGACCTGGGCCGGGGCGGCGACTGGCGGGCCAGGCCGGACGCGTCGACGGGGCGGGCGGCGGTGGAGGCGGCGGCCGCGGCGGAGCCGGGCGCGCCGTTCGCCACGGGCGCGGTGGGCGCCGGGACGGGGGCGCTCATCGGCGGCATGAAGGGCGGCATCGGGACGGCGAGCACCGTGCTGCCGTCGGGGGCCACGGTGGCGGCGCTGGTGGCCGCGAACGCGGTCGGCTCGGCGCTCGACCCGCGCACCGGGGTGCTGTACGGACGGCACTTCGCGACCTCGGACGGGCCCGTTCCCCTTCCGGACGCGGCGGTGCACGAGGCGGCCGTCAAGCGCCTGAACGAGACACGGGCGGCGATCGGGATGCCCCCGCTGAACACCACCCTGGCGGTCGTGGCCACCGACGCGGCCCTGGACAAGGCCCAGGCGCAGAAACTGGCCGGGACGGCGCACGACGGCATCGCGCGCGCCGTGCGGCCGGTGCACCTGCTCAACGACGGGGACACCGTCTTCGCCCTGTCGACCGGCGCCCGCCCGCTGGACGCGGCGGACCCGCTCGCCCTCAACGAGGTCCTCGCGGCGGGCGCGGACGTGGTCTGCCGGGCGATCGTGCAGGCCGTGCTGGCCGCGCGGGGCGTGGACGGCCCCGGCGGAAGCTTCCCCTCCTACTCCGACCTGTACGGGGAGGGGCCGGGCGGGGCCTGACGCACGGGCCCGCCGGGCGGCGCGCCCGGGGGCCCAACGACGGGGGCGCACAGGGAACTTCCCGTGCGCCCCCGTCGTTTTGACCGAAACCCCGGACACGATGTCAGACCCAGGGACTACGTTAAGCAAGCACCGAGTGACATGCGGCGACGGCGAATGCCTGGAGACTCCCCTTGAACGATCCGAACGAGACCACCGAGGCGCACCTGCGGCGGCTCATGGGCCGGGCGCTCAACTCCTTCGACCTGCCCGACGCGATGATCGAGCGCCTGGAGTCCGCCCTCGCGCACGCCGGTTCGCTGCACTCCTCGCACCACAGCGCGGCCCTGCACCGCGCCACGTACAAGCACGTCTTCCTGATGCCCGACGGGGACTCGCTGACGCTGTGGGAGCTGGTGCACAACACCGGCCGCGACGGCGCCGAGCAGCACGAGCTGTACGCGGAGGAGACCGAGGCGCGGCTGGCGGCCTCCCGGCTGCCGATGGGCTTCCCCGAGGCCCCGGACGTGCTGGGCGGGAGTGGCGACGACGACCTGGACGGGGACCTGGAGACGCTGGCGGCGATGCTGGCCCGCCCGGTGCTCCCGGCTCCGCGCACGTACACGCCGGACAACTCCGCGGACCACGCGCGCCGGGTGCTGCGCCGCGCGGAGAACCCCGACCACCCCGGCGAGGACACCGCCCGGCGGCTGCGCGGCGCGTTCGCGCACCACATCACGCAGGTCTTCGGCCGGCTGTGCCCGCTGGCGCAGGAGGCGGGCCGCGACGCCGGGTTCACGCTGTACGAGCACGCGTTCCTGCTGGTCGACGGCAGCGAGACGAGCCTGTGGGAGGTCGAGCACACGGCGACGCCGGACGGCCGCCACATGTGCGAGGTGTACGCGGACCAGGAGGCGGCCCGCGAGGCGATGGAGCTGCGCGCCAAGGTGCGCTGAAGGCGGTCCGTACGGGACGGACCCCCGGGCGGGGCCCGGGGGTCCGGATCGGGTGCGGCTCACGCCGGGGTGCGCGGTGAGGCGCGCGGCGGTCAGGCCGCGACCGGGACCTTCGGCTCCTCGTCCGCCGCCACCGGGGCCTCCTGGGGCTGCTTGCGGGCGCCCTTGAGGAGGATGACCAGGCCCGCGCTGACGGCCGTACCGGCGGCGATCGCCACCAGGTAGAGCAGCGGGTTGCCGATCAGCGGGATCACGAACACACCGCCGTGCGGGGCCCGCAGGGTGCACTCGAAGGCCATCGACAGGGCGCCGGTGACCGCGCCGCCCGCCATCGCGGCCGGGATGACCCGCAGCGGGTCGGCGGCGGCGAACGGGATGGCGCCCTCGGTGATGAAGGAAGCGCCCAGCACCCAGGCGGCCTTGCCGTTCTCCCGCTCCGTCTTGGTGAAGAGCCTGCCGCGCACCGTGGTGGCCAGCGCCATCGCCAGCGGCGGGACCATGCCCGCGGCCATCACGGCCGCCATGACCTTCAGGGAGCCCTCGTTGGGGGTGGCCAGGCCGCCGACCGCGAAGGCGTACGCGACCTTGTTCAGCGGACCGCCCAGGTCGAAGCACATCATCAGGCCCAGGATCACGCCCAGGACGACCGCGTTGGCGCCGGACAGGCCGGACAGCCAGTCGGTGAGCGCCTTCTGCAGCGACGCGATCGGCTTGCCGACCACCAGGAACATCAGGAAGCCGACCACGGCCGAGGAGATCAGCGGGATCACCACGACCGGCATGATGCCGCGCAGCGCCGCGGGCACGTTCACCCGCTGGATCGCCAGCACCGTGCCGCCCGCGATCAGACCGGCGGCCAGACCGCCCAGGAAGCCCGCGTTGATGGTCAGCGCGACCGCGCCGCCGACGAAGCCCGGCACCAGACCGGGCCGGTCCGCCATCCCGTACGCGATGTACCCGGCGAGCACCGGGACCAGGAAGCCGAACGCGAGGCCGCCGACCTGGAACAGCAGCGCCGCCCAGCTGGTGGACTCGGTCCACACGAAGTGCTCGGCGACCGAGGGGGCCTTGTCGATGGTCCAGCCGCCGATCGCGAAGCCGAGCGCGATCAGCAGACCGCCGGCCGCGACGAACGGGACCATGTAACTGACGCCCGACATCAGCCACTTGCGCAGCTTGGTGCCGTAGCCCTCGCCCGGCTCGCCCGCGCCCTCCACCGGGGTGGCGGCGGCCGGGGCGGTGACGTCGCCGCGCGCCGCCTTCTCGCGGACCTCGCGGATCAGCTCGGCGGGCCGGCTGACGCCCGCCTTAACCCCCACGTCCACGGTGGGCTTCCCGGCGAACCGCTCCTTGTCGCGCACCGGCACGTCGTGCGCGAAGACCACGCCGTCGGCCGCCGCGATCACCGCCGGGTCGAGCCGGGTGAACCCGGCCGAGCCCTGCGTCTCCACGACCAGCTCCACGCCCTCGGCCCGCCCGGCCTGCTCCAGGGCCTCGGCGGCCATGTAGGTGTGGGCGATGCCGGTGGGGCAGGAGGTGACGGCGACGATGCGGAACGGGGCACCGGCGGCCGGGACTCCGGTGGCCGCGGGGGCCTCGGGCGCCCCGGGGCTCGCGGCCTCGGGGGCCTCGGCGGTCTCGGCGGACGCGGGGGCCTCGGGGGCCTCCTCGCCCGCGATCAGTGCCGCCGCCCGCTCCGGGGAGGACTCCGCGCGCAGGGCCGTCGTGAAGGACTCGTCCATCAGGCGGCGGGCCAGCGAGGACAGGATCGTCAGATGGGCGTCGTCCGCGCCCGCCGGGGCCGCGATCAGGAACACCAGGTCGGCGGGCCCGTCCGGAGCGCCGAAGTCGATGCCGCGCGCGGAGCGGCCGAAGGCCAGGGTCGGCTCGGTGACGTGGGCGCTGCGGCAGTGGGGTATGCCGATGCCGCCGTCCAGGCCGGTGGGCATCTGCGCCTCGCGGGCGGCCACGTCGGCCAGGAAGCCGTCGAGGTCGGTGACCCGGCCCCGCGCGACCATGCGCTCGGCGAGCGAGCGGGCGGCCGCCTCCTTGGTGCCGGCGGACAGGTCGAGGTCGACCAGGTCCGCGCCGATCATCTGGCTCATCGCGGGCTCCCTTGCTCGCTGAGTACTCGGTCCAGGGGGACGTCGCCGGTCACGGTGACCGCCGAGGCGTCCAGGTGGTGGGGGGTGGGCATCTGGCTGCCGGGCAGCTGGACGGCGGCGGCGCCGTGCGCCACGGCCGCGGCCAGCGCCTCGGGCCCCTCGCCGCCCGCCGCCAGGAAGCCGGCGAGGGAGGCGTCGCCCGCGCCGACGTTGGAGCGGACGGTGTCGACGCCTGCGGAGCCGAACCAGGTGCCGTCGCCGGAGACGAGCACCTGCCCGTCCGCGCCGAGGCTGGCGAGCACGGCGCCCGCGCCCCGCTCGCGCAGCTCCCCGGCGGCCTTCACCGCGTCGCCGACGGTGAGCAGCGGGCGGCCGACGGCCTGGGCCAGCTCGTCGGCGTTGGGCTTGACCACGTCGGGGCGGGCGGCGAGGGCGGCGAGCAGCGAGGGCCCGGAGGTGTCCAGGGCGATGCGGCTGCCGAAGTCGTGTGCGCGGGCGACCAGTTCGGCGTACCAGTCGGGGGTGAGGCCGCGCGGCAGGCTGCCGCAGCAGGCGATCCAGTCGGCGTCGGGGGCGTGCGCGCCGACGGCGGCGACCAGGGCGGCGGCCTCGTCCGGGGTGAGTTCGGGCCCCGGCGCGTTGATCTTGGTGAGGGTGCCGTCGGGCTCGGCGAGCGCGATGTTGGAGCGGGTGGGTCCGGCGAGCGGGACGGGGGCGACCTCGATGCCCTGGGCGGCCAGGAGTTCGGCGACCAGGGCGCCGGGGGCGCCGCCGAGCGGGACGACGGCGAGGGTGCGGTGGCCGGCGGCGGCGACGGCCCGGGAGACGTTGACGCCCTTGCCGCCGGGGTCGACGCGTTCGGCGCGGGCGCGCAGCACCTCGCCGCGCTCCAGCGCCGGGACCTCGTAGGTGCGGTCCAGGGACGGGTTGGGGGTGACGGTGAGGATCATGCGCGTACCACTTCCGTGCCGGCGGCCTCGATGGCGGCGGCGTCCTGCGGGTCGAGCCCGCTGTCGGTGATGAGCAGGTCGACGTCGGCGAGTCCGGCGAAGCGCGCGAAGTGCTCGGCGCCCGACTTGGCGGAGTCGGCGAGGAGCACGACCCGGCGGGCGGCGGCGACGGCGGCGCGCTTGACGGCGGCCTCGGCGAGGTCGGGGGTGGTCAGGCCGTGCTCGGGCGAGAAGCCGTTGGCGCCGAGGAAGACGACGTCGGCGCGGATCTCCCCGTACGCGCGCAGCGCCCAGGCGTCGACGGCGGCGCGGGTGCGGTGCCGGACGCGGCCGCCGACCAGGTGCAGGTCGATGCCGGGGTGGTCGGCGAGCCGGGCGGCGACGGGGAGGGCGTGGGTGACGACGGTCAGCGAGCACTCCAGCGGGAAGGCCGCGGCGAGGCGGGCCACGGTGGACCCGGCGTCCAGGACGACGCTGCCGTCCGCGGGGAGTTCGGCGAGGGCGGCGCGGGCGATGCGGTCCTTCTCGTCCGCGGCGGCGGACTCGCGCTCGGCCAGGTCGGGCTCGAAGTCGAGCCGCCCGGCCGGTATGGCGCCGCCGTGGACGCGCCGGACGAGCCCGGCCCGGTCGAGGGCCTTGAGGTCGCGCCGGATGGTCTCGGCGGTCACCTGGAAGGCGTCGGCCAGGGAGAGCACGTCCACCCGGCCGCTGTCGCGGGCGATGCGGAGGATCTCCTGTTGGCGCTCCGGTGCGTACATGTGGATTTGGGTCCGTTCTCTGCCCGAACGTGTGGTTTCCCTTGCAGAGTACGGCGGGGGTGCGGCCGAAGCCAACCGATCGGGCACGACCGGACACATTCGGGCCCTTGGGCCCACCACCCGGGCCGGGGCGGCGGGCCCAAGGGCCTCCAGGGGCCCCCAAGGGCCCGGGTCCGCCGCCCCGGTCCGTCCGTCAGTCGGCGGCCGCCCCCGACAGCCGCTCCCCCAGGGCCGCCGCGTACGCCCGCAGCGGCTCGGGCGAGCGGATCGTGAACGGCCGGTCGGTGAGGGCCAGGTGCAGGGCGATCCACTCCACCGAGTCCGCCATCGGCCCGCGCACCCGGCACACCCCCTCGCCGGTCTCCCGCGCCGCCGGGAACGACCGGGGCAGCCGGGCCGCGATCCACTCCGCCGGGGCCCGGAACTCCACGTCCACCTCCAGCTCGGGCCGCCCCCGGTGCAGCGACTGCCCCAGCATCTGCGCGGGGCCCTCGGCGGGCAGCTCGCGCGGGGTGTAGCGGGCCCCGGTCGCGAACGGCTCGTCGACCCGGTCCACCCGGAACGTCCGCCAGTCCTCGCGCTCCAGGTCGTAGGCGACCAGGTACCAGCGGTGGCCCGTGGACACCAGGCGGTAGGGCTCCACCTGGCGCCTGCTGGGCGTGCCGTCCCCGGCCCGGTAGCCGAAGCGCAGCCGCTCCCGGCCGGTGACGGCCGAGGCGATGGTGGTCAGGGTGTGCGGGTCCACGGTGGCGCCGTCGCCCCGGGTCAGCGGGAGCGTGGCGTGCTGGAGGACGGAGACCCGGCGGCGCAGCCGCGAGGGCAGCACCTGCTCCAGTTTGGCCAGTGCCCGTACGGAGGCCTCCTCCACGCCCTCGATGGCGTGCCCGGCCCCGGCCCGCAGGCCCACCGCGATGGCGACCGCCTCCTCGTCGTCCAGGAGCAGCGGCGGCAGCGCCGCGCCGGCCACCAGGCGGTAGCCGCCGGCCGCGCCCATCGACGCCTCGACGGGGTAGCCGAGCTCGCGCAGCCGGTCCACGTCGCGGCGGATGGTGCGGGCGCTGACGCCGAGCCGCTCGGCCAGCTCGCTGCCGGGCCACTCGCGCGGGGTCTGGAGCAGGGACAGCAGGTTCAGCAGGCGTGCCGGGGTGTCCGTCATGGGCCCAGCATGCCCGGGAAGTAGGACATGACCTGTCCTACACGGCGGTTAGTGTCGTCGTCATGAGTTCACAGGCCCCCACCACCCCGGCGCCGTCCGGCGCGAGCGACCCGGCGGACCGCCGCCGCTGGATCGCGCTGGCGATCGTCATGACCGCCGCGTTCATGGACCTGGTCGACGCGACCATCGTCAACATCGCCATCCCCAGCATCGAGCGCGACCTCGGCGCCACCTTCGGCGCGATCCAGTGGATCACCGCGGGGTACGCGCTGGCGTTCGCCGCCGGGCTGATCACGGGCGGCCGCCTCGGCGACATATTCGGCCGCAAGCGGCTCTTCCTGCTCGGCACCGCCGGGTTCACCCTGGCCTCGGCGCTGTGCGGGTTCGCGGCGAACCAGGAGATGCTCGTCGCCTCGCGGCTGCTCCAGGGCGCGGCGGCGGCGCTGATGGTGCCGCAGGTCCTGTCGATCATCCACGTGACGTTCCCGGCGCACGAGCGCGGCAAGGTCTTCGGCATGTTCGGCGCGATCATCGGCCTCGGCGCGGTGTCCGGGCCGCTGCTGGGCGCGCTGCTGACCCAGTGGAACCTGTTCGGCCTGGAGTGGCGGCCGATCTTCCTGATCAACCTGCCGGTGGGCGTCGCGGGCCTGCTGCTCGGCCGGAAGTTCATCGTCGAGTCCAAGGCGCCCAAGGCCCTGAAGCTGGACCTGGTCGGCGTCGTCCTGGTCACCGCGGGGCTGCTGCTGCTCGTCTACCCGCTGACGCGCGGGCGCGAGCTGGACTGGCCGGTGTGGGGCTTCGTGTGCATGGCCGCGAGCCCGGTCGTGTTCGCCGCGCTGGTGGCGTACGAGCGCCACAAGACCCGCAAGGACGGCTCGCCGCTGGTGGAGCTCTCGCTGTTCCGCGTGAAGAGCTTCGCGGCGGGCATCGTGGTGCAGCTGACCTTCGGCGTCGCGCTGGGCATCTTCTTCCTGGTGTGGACCCTGTACATGCAGATCGGCCTGGGCTGGAGCCCGCTGCGGGCGGGCCTGACCGGGGTGCCGTTCTCGGTGGCCGTGTCGGTGGCGGCCGGGATCTCGGTGCAGCAGCTGGTGCCGCGCTTCGGGCGCCGGGTGCTCCAGACGGGCGCGCTGGTGATGGCGTCCGGCGTGCTGTTCTACCTGTGGGAGGCCGGGCGCTACGGCACCTCGATCCACTCCTGGCAGATGATCGCGCCGCTGGTCGTGATGGGCCTGGGCATGGGCCTGATCGTGGCGCCGCTGACGGACGCGGTGCTCTCCGAGGTGCCGCGCGAGCACGCGGGATCGGCCTCGGGCCTGATCAACACGGTGCAGCAGATGGGCAACGCGCTGGGCCTCGCCCTGGTGTCGGTGGTCTTCTTCGGCTCCATCGACGAGGGCCGGCTGGCGGTGGCGCCGCAGGAGACGGGCAGCGCGTTCACCGGCGCGTTCCAGGACTCGCTGTGGTGGGTGGTGGCCGTGCTGGTGGCGATCTTCGCGGTGATGTTCGCGCTGCCGCGCAGGCCGAAGCAGCACGTGGAGGGCGGCGGGGACGCGCTCCCTGAGCAGGCCGGCGCCCCGGAGCGCGAGCTGGTGCACTGAGCACGGGCGGTACGTACGCGAGGAGGGGCCCGGCCCCGGAGGCGATCAGCCGTCCGGGGCCGGGCCCCTCGTCCACGTACGTGCGTACCGCTTACGCCGCCGCGTCGAAGCCCGTGTCGCGGGCCATGCGCTTGAGCTCCAGCAGCGCGTGCTTCTCTATCTGCCGGATCCGCTCGCGGGTCAGGCCGTGCTGCTTGCCGACCTCGGTCAGCGTGCGCTCGCGGCCGTCCTCGATGCCGTACCGCATGCGGATGATCGAGGCCGTGCGGTTGTCGAGCTTGCCGATCAGGTCCTCCAGCTCCTCGCTGCGCAGCAGCGAGAGCACGGACTGCTCGGGCGACACCGCGGAGGTGTCCTCCAGGAGGTCGCCGAACTGGGTCTCGCCCTCGTCGTCCACCGACATGTTCAGCGAGACCGGGTCGCGCGCCCAGTCCAGGACGTCCGTGACGCGCTCGGGGGTGGAGCCGAGCTCGGCGGCCACCTCGGCGGGCTCCGGGTCCCGGCCGTTCTCCCGGTTGAACTCGCGCTGCACCCGGCGGATGCGCCCGAGCTCCTCCACCAGGTGGACGGGGAGCCGGATGGTGCGGGACTGGTCGGCGATGGAGCGGGTGATCGCCTGGCGGATCCACCAGGTCGCGTACGTCGAGAACTTGAAGCCCTTGGCGTAGTCGAACTTCTCCACCGCGCGCACCAGGCCCGCGTTCCCCTCCTGGACCAGGTCGAGCAGGGGCAGGCCGCTGCGCGGGTAGCGGCGGGCGACCGCCACGACCAGGCGCAGGTTGGACTTGATGAAGAGGTCCTTGGCGCGCTCGCCCTCGGCGGCCAGTGCTTCCAGCTCCTCGCGCGAGGCCCCGCCGGCCTCGCTCTCGAGCTCGCCGTCGAGGATCTGCCGGGCGAAGACCCCGGCCTCGATCGTCTGCGAGAGCTCGACCTCCTTGGCGGCGTCGAGCAGGGGCGTGCGCGCGATCTCGTCGAGATACATGCCGACCAGGTCGCGGTCGGCGATCTCCCCGCCCACGGCGCGAACGCTGCTTGCCCGGCCAGTCCCACCGGAAGCGGACTGACGACGGGCGACGGCACGGGTTGCCATGCGTGCTCCCTTGCTGAGTAGGTCGCGACACCTTTCGGGTGCCCTGCATCCGATGGAAACAACGACTGGAATCCGGACAGAATTCCCAAGCCGTGCTCTCGATTTCGCGATCATGCAGTACCCTGTGCCGCCACCGAGTCGGCACGGATCCTGCAAGAACGTACAGAAGTGCAGGTCAGGCCCTGCGGAGCGACTTCTTCCGGAACCCGCTCCAGGCCCTTGGCCCGCCCCTGTGCGGCGCTCGAATGAGACCGCGATCACACCGTGACGCCTTGCGGATGCCCGCACTTCTCCCCCTTAGACGGGATCGGACACCCCGAGGTTGCTCGGGATGTCCGATTGATCGCCTATTGCGAGAAAAGTACGGAGTGGGTTCGGGATACGGAGCCGGGGCCCGCGCCTCGCGGCCCGCCCCGGGCGCGCGCCCCACCCCGGGCCCGTCCTCAGCCGAACTGCACCGACCGCTTCGCGAGCCCCATCCAGAAGCCGTCGATCACGCTGCGCCCGTCCGCCAGCTCGCCGTGCGCCTCCGCCGCGCCCAGCGTCACGAAGAGCGGGGCGAAGTGCTCGGTCCTGGGGTGGGCCAGCTTCCCGGCGGGGGCCTTGCGCTCGAAGTCGAGCAGCGCGTCCACGTCCCGCGCCTCCAGGGCCTCGCGCCCCCAGGCGTCGAACTCGGCCGACCAGCCGGGGGTGCCGCCCGGGTGGCGCAGGGCCGCCAGGTTGTGGGTGAAGAAGCCGCTGCCGACGATCAGCACGCCCTCGTCCCGCAGCGGCGCGAGGCGGCGGCCGATCTCCAGGAGGCGGACCGGGTCGAGGGTGGGCATGGAGACCTGCAGGACCGGGATGTCGGCGCCGGGGAACATCTCGACCAGCGGGACGTACGCGCCGTGGTCCAGGCCCCGGTCCGGGACGTCCTGCACCGGCGTGCCGGGCGCGCGCAGCAGCTTGCGGACGGACTCGGCGAGCCCGGGGGCGCCGGGCGCGGCGTAGCGGACCTGGTAGTAGTGCTCGGGGAAGCCCCAGAAGTCGTACACCAGGGGCACCGTCTCGGTGGCGCCGAGGGCGAGGGGCGCCTCCTCCCAGTGGGCGGAGACGACGAGGATCGCGCGGGGCCGGGGCAGCGCGGCCGACCAGGCGGCGAGCTCGCCGGGCCAGACGGGGTCGTCGGCCAGCGGCGGGGCGCCGTGGGAGAGGTAGAGGGCGGGCATCCGCTCGGGTGCTGCGGTGGCCATGGCGACTCCTTGCGCTCAATCTCCTTGAACTTTCAAGCTCAACGTACGAGAAGGGTAGCGGGATCTAGTTCAACTTTCAAGGAAAGGTCGTACAGTGGATGCATGAACACGGCACCCACCCGCGCGAACGGAACCGCCGGAACCGCCGGCGCCCCCGACACCCCCGCCGTCGCAACCGCTGTCGAACCGGCTGCCGAGCCGGCCGTCGGGCCCCGCTGGCTCGACGCCGAGGAGCAGGCCGTCTGGCGCTCGTACCGGCACGCCACCACCCTCGTCGACGACAGCCTCGACCGCCAGCTCCAGCGCGACGCGGGCATGCCGCACATCTACTACGGCCTGCTCGTCCAGCTCTCCGAGGCGCCGCGCCGCCGCAAGCGGATGACCGAGCTGGCCAAGGACGCCAAGATCACCCGCTCCCGGCTCTCGCACGCGGTGGCCCGGCTGGAGAAGAACGGCTGGGT
Organism: Streptomyces sp. NPDC001941; assembly: GCF_040296945.1. Classification (NCBI taxonomy): domain Bacteria; kingdom Bacillati; phylum Actinomycetota; class Actinomycetes; order Kitasatosporales; family Streptomycetaceae; genus Streptomyces; species Streptomyces sp. NPDC001941. The sequence continues at coordinate 27,634 of NZ_JBEOYE010000082.1, read as the reverse complement.
GCGCCGCGAGGACTGCCCGTCGGACAAGCGCGGGCAGAACGCCGTACTGACCGACGAGGGCTTCGAGGTACTGAGCAAGGCCGCCCCCGGCCACGTCACCGCCGTGCGCCAGGCGATCTTCGACCGGCTCTCCCCCGAACAGGTCCGCCAGCTCGGCGAGATCATGCGCCTGGTGGCCGAGGGCCTGCAGCCCACCGGCCCGGACGCGGACCTGCCCTGGCTCCGCTGAGCGGAACCAGGGCAGGCCACCTGGGGGACGCACCCCGGGTCAGTGCGCGATGACGGGGACCTTCACCTCGTCCTCGGCGCCCTCGTCCGCGCCGGAGGCCGTGGAGGCGCCCGGGCGGCCGGTGTTGATGAGCGTCACGGCGATCGTCGCCGAGACGACCAGGATGCCGACCGCCCACCAGATCGCGGCCGAGTAGCCCTCGACCATGCCGCGCAGCGCGAGCAGCTGCCGCGCCTGCGCGGTGGTGGCGCCCGCCGCGTGGTCGGTGATGTACGCGGTGGTGGCCGAGGCGGCGATGGTGTTCAGCAGGGCGGTGCCGATGGCGCCGCCGACCTGCTGCGAGGTGTTGACCATCGCGGAGGCGACACCGGCGTCACGCGCCTGGACGCCGTGCGTGGCCAGCGACATGGCCGGCATGAACGCGGTGCCCATGCCCAGGCCGAGCAGCAGCTGCGCGGGCAGGATCAGACCGGCGTACGAGGAGCCGATCTCCAGCTGGGTGAGCAGCAGCATGCCGAGCGCGGCGGTCAGGAAGCCGGGGCCCATCAGCAGGCGCGGCGGCACGCGGGTCATCAACCGGGTGCCGATCTGGGTGGAGCCCGTGATCATGCCCGCGATCATCGGCAGGAAGGCGAAGCCGGTCTTGACCGGCGAGTAGCCCTTGACCACCTGGAGGTAGTACGTGAGGAAGAGGAACAGGCCGAACATCGCGATGACGGCCAGGCCCAGCGAGAGGTAGACGCCGCCGCGGTTGCGGTCGGTCACCACGCGCAGCGGGAGCAGCGGGGACTTGACCTTCGCCTCGACGGCCACGAAGGCGCCGAGCAGCACGACCGAGCCGATGAACAGGCCCAGGGTGACCGGGTCGGTCCAGCCGTCGGACTCGGCGCGGGTGAAGCCGTACACCAGGGAGACCAGGCCGAGCGTGGACAGGATGACGCCGGGGACGTCCAGCGGGGCGCGGTTGCGGCCGCCGGCCGGCTCGCGGATCACGAAGTACGCGCCGAGGGCGGCGACGATCGCGAACGGGATGTTGACGAAGAACGTCCAGCGCCAGTTCAGGTACTCGGTGAGGAAGCCGCCGAGGATCAGGCCGACGGCGCCGCCGCCACCGGCGATCGCGCCGTAGATGCCGAAGGCCTTGGCGCGCTCCTTGGCGTCGGTGAACATCACCGCGAGCAGCGAGAGGGCGGCGGGCGCGAGCAGCGCGCCGAAGGCGCCCTGGAGCGCGCGGGCGCCGAGCATCATGCCCTCGCCGTTGGCCGCGCCGCCGAGGGCGGAGGCCAGGGCGAAGCCGATCAGGCCGACGACGAAGGTGCGCTTGCGGCCCCACAGGTCGGCGATGCGGCCGCCGAACAGGAGCAGTCCGCCGAAGGCGAGGGCGTAGGCGGTGATGACCCACTGGCGGTTGCCGTCGGATATGCCGAGGTCCTGCTGGGCGGAGGGCAGGGCGATGTTCACGATCGTGGCGTCGAGCACGACCATGAGCTGGGCCAGGGCGATGAAGACGAGCGCCTTCCACCGACCGGGGTCGAGGGAGGCGGACGGTGAGTTCTGGGACATGGAACGGGCCACCTAGTGGTGCGTAACGGGCGGGACGGGCGGTGTCGCGGACGTGCGGGGGCAGGGCTCGGCGCCTCGCGGCGCACGACGGCGGCCGCGGGACCTTTACGGGCCCGCTCGTCGCGGGCTCTCGGGAAGGCGGGTCCGCGGGCCCTCAGGGGCCGGCGGTGAGGCGGGTTCGCGGGAGGGGGCGGGCTCTCGGGAAGGCGGGGGCGGTCAGGCCTCGGGGCAGGACTCGCGCCGCAGTTCCTCCAGGGTGGCGGCGGCTCCGGGGAGCTCGGAGCGCGCGGGCGCCTCGAGTCCGTCGAGGAACAGCTGCAGGTGACGGTGGGTGAACCGGTCGAAGTCGGCACACGCGGTGCCGGGCAGCGGCCGGGTCAGCTGGGCGATGGCGACCATCAGGTCTCCGACGGCGACGTCGGCGCGGAGCCTGCCTGCCTCCTGCGCGGCGTCGAAGAGCCGCTGGACGGCGGCCTCCAGGCGGTCGCGGCAGGCGAGCAGTTCGGGATGGGCCTGGTCGAAGGCCCCGGAGAGCATCGGGCACAGGGCGCCGATGCGCTCGTCGACCGAGGCGTGCGCGAAGCGGCGCACCGCGGCGAAGGCGTCGGCCTCCTCCTCGGCGGCCTCCAGCGCCAGGGCCGTGCTGCGGTCCAGGACGCTGAGGACGACCTCGTGGACCAGGGCGGCCCGGTCGGTGAAGTGGCGGTACAGGGTGGCGTTGCCGACCCCGGCGCGCCGGGCGATCTCGTCGAAGGGGACCTCGGGCCCGTGCTCGACGAACATCTCGCGGGCCGCCGCGACGATCCGCTCCCGGTTGCGCAGCGCGTCGGCGCGCGGGCGCGGGACGCGGCGGGGTGCGCTCTCGGAGACCGGCTTCACGGGGCCACTTCCTTCGGTTCGCTTCGGGCGTTCGGTACGGGGATTTTCCCGCCGCCCCCCGAAGCGGGGAACGGCTCCCCGTTTCGCTGGGGACACGTATCCAAACGGGGAAACCGTCCCCGGTTATTTCACGCCCCCCTGTGACCTGTGCCACACGAACGGAGCAGTGCGCGGGGGCGTCCCGGCACACCCCCCTGTTGGGCCACCCGGCGCGCGCACCGGCACCACCCGTCACAGGCTGATCGCACTGAGTGCAGTCCGGAGCAGGCCGACTGCCCCGGCCGAAGGCGTTCTCGCATGCACCGAAGCCGCCGGAGGATACGCAGACCCGCCGCTTCCGCGGCCGTCACCGTCCTCGCCCTCGCGGCCCTCGCCTCGGCGAGCACCAGCCTGCCGAACCCCAGCCGCGCCTCGGCCGGCCCGGTGGCGGCGGTCCGCGACTCCTCCCCGCTGGGGCCCTGCCGGATCGCGTCCACCATGGGCGTGCAGATGTCGGAGGGCATGCCGACGTCCCCCGGGTACGCCCGCTCCACCGGCGAGGTCCGCGCGCTCAACCTGATGATCGACTTCCCGGACGCGCCCGGGGAGGGCGCCGCCGCCGACCGGCTCGCCGAGTTCTTCCCGCAGACCTCCGACTGGTTCCGCACCAGCTCCTACGGCCGGCTCAGCTACCGCCCGTACGCCCCGATCGCCGAGTGGCTGCGGATGCCGATGCCGTTCGCCGCGTACGGGATAGAGCGCGGCGCGCCCTACGAGCCGGGCTACAAGCAGCTGGTCGAGGACATCGTGACGGCGGCCGACCCCCACGTGGACTTCAGCGCGTACGACCTGGTGAACATCCTGGTCACCCCGAACGCGGGCCCCTCCGCCCTGGACACCGTCCTGTCGGTGACCTTCTCCGGCAACGACGAGGCGCCCTACGCGGACGGCGTGCCGCTGTCCAACACGTCCTTCGTCTACAGCCGCCAGGACGACGGCTCGGGCTCCTTCCCCGAGACCGGCTTCCGGGTGCTGCCGCACGAGAACGGGCACGTCTTCGGACTGCCCGACCTGTACACGACGGACGGCGGCGGCACCGTCGGGCACTGGGACATCATGAGCGAGGACTGGGGGGCCAACAACGACCTGCTCGGCTGGCACAAGTGGAAGCTGGGCTGGCTGGACAACGAGCAGGTGGGCTGCGCGACCGGCGCGGGCACCAACGAGTACGTCCTGACCCCGCTGTCCCAGCCCGGCGGCCCCAAGCTCGCGTTCGTCCCGCTGAACGGGGAGTCCGGGTACGCGGTCGAGGTCCGCGCGCGCGGCGGCAACGACGAGGCCGTGTGCGAACCGGGCGTGCTGGTCTACAAGGTGGAGTCGGGCGTGGACACCGGCCACGGCCCGGTGACGGTCGCGGACAGCGACCGCGGCAGCGGCGGCTGCACCCGCCGCCCGAACGTGCACGCGGAGCTGTCGGACGCTCCGTACCGCCCCGGCGAGACGTTCATCGACCGGCAGAACGGGGTGCGCATCACGGTGATGGACGAGGACGCGGAGGGCAACTACCGGGTCCGGGTGACCCGGACGTAGGGCCGCGCACGCGGATCAGGCCCCGGCCACCTCCTCCTTCAGCTGCCGCTTGAGCACCTTCCCCGTGGCGTTGCGGGGCAGCGGGAGGGTGCGTACGAAGAGCAGGGCGGGCACCTTGAAGGCGGCGAGGCGCCCGGCCGCGTACGCCCTGAGCTCCTCGGCGGTGGCGGCGGCGCCCTCGGCGAGCCGCACCACGGCGGCGACCTCCTCGCCGAGCTCGGGGTGGGGCACGCCGAGGACGGCGGCGTCGCGCACGGCGGGGTGGTCGAGCAGGACCCCCTCCACCTCGACGCAGTACACGTTCTCGCCGCCGCGCAGGATCACGTCCTTGATCCGGTCCACGACGCTCACCCGCCCGTCGCGCAGCACGGCGAGGTCGCCGGTGCGCAGCCAGCCGTCGGGGGTGAAGGCGGCGCGGGTGGCGGCCTCGTCGCGCCAGTAGCCGCGCACCAGGGACTGGCCGCGCAGCAGCAGCTCGCCCGGCTCCCCCTCGGGCGCGTCGACGCGCACCTCGGTGACGGGGCTGGGCCGCCCGGCACCGGCGGGATCGGCCCGGTACCCGGCCCCGGAACTGGCGAGCACCCCGCCACAGGTCTCGGTGAGCCCGTACCCGGTGCGCGGCTCCACGCGCTCGCCGCAGACCCGGGCGAGGCGCTCCAGGAGGACGGGCGGGGCGGGGGCGCCCCCGGTGTTGAGGTGCCTCAGGCTCTCCATCGGGTCCACGGCCTCCTCGGCGTCCCGGAGCAGCCGCAGGGCGGTGGTGGGCACGCCGGAGAAGTGGGTGACGCGGTGCTCGCGGATCAGCCCGCGCGCCTGCCGGGCGTCCCACTTGCGCATCATGACGAGCGCGCCGCCACTGGCCATCACGGAGTACACGGAAGTGAAGGCGGCGACATGAAAAAAGGGAAAGGTCACCAGAAAGACGGGCGGCGGCGCGCTCCCCGGCACCTCGCCGCGCTCCAGGGCGGCGAGGGCGGCGTGGAAACGGGGGTTCATGGCGGCCCCGGCCTGCGCGAGGTGGGTGGCGACGGCGCCCTTGGGCCGCCCGGTGGTGCCGGAAGTGTAGATGAGGGTGGAGTCGTGCTCGGGCAGGACGTGGAGGTCGGGCGGCCCGGCGTACGGATCCCGGTCGGGCACGTACGCGTGATGCCCCCGCACCTCGCCACACATCACCACGACGGGCACGCCCCGCCCCCGTGCCCACGCCTCCACGCCGGCGACCCGCTCGTCGTCGACGAGCAGGACGGAGGGCTCGCAGTCGTCCAGGGCGTACGCGGTCTCCTCCGGCCCCCACCAGGCGTTCAGGGGTACGGCGACGAGCCCGGCCAACTGCACGGCCCAGAAGGCGATCTGCCACTCGGGCAGGTTGCGCGCCGCCAGCGCGACCCGGTCCCCGGGCACGGCCCCGTACCGCCCGAGCAACGCCCGGGCGAGCCCGCAGGCCTCGTCGAAGAACTCCCGGTAGGACCACACCCCGCCCTCGGCCACCAGGAAGGGCCGGTCCCCGAGGGCCCAGGTCACCTCGACGAACTCCCGCAGGGTCCGGGCCCCGCCCGCGTACACCCCGTCCACGACCTCGAAGGGCGCACCGGGCCCGGTGAGCACTGCCTCGCCACGATTCACGGAGCCCGACGCTAGGGGACGGGGGAGGGGGGCGGCAAGATCGGGGGGTGGGGGGCCTGGGGGAAGGGGGCCGGGCTGTCGCGGGGGCCGGGGCGGCCGGACTGTCGCGGGGGCCGGGCTGCCGCGGGGGCGGGGGCGGCCGGGCCCGGACACGACGGGCTCCCCGGGAGAAACCCCTCCACCAGCGCCACGCCCCATCCGCTACCCTGTCCCAGGACCGCCCACAGCGGTCGCGCCTCCGTAGCTCAGGGGATAGAGCACTGCTCTCCTAAAGCAGGTGTCGCAGGTTCGAATCCTGCCGGGGGCACCATCTGATCGGCCTCGGACGCACGTCGTCCGGGGCCGTTCGCGCGGATGGAAGAGGATTGCCCTACCACTCCGCATAGCGCAGGAACTGCCAGCCCAACACGATCAGGGCCAGTGACTGGCCGAGGGAAACAAACACGAGTAGCGGCCTGACCTGAGGTGAGCACCAGAATCCGGTCACGCAGGCCAGTGGCACGGCAAAGTACGTGAACAGATCCACGGCAGTCTGAAGTCGTTTGCGCGTGGTGCGGCTCGCATCCTCGCGATGGTAGGTCTCCCATCCGAATACCGTGCCTTGGGCACCACTCAGCTCAGCCAGCCGTGGTCCCAACTGACCACGGATGTAGCAGCCGACCGCCGAGATCTTCTCGTCGTTGACCAGGTAGGTCCAGCCTAGGACCAGGCAGATCACCGGCACGGCAAGCAGCAGTTGGGCCTGGCTGCTCTCAGCAGCCACCGCCAGGACTGTGGTGGACGCGGCAAGCGTGAAGTAGAGCAGGTTGTCTCGAAATCCTATTCGAGTCTTCTGCTCCTCCTTGATCCGGTCGTACTCAGCCAGCAGCAGGCTGATCTCAGAGACGTCTTCCGTGGCGGCCATGAGCACTCCTCAGTTCGAACCCCCGCTTGCCTGATGGGAGGGCGGACCGGACTCCGACACTCCGGCCCGTCCCCACCCTGGAAGTCCAAGAAGGGTCAGTCGACGACGCGGAAGTGCGGCAAGTTGTTGGGATTAATTCGTTCGATCCAGCCCTTCCCATCCGCCGCGATACCCTCCAAGAGACGGAAGGTATGGATGAATCCAGCCGAGTTCAAGTTTATTTCGGAGATCTCTTGGGCGTTCTCATCCGGGGCCATCTGATGAGTGTCGGCATCCTTGACCCGAATCCTCCTCGCCGGACCGTTGGTCAGAACGAGTTCCAGGTCGTAGCCGATCTGCGAGCGTTCCGTCACCTGCACCGATGACAACGCATCGAACCGATAGTTACTGCGCTGCTCGTCCCCGCGTTTCGCGTCGGCAAAGTCAAATTCCGCGCTTACCTCACGAACGCCATCCTGCGTAACCAGGAAAAGGCGGAAGCTGTAACGCGAGTACCGCCAAGGGCCGCCCCTCACACGCCCCCGCTTGTAGGGCCGCGCGGGAGTCACCAGGATTGTGTGAGTGATCAGATCGCGCCAGGTGAGCTGGTAATTACGGAGGGCTTCGTCCACGAAGAGCGTCTTGTCACAGGTGAGCCAGTTCTCCATTTCCAGTTCACTAGGCCTCACGGAGTCCAGGAAGGACTTCCACCGCTGGTAAGCGCCCTGTCGCGCAGCCAGTCGACCTTGATGCTCCAGAGATTCCTCGGCAAGTCGACGCTCCTCCCCCCAAGCCTCCAGCCAGAAGGATGTGGCCACCTGTCCAGACCAGCCCACGCCGGCTGTCGCCAGGGTGGCCAGCAGGATCTGAGCTGACCCCGAACCTGAGGCAACTATTCCTAACAGAATGAGAGTCGTGATCCCGAGGGCAACAAGGGCGACCGTGCACAGCACCTTGGTCATCACCACTGACAGTGCATTTCCCTGGTGACGCCGGTCGAACAGGGTCCCGTTGTTGTGACGATCTCTGGCGTCCTCGGCCAGGTATCGAATCAGCCAGTTGACCCGGTCCACACTGATGCGACTCTCGCGGTACACAAACGCAATCTCGGCGATCAGGGCGCTGCGGATGTGAACGGTGTAACCGAGCCATTCGTTCGGCGTGAACCCGTAGGGCGCGCGGACACTGAAGTAATGGTCGAACGAATGACGGACACGCTTGGTGAATCCGTCCTCGGCCGAAGCGACATCGCCCGCGTACGCAGCCTGTGGTTGCGGGCTCTTGGCCTTGATCTGGCGTTCCCGATACCACCATCGGCGACCGAAGTGTGCTGCGGCCAAGGCCGCAGCGAGCGCAACCGAGATCTGGACGGACGCCGCAACCGGGTTCGCGACCAGCGCGAGGACCCACAGCAAAGCGGCGCTGATGACGAAAAGCCCTGCGGGAACCGGAAGGGCGGCCTTGGCAGCGGCAGCGGTACTCGGACGGGGTGGCAGGGCCCGTGGACCGATCGGATCGGGTTCGAAATACGACCAGACTCGTTGGACGCGTTCATTACCGAAACGATCCGTCTCGGCTTGTTCACGGTTCCCGGCCCACAAGCTGTCCTTCAGTCCTCCAGTGAGCACGAGGTCGAGGTGGTGGAACATCGCGTCACGCTGGCGTGGTGACAAGGCCAGCAATCGCTTGAGTACTTGGTCCGTCTCACCGTCCGCGGTGCTGAACATCTCCAGCACGTCGAAGGCGACGCTCAGAGCCTCCTTCCACTCTCCCTCGGCGTAGTTCGGTACGAGCTCGGCGGTCTTCTGTAGCCGCTGCACATCTTCGCTGTTGAGGTCGTGCAAAGCGCGGGCGCTGAGCATGGCAAGCACCCAGTAAAAGCGAACCTCGGCGTTGTCGTATCCATGGGCAATCGCGTCACTGATCATGTCGCGAGCGCGGCTGGGGATGCCATCCTCCAGGAACCGAACGCCAACCTTGTACTTCTCTTGTGGTGAAGCATCCGGATGGACGAAATAGACGTTGGAGTTGTGCACGGTCTCGGCTTGGATACCGACCGTGGAGTCGAAGGAAGCGGAGTTGTACGTGCCTCCCATACCGTTGTTCATGACAAACCACCCACTGCGACGACCAAGGGGGCCAGCATGCCCACCAGTTCGGGAAGGTCTGCGACCAGACCGCGTAGCCTCTTGAGCGCCATGGTCGCCCTCTTGGAGGATCCGGGAGTGTTCTCCGTTACCGATCGGCGAGCAAATCCCAGTTCGGCCAGCGCCTCTTGGTAGGTGTCGCCGTCCAGGGCGCCCTCAGCGTGGTAACGCTTCAGGTATTCGCGGAATCCGTCCAGTTCATGGACGGCATCTGCCGGGCTTGTCGCCTTCGGAGCAGTGTTCACGTGGACGCTGCTCCCCTCGACCGAACCAGCCATGATGCCAACGGTGCTGTGGTGGGCAGTGTTGTTGACGTTTCCCTTGAATGCTCCGGACTCCTGGGACCTGCCTGCATGGGGCATAGCGGTCTGCTCCTGTTCTGCCACCAATTCCACAGCCAGGCGTGTGGCAAATGCCGCCGCGTTCGCTGCGGCCCTTGGTTGCCAGTTGCGGTCCTCTGCACTGTTCTTCGTACCGTCCGCGCGATCGCTGATCCCCCGGATGATGGCCACGGGTGCTCCATTGAGATGGCCGGCCTGAGCCACGCCGGCGGCCTCCATCTCGATCGCGAGCGCGTCGTTGTAGTGCTGCCGGATCCACCGTGCCTCTGCCGAGATCTTCGAGTTCTGCACGATCTCACCAGCGGCGATCGCGCCGAAGCGCACCTCGGGCGGGCGTCCGGAATCGGGCGTCTCATCGGCCCAGTCGTTCACACGAGCCAGGTGCGAGCCGAGTTGGCTGATCCCGTGCGGCGCCTCCCACACCCGGGGCCGGGCTTTGAGCCCGTCGTCCTCACTGGTTCCGCCGTGGTACGCGTACACGTGTGTGGCCATCACCACGTCACCCAGTCTGGCGGTGCTCCACAGCGCACCTGCAACGCCGACGAAAAACAACGCCACCGGCGAGAACTCCTGGACGGCGCGCTCAGCGATCACCGCCGCAGACTGATTTCCCTTATTCGTCAGCCCGAGCACAACCCGGCACGATGTGCCCTGCACCGTTCCCACTTCGAACCGTGTCCCACGTTCATGGCGGTGCACCCGCAGGTCGGACATCCTATGACTTACAGCCTGGTACTCGAGATTGAGGGCGGTGAGGATCACCACCAGGTCCTTCGACATCTACTCCCCTTCTTCCCCCGTGTGCTCTTCCGTCCCGGGTGGCACAGTCCGGATCAGTGGCGGGTACAGAACCCTCTTCGGTCCGGCTCTGTACAAACGCGCGGGCCGGCCTCCCGTGGTCTTGCGTCCCGAGCCCGAGGGAGTGATGAATCCCTTTACGGCTTGGACTTTCCGGTAGAAATTGCGAGTGTCGAGCCCGATGCCCCAGACCGCTTCGTACACCTGCTGCAACTCGGCGATGGTGAAGAGCTCTCCGCAGAAGGCCGTGGCCAGCGCGGAGAACTCAAGCTTGGTGCGTGCACGCTCGATCCCGTCCGTCACGATCCTTCGGTGATCGAAAGCCAGCTCCAGCTCACCCGAGAGGACGGTCGCCGCGGGGACCCACTCTGCGTCCACCGCGTCCGTTCCAGCGACGGGTTCGGGAAGTCCTGGTGCGATCGCCAGATGGGCCACGGAAACGACTCGGCCCCGTGGATCACGGCCCGCATCCCCGTAGATGGCCAGCTGTTCAAGGTGTACGGAACCGGCGGCCAGGGATGTTTCCTCGCTCAGTTCACGATGGGCAGCGTCCAGGATCCCTTCACCGGCGTGACTGAGGAAGCCTCCGGGCAGAGCCCTCATGCCCTGAAAAGGATCTTCCCCTCGCTCGACGAGCAGGACACACAACCGCCCCTCGCGCAGGGTCAGGACCACGAGGTCGACCGTCAGCAGCACTGGCGTGGGCGACCACGCGTCATCTTGCATGTTTTAAAAGGTAGTTCGATTCCTGTCACAGTGACAAGAAGCGTGTCGGAGGATGGCTGGTAAAGGCTGTTGGACAGGCTTGAACAGAGGACCACCGGACCCGGAGGTACCGCGAAGGCCCCCGTTCGCACCGAACGGGGGCCTTCGTCAGGTCAGGCGGGAGGCCGCCCTCTTCCTCACCGCAACTCCTCCGGGCAAGGCGTCCCCCGCGGGAACATCTTGTACGGGGCCGCCAGGCGGTAGGTGCCCGGGTGGGGGGCGATGAGTTCCGTCCATTCGTCGCCCTCCGAGTCCACCTCCGTCTTGAGCAGGCAGCCGTACGGGTTCACGAACGTCTTCCGGCGCTCCTCGTCGTCCTCGCGCAAGCGCTTGGACTCCTCCGTCTCGTACGGCGCCTCGACCTTCTTGCCCTGGTCGTCCAGGAGCGACAGCCACGGCGAGTACGGGATGCGGATCAGGACGCGGCCCGCCGTGGACACCCGGATCGTCACCTCGTTCGCGCCCGCCTTGTCGACCACCGCCGGCGGGTCCGCCAGGGGCATCGGGTCCTCGACCGCGAACAGGCGCCAGTTGGCGTCCGACCAGACCTGCCTGAGGTAGGGCAGGCCCTCGTCGACCAGCTCCGCCTCCTGCTTGCCGCCCGGGTCCGGCTCGCCCTTCGGCAGCACCACGTAGTGCACCGCCCAGCGGTCCAGCCAGTCCTGGTAGTTGACCGGGTTCAGGGTGTCGTCGTAGAAGATCGGGTTGCGCTGGAGGTCCGCCTGCCGGTTCCAGCCGCGCGCCAGGTTGATGTACGGGGTGAGCGCGGACGCCTCCCGGTGGCTGCGGGCCGGGACCACCTCGACGCGCGCCTTCTCCGCCCCCAGCTGCTGCAGCTGGTTGATCAGCGGCGCCGCCTCGCGCGCCCAGGACGCGTCGGGGGCCGTGCGGATCACGTCATCGACGCCCTTGAACCCGATCCAGGCGTTCAGGCCCGCGAACGCGAGCAGCACCGCGTACCACTTCCGCGAGCGCGGCACCGTGTACGGCAGCACCGCCAGCAGCGCCACCCCCGCGAACAGCATCGGCAGGCGCGAGATGTTCGACCCGATCTGCGAGTCGATCAGCCAGGTCAGCAGGGTGCCCAGGGAGTAGACCGCGGCCGCCGTGCGCACCGTCGCCCAGCTCTTCGGCACCAGCGCCGCGACCAGCACGCCGAACAGGAACGGCAGCGACGTGGAGCCCAGCGACATCGGCTGCGTACCGGAGAAGGGGAACAGCCACGCCGACAGCGCCACCACCACGACCGGGGCGAGCCCGAGCGCGTACGCGCCGGGGCGCCGCTTGTGCAGGAACAGCGCGGCCGCGACCACGCCCAGGAACAGCCCCGCCACCGGGCTCGCCGCCGTCGCCAGGCCGGCCAGCGGCGCCGCCGTCGCGGCCTTCGCCCAGCGCTTGTAGCGCCACTTGTGCGGCCAGCAGAAGACCGCCGCGACCGCGCCCAGCGCGAACAGCATGCCCAGGCCGAAGGTGACCCGCCCCGACAGTGCGTTGCAGACGAACGCGAACACCCCGGCCATCGAGCAGGCCAGCGGATTGCGGACGGCCCGCACCCGGGTCAGGATCAGCGCCGTCAGCGCGGCCGAGGCCGTCCCGGCCAGCATCATCGTGGAGCGCACGCCGAGCACGGACATCAGGTACGGCGACACCACGCTGTACGAGACCGGGTGCATCCCCCCGTACCAGGCCAGGTTGTACGCCGAGTCCGGGTGGCGCCCGACGAACTCCGCCCACGCGTCCTGGGCGGCCAGGTCCCCCCCGCTGTTGGCGAAGAAGAAGAACCACAGCACGTGGCAGAGCGCGGCCACCGCCGTCGTCACCGCCACCGGGTGGCGCAGCAGGCTCCTCAGCCGGCCCTCCGGGGCCTCCGCGGAGACCGGGCGCCGGGGAGCGGGCAGCCGTATTCGCGTCCCGGTCCCGGGAACGTCCTCGGCGCGTGTCGGCTCGGCGGTGGTCACTCGGCTCTCTCCGTCTTCCCCCGCGTCCGCACCGGCCGGGAGCCGTCCCGGCGGTACGTCGTCCCGGCCTGGTGGTCTCTGAAGGTCGCCGGCCCCGCCGCACGGTGCGGACGGCGGGTGTCCGGCGGGCGGTCCCGACTGCGAGGACGCCGTCCCCGCGTCCCCGAGTTGCCCCGGGACGCTAGCACGCGCCGTGCCGGGGGGTCCGGGACGCGGGGCGGGGTGCGGGGGCGAGGGGGTGCGAGGGGTGTGAGGCGGGGGCGCTTCTCCGGCGCCCCCACCCGTGCCCCGGAGAGCGGGACTCGCGTGCCCCGGGGGGCGGGACTCGCGGAGAGCCCCGCCCGTCGGCCCGTGAGGCGCGTAGGCCCGTGGGGCCCGTCAGCCCACCCGGGTCAGCTTCGCCATCGTGCCCGGCTCGACCAGGTCCTGCTGGACCGCGACCGGCACGCTGATCTCGCCGGTGCCGGAGCCCGTGGAGACCTTGCCGACCACCGTGCCCTCGGCGGCCGTGTGGGCCAGGGCCTTGCCACCGTCGGCGAGGTCCAGCTTCACCTTCACGCCCGACCAGCCGAGCGCCTTCAGGTCCTGGGTGGCGACGACCGGGGTCCGGCCGCCGAGGCCGTCGTCGACGTACCCGACGACCTGGCCCTTCTTCACCAGCACCTTGGAGGTGAGGCCGCCCTCGGCCGCCTTGACCAGCTCGTAGGCCGCGTCGAGCGCCTTGGAGAGCTTGTCGGACGGGGTGCTGCCCTCCTGCATGCCCATGACCGCGCCGACGATGCGGCGGTTCTTGCCGTCGACCTCCTTGTTGGCCGCCCAGATCAGGTTGCCGCCGGCCGGGGTGGAGGAGCCGGTCTTGATGCCGGAGAAGTGCGCGTCGGGACGGAGGAGGTTGCGGGCGTTGCCGTTCTCCATGCGCGTGGGCAGGTCGTGCATCTGGAAGTTCGGCTGGCTGACGACGTAGCGGAAGACCTCGTTCTCCATCGCCTTCTTCGCCAGCTTCACCTGGTCGACGGGCGTGGACACGGTGGAGGACTTGAAGCCGCTGGGGTCCGTGTACGTCGAGTTGGTCATGCCCAGTTCCTTGGCGGTGGCGTTCATCTTCTTGACGAACGCGGCCTCGGACCCGGCGTCCCAGCGGGCGAGCTGGCGCGCGATGTTGTTGGCCGACGGCAGCATCATCATGAGCAGCATCTCGCGCTGCGTGTACGAGACGCCTTCCTTGGCCGCCACCCGGGACTCGTCGACGTTCTTGACGCCCTCGACCTCGGTGACCTTCTCGATCTTCATGCTCGGGCCGGGCTCCTGGCCCTTGAGCGGGTGGTCGCGCAGGATGATGTACGCGGTCATCACCTTGGCGGTGCTCGCCGTCGGGGTCGGCTTGTTCGCCGCGCCCGACCTGCCCATCGAACCGATGCCGTCGACGTCGACGGCCGCCGCGCCCTCGCCGGGCCACGGCAGCTTCAGCTCGCCGCCCTCGAAGGTCTGCTCGGCCGCGGCCGTGAGCTTCAGGGTGGGGGGCGGCAGCGGGCGCACCATCTGTACGACCGCGAAGACGATCAGTACGAGCAGGATCAGCGGGGTCCAGATCTTGACCCGGCGGACCACGGTACGGACGGGCGTCTGAGCCGGGGGCGGGGTGTTGGTCAGCTCGGCGAGCAGGTCCAGCGGGGGCCTGGGCGGCATCGGCTGCTGCCGGGTCCGCTCGGCCTCGCCGAGGGACGCGGCCCCCGGGGCGCCGGCGGCCGGGACGACCGGCGCCGCCGACGTGGCGGTCCGCTCGGCGGGTCGCTCGGCGGGCTTCGGGGCGGGCTTCCCGGCAGGTGCCCCGGTGGCCTTCGCGGCGGGCGTCCCGGTGGACTCGCCGGTGGTCTTGTCGGTGGTCTTGCCCGTGGTCTTCCCCGTGGGCGCGGGCTTGGCCTGGGGCGACGCGGTGGTCCGTACGTCGTCGGAGCGCAGCGGCACGAACTGGCTGGTGCGCTCGGCGTCCGACTCGGGCTTCCGCCCGGACCCGGACTCGGCGACCGGCTCGGTGACCGGCGTGGATCCGGCCGCCGCACCGCCCTTGACCTCGGACTTCGGGGCCGGCGAGGGGGCGGGGAGCTTGAGCGCGGTGGTGGGGTTGTCGAGGGCGCGGGAGTCCTTGGCGGCCCAGGAGGGGGCGGCCTTGTCGTCGCCCTCGGCCTCCTCCGTACCGCTCGTACCGCTCTCGGGACCGCTCTTCGAGCCACGGTCCTGGCCGCTCTTCGCGTCGGTCCCCGGGGCGTCCTCCCCCGTACCGCCGTCGTCCTCCGCCGCCGGCCCGGACCCGTCCTTCGCGTCCGCCTTCTCCGCGTCCGCGTCCTCGGGGCGGACGGCGCGGAACATGGCGGTCGCCTGGTCGCCCTTCGGCGCCCCGGTCGTACGGAAGACGGCGGTGGCCTTGTCGGACTCGGGCGCGGATGCGGGCTCGTCAGATGCCTCGGGTGCCTCGGGCGCCTCGGCGGAAGCGGCGTCGGCGGAGGCGGACGCCACCGCCCCGTCGCGCGCCCCGGACTCCTCGCCCTTCTCGCTCTGCTCGCCCTCCTCGGGCTTTGCAGGAGCACGGAAGACGGCAGTGGCCTGGTCCACCGCGGGGGCCTCCCCGGCCTTCTCGCGGGTGGGCAGCGTGCGGAAGACGGCGGTGGCCTGGTCGGGGGCGGGCGCCTCGGGCTCGTCGGCCCCGGCGGCATTCTCCTCGCCCGCCGCGGTCTCCTCGGCCTTGACGGGCGTACGGAACACGGCGGTGGCCTGATCGGCCTTCGGCTCGTCGGAGGCGCCGTCACCGGCGTCAGCCTCGTCGTCCCCACCGGACCCATCAGCCGCATCGGACCCATCGTCCCCAGCGGCCTTCGCGTCCCCGCCCTCGCGCTCCCCCGCCTGGGCGGGAACCGCCTCGGGCATCATGCGCGTCTCCGCCTCCGAACGCTCTTCGGCGTCGTCGGCGCTCTGGACCCAGGCGGCCACGGCGGCCCGGAGGCGGGCGTCACCCTCGGCAGAGCCGGACTCCGTTCCGGGCTCGGGGCCGCGCGGGACCGACGCGACGGCCAGTCGCGGGTCGCGCTCGCCCGGAGCCGTCTCCCCCGACGACTTCCGCTGCTCCGACTTGTCGGGGGACTCGCCCGCCACCGTGCCTCCTCAACCGCTAACGCCAACGCTGTACGACCAGTGAACCGCGCCGGGGCACGGTGTCCGAACCATGTACCAGTGTCCTGTGTGAACCCCGGGCTCTCGTGGCTAGACGAGAACGACATACCTACTGGTTCCCGTACGAACCACCCAGGCGCTCTCGACAGATGAATGTGAGAGGGGTCACCCTGTCATTCATCCACGCGGGGAGGCATGGATGGGCAGGAGCCGCAGAACAATTCCGGAGGAGCTTCTGCTGCTCGCTCTGGACCCGGCCACGGGTACCACAGCGCAGCCGCAGTCGCTCGACCTCGGCCTCGCCGGAGCACAGCTAGTGGAGCTGGCTCTGGCGGGACGGATAGCCCCAGACGGGGATCGTATCGCCGTGGTGATGCCACGGCCGACCGGAGATCCGACCCTGGACTCCGCACTGGAACTGCTGCGCAGGCGCGGCAGTCCGGTGCGCGCGGTCCACTGGATCGGCGGGCCCAGGCTTGGGCTCCGCCAGACGTATCTCTCGCACCTGGAGCGGTGCGGCATGGTGCATGCCGTGGCGGGACAGATGTGCGGGGTGTTGCCGACGACTCGCTACCAGGCGACGGACACGGCGATCAGCCGGGAGATCAGGTCCCGGCTCGATTCAGCGATCCGCACCGGCGTACCGCCGGACCCGCGGACCGCGGCGCTCGCCGCGCTGGCCCACGCGGTCGGTCTCGGCAAGCACCTCTACCCCGGGAACGAGGGGCGCTCGTCGCGCTCCAGGCTCCGGGACCTGATCAGGCACGACCCGATGGGCGGCCTCGTGGCGCACGCCGTGATGGACGTCCAGAACGGCGCGGCCGCACAGCCGCGCCGCAACCCGGCCGTGCCGAACGGCAGGCCGGCCGTCCCGGTGCAGGAGGGCGCACGTCGCGGCATGGCCCGCGTCGCCGCCCACTGAGCACCCGGACACCGAGCACCACCGGGCGCACGCGCACCGGCAGAACCACGCGTACCACCGCCGCACCGACGTCCCCATGACCCGGTTCGGGAGCCGCATGACCGCGGGGCCGCCTTCCAGGGCGGCCCCGCGTTCGCGTGCGGAGCACTGTGTGCCCGTTTTCCAGCGGGGACGGCGCCATTGGTGGCAGTCTGCTGAACAGTAGATACGCACAGCTACGCGACCGGAGGTGCAGTTTCCGTGGCGTCCAACGTCAACCCGACCGTACGGCGACGTCGCTTGGGCCAGGAGCTGCGCCGGCTCCGGGAGCTCAAGGGCATGACGGCGGAGGAGGTGGCGGAGCGCCTGCTCGTCTCGCAGTCGAAGATCAGCCGCCTGGAGAACGGCCGTCGCTCCATCAGCCAGCGGGACGTCCGCGACCTGTGCGGGGTGTACGAGGTCGAGGACCACCGGATCGTCGACTCGCTGATGCAGATGGCCAAGGACAGCCGTCAGCAGGGCTGGTGGCACGCCTTCGGCGACATCCCGTACAGCGTCTACATCGGCCTGGAGACGGACGCGGCGAGCCTGCGGGTGTACGAGCCCCAGGTCGTCCCGGGCCTGCTCCAGACCCGGCAGTACGCGGAGGCGCTGATCCACGGCGCGCTGCCGGAGTCGACCGAGCAGGACATCGAGAAGCGCGTCAACGTCCGCGCGCGCCGCCAGGAGCGGGTCAAGGACGAGGAGCACCCGCTGCGGCTGTGGGCGGTGATCGACGAGTCGGCGCTGCGCCGGGTGGTGGGCAACCGGGCCCTGATGGTGGAGCAGTTGGAGCACCTGGTGGAGCAGTCGCGGCTGCCGCACGTGACGGTGCAGGTGCTGCCCTTCGACATGGGCGCGCACCCGGGGATCAACGGGCAGTACGCGATCCTGGAGTTCCCGGACGCGGCCGACTCCAGCGTGGTGTACCTGGAGGGCGTGACCAGCGACCTCTACCTGGAGAAGGCCAACGACGTGCAGAAGTACAGCGTGATGTACGAGCACCTGCGGGCCCAGGCGCTGAACGTGGAGCAGACGCGGGAGTTCATCACGACCATCATGAAGGAGTACGCGCGGGGATGATCCCCGCAGGTCAGCGCGGCCCAACTCGCCTTTCTGACAAGCGATTTGACAGCGAGGGCGCGAAGGGAGGCCGGTACGGTACACCGCGGCGGCCTCGCGGGGGAAGCCCGCTTGGAATATGCCATCCGGTCGAGTGAACGACCGTCTCGCCCGGCGGGGCCAGCGAGTAGCGTCGATCACGCCAGCAAGCACGTTGGCGCAAACCTCACTGGTTGAACCGGAGTGATCATGGCAATTCAGCAGGGTGCCCAGGCCTCGTGGATCAAGTCCTCCTACTCCACCGGCAACGGCGCGTGCGTCGAGGTCAAGTCCCCCGTCACCGCCGCCATCGCGGTCCGGGACTCCAAGGTGGTGGACGGCCCCAACCTCCACTTCGCCTCCGCGACCTGGAACGCGTTCGTGCGGGACGTCACCACCAGCGCGCTCTAGCCGTACCGCAGCACCACACGAAGAGCCCTCTCGACCGGTCCGCCGTCCTGGCCGAGGGGGCTCGGCCCTGCCCGGGCCCCGGCCCGCCCCGGCCACCGGCCCCCGCTCGCGACGGCGACCCGCCCCGCCCGTGACGGCTACCGCAGCCGGTCCACGTACCGGTCCGTGCCCGGGACCGTCGGGATGAACGGGGCCACCAGTTCCACCCGGCCCAGGCCCGTCGCCGCGACCTCCTCGTCCAGGCCCGTGAAGTGCGGGGTCCAGGCCTCCGCCGGGTCGGTCTGGAGGAACCAGAGCAGGGTCAGGCGGGTGTCGACGCCCTCGACCTGCTTGACGTACGTCATCCGGTCGCCGGGCAGCGGGGTGGGGCGG
Organism: Streptomyces sp. NPDC001941; assembly: GCF_040296945.1. Classification (NCBI taxonomy): domain Bacteria; kingdom Bacillati; phylum Actinomycetota; class Actinomycetes; order Kitasatosporales; family Streptomycetaceae; genus Streptomyces; species Streptomyces sp. NPDC001941. The sequence continues at coordinate 8,890 of NZ_JBEOYE010000082.1, read as the reverse complement.
AAAAGCGTCACCAGGGCGGCCGGGGAGCCCGCCAGGCGCTTGGGGAGGTGGCGGGATCGCAGCCATTCCAGGAGGGCCGTGCGCTCCTCCGGGCCGTGGGCGTCGACCACTTCGAGGACCAGGCCCGCGTAGGGGTGGTCCAGGGCGTGGAAGTCGCGGGGTCCGGCCGCGCCGTCGCGGTAGACCGTGGCCTCGTGGTCCTGGAAGGACGTGAAGACGTGGGTGCGGTCCTGGTAGACCCGCCCGTCGCGGTTGAGCCGCTTGTTGATGCCGACGGTCCACTTCATGTGGTCGTCGTAGCGCCCGTCGGTGATCCAGTACGTGGAGAGGTAGCAGCCCGACGTGACCGGCTGGGCCACCGCCGACTTCTCCGGGTAGCGCATCAGCTGGAGTTCGCGGGTCGCGACCCAGCGGCGCCCCGCGTACATCCAGGGCATCGCCATCGCGCCGGCGTAGTAGTGGTCGTCCTCGTACCAGCGGTTGTAGGCGTACTCGTGGCCCGGGTGCGGCTCGACCATGGTGATCAGGGCGTGGCCCGGGTGCACCCCGTACGGGCCCACCCCGGCCAGCTCGGCGTACACGTCGCTGCGGGTGTCCTCACTCATCCGTACCCCTTCCCAAGTCCGTGTGCGGGACCTACTCTGACGGGCCGTCAGATCTTTGGCCAGAGTCGGGAGGCACCGGATGCTGCTCCAGGGGAAGACCGTCGTCGTGTCGGGCGTCGGTGCCGGGCTCGGCCACCAGATCGCCGCGACGGTGGTGCGGGACGGCGGCAACGCGGTGCTCGGCGCGCGCACCGGGGCGAACCTCGTGAAGACCGCCGCCGAGATCGACCCGGGCGGCACCCGCACCGCCCTGCTGCCCACCGACATCACCGACCAGGCGCAGTGCGAGGCCCTCGCCGCGCTCGCCGTCGAGCGCTTCGGCGGGATCGACGCCGTGGTCCACGTCGCCGCCTGGGACAGCTACTTCGGCGGTCTGGAGGACGCGGACTTCGACACCTGGAAGGGCGTCCTGGACGTCAACCTCCTCGGCACCCTCCGGATGACCCGCGCCTGCCTGCCCGCGCTCAAGGAGCGGGGCGGCTCGGTGGTCGTGATCGGCACCCAGTCGGCCATCGCGGCGCCCTCACAGGTGCGCCAGGCGGCGTACGCGGCGTCCAAGGGGGCGCTCACCTCGGCCGCGTACTCGCTGGCGCGCGAGCTGGGCCCGCACCGGGTCCGGGTCAACACCGTGCTGCCGGGCTGGATGTGGGGCCCGCCCGTCCAGGCCTACGTGCAGTTCACCGCGCACACCGAGCAGGTGGCGGAGGAGGAGGTGCTGCGCCGGCTCACGGAGCGCATGGCGCTGCCCGAGCTGGCCACGGACGGGGACGTCGCGGACGCGGTGGCGTTCCTGGCGTCGGACCGGGCGCGGGCGATCACGGGGCAGCAACTCCTCGTGAACGCCGGGGAGATCATGCGGTAGGGCTGACCGCACCAGGGCTACCTCCTCGCTCCGGCCGCACGGGACCCGCATCCCGTGCGGCCGTTCTCGTGTGTGCGTACGCGTCTTCGCATGTAAAGGGACCTGACGAAGTGCCCGCTCATCGTGTGGCCGCCGTCCCGGGCCGGACAACAACCCCGAAGGTCAAGAGCGGGCAAAATCGTTCTGCTTTCTGACCTGCGTTCACATCCCTGACCGTGAATGTATTGACCCGCCCCCTCGCCCGACGGTTCAATCCCGGCAGTCCCCGCTCCCGCACGGGGACGCCGACGCCGCTGAGCGGACGTACCGCGGACGTACTGACGAAGAGCACCCACATGGACAGACGTTCACAAGGCGGACCCCTGGAGGGGGAATGAACAGTCTCGACTGGGCCGTGCTCATCGGCTACTTCGGCGTGATGGTCGCCATCGGCGTGTGGTCCCACAAGCGCGTGGACACCGTCTCCGACTTCTTCACCGCGGGCGGCAAGATGCCCTGGTGGCTCTCCGCCATCTCGCACCACATGTCCGGCTACAGCGCCGTGATGTTCACCGGGTACGCGGGCATCGCCTACACCTACGGCGTTACGTCCTTCGTCACCTGGTCGCTGCCCATCGCGATCGGCATCTTCATCGGCGCCAAGGCCTTCGCGCCCCGGCTCAACCGGCTGCGCTCCCGGCTCCACGTGGCCTCCCCGCTGGAGTACCTGAAGACCCGGTACGACCTGAAGACCCAGCAGGCCCTGGCCTGGTCCGGCGTCCTGCTGAAGATCGTCGACGTGGGCGCGAAGTGGGCCGCGATCGCCACCCTGCTGTCCGTCTTCACCGGACTCTCCCTCGACCAGGGCATCCTCATCACCGGCGTGATCACCGGCGTCTACTGCACGGTGGGCGGGCTCTGGGCCGACGCGCTCACCGAACTCGGCCAGTTCGTCATCCAGTTGTTCGCCGGGCTCGCGATGCTGCTCGCGGTGATGTCGAAGCTGGACGGCTTCTCCACGCTCTGGACCGTCTGGGACCAGCTGCCCGAAGGCCACGCGTCCCCGACGGCGGGCCCGTACACCGTGACCTTCCTGCTCGCGTTCCTCTTCATCAAGACCTTCGAGTACAACGGCGGCATGTGGAACCAGGCCCAGCGCTACATGGCGACGGGCAGCGCCCGCGAGGCCACCCGCTCGGCCCGGCTCTCGGCGGTGCTGTGGCTGGTCTGGCCGGCGGTCCTGTTCTTCCCCATGTGGTGCGCGCCGCTGCTGGTGGAGGCGCAGAAGCCGGACGCCTCGGACTCGTACGCCCTGATGACCGAACAGCTGCTTCCGCACGGCCTGTTGGGCCTGGTCATCGTCGGCTTCTTCTCCCACACCATGGCGATGTGCTCCTCCGACGCCAACGCCATCGCGGCCGTCTTCACCCGCGACATCGCCCCGGTCCTGTCCAAGCGGGCGCGCGGGTGGAGCGAGCGGGGCGGCCTGGTGGCGGCGCGCTGGTCCACGATCTCGTTCCTCGCCCTGTCGATGGCGATCGCGACGCAGGTCAACTCCCCCACCTTCAAGGACATCATCTCGGTCGTCATCAAGTGGGTGGCGGGCCTGATGGGCCCGATCGCGATCCCGTTCATGCTGGGCCTGCTGCGCCCCTTCCGCCGCTCGGGCCCGACGGCCGCGCTCACCAGCTGGGCGTGCGGGCTGCTCGCCTTCTTCTTCCTCAACTACGACCTGACGGGCACGGCCCGCACCGACGTGGCGCTGCAGTGGCAGGTGTCGGTGCCGCTGGCGGTCTCGCTGGTCCTGTACGTGGTGGTGGGGCTGGTCCGGCCCGAGGACACGGAGGAGCGGGACGCGGTGATCGGCATCGTCAACGCGGACGGGGACGCGGACGGGGACGGAGGCGGGGGCGCCGGGGATTCGGGGACTTTGGTCCCGGGGCGGCCGGGCGGAGTCGGGTAAGTCGCCTGGGGGCGCCCGCGGTTGGTGCGGGACCTCGGTCCCGCACCCCCTGCCGGAGGCGCCGCACTCCGCCCCGCCCCCACCCCGCCTATCTGCATGTTTGCGAACATTCGGCTAATTTCGGGGTAAAGACGCCGACCCGGGAGCACGTACACATGCGCAGGCACTACGGAGCAGCCGCCCTCACCGTCATCGCCCTGGCCGCCACGGCGGCGTGCGGCGGGGGTGGTGGCGGTGGCGTCAAGGCGGCGTCCGGTTCGGGCGGCGGCGACGACGGTGCCGCGAGCCCGGCCCAGGTGATCCAGGCCGCGGCGAAGCAGAGCGGCGAGCTGACGTCGCTGTCGTACGTGATGAAGGGCAGCGCGGCCGGGGGCCAGGCGTTCGAGGCGAAGGCCGAGATGTCGATGGACCCGGTGGCGATGCGGATGACGATGGGCGCGCCGGCGGGTGGGGCGGGGGCCGGGACGGGTGGCGGTGCCGGGGCCGCGGGGATGGAGTTCCGGCTGATCGGCCAGCAGTTCTTCATGAAGACGCCCGCGCCCGCCAAGAACGGCAAGTCGTGGCTCAAGGTGGACACCGGCAAGATGCCGGGCGTCGCCGACGGCGTCCAGCAGAACCCGGTCTCCACGCTGGCGGGCCTGGCCGACGCGAAGGACCTGAAGGAGGCGGGCACGGAGAAGGTCGACGGGGTGGACACCACGCACTACACCGGCACCGTGACCCTGGAGCAGCTGCGGGCGGCCCTGAAGGAGAACGGCAACCGGGGCGCCGGTCTCAAGGCCCAGCAGAACGCGATCGACCAGTACGCGAAGACCGGCGTCGAGAGCGTGGACATGGAGGTCTGGATCGACGCGAAGGACCGCCTGAAGCAGCTCCGCACCCGCGCCGAGGGGAGCACGGGCCCGACGGACATGAAGATCACGGTGACCGGCTACGACAAGCCGGTCAGGGTGGAGGCGCCGCCGGCGTCGGAGGTCGGGGACCTGGCGGAGGCGTTCCGCAGGTGACACCGGGCGTGCCGTCCGACGGTCCGGGAGGACGTCGGACGGCACGACGGACGTCAGGCCCGGGCCCTCTTCCCGCGCCGGCTCGCGAACACCGAGCCCGCGCCCACGGCCACCAGCAGCGCCCCGGCCAGCAGCCCCTGCCCGGGAGTCACCGGGGCTCCGGTGTCGGGCAGTTGGGGCGGCACGGGGGTGTCGCCGGTGGGGGGCTGCTCCGGCGGGGTGACGCCGGGGTCGGACGCGGAGGGGGACGGCTGCGCGGGGGGTTGCGAGGGGGCCTGCGAGGGCTTCGGGAGGGGTGACGGGTCGGGGTCCGGCGTGGAGTCGGGGCGTCCGGGCGGGACGGCGACGGGGGGCACGGCGACGGGCGGGTCGACCACAGGCGGTACGGCGACGGGCGGTACGAGGACCGGCGGGGCGACCACGGGCGGGTCGAGGACGGGGAGTTGCGGGTCGGGCACCTCGTCGGCACGCGGCGGGACGGCCACGACCGGGGGTGTGAGCACGGGCGGGAGGGCCACGACCGGTGGTGTGAGCACGGGCGGGACCGGGGTCTGGGGAGTGGGCTCGGGCGGTGTCGCCACGGGCGGTGTGGCCACGGGCGGTGTCGGGCGCGTGGGGCGGCGCCAGGTCCCCTCGGCCTGCGACGACAGGGCCCTGGGCCGCGGGCGCGAGGTGACGAAGCCCTGGCAGTCGTCGGCGCCGCCGTTGGTGACCAGGAACTCCATCGAGGTCAGCGTGTGGTCCTCCGCCTCGGCCCGCACGGTGCCGGTGCCGGACTCCGCCCGGGTGCCGCACAGTTCCGTACGCCCGGTGCCGGCGGGAAGCTCCAGCTGGCCGTCGACCAGGGTGCCGGGGCTGCCCGCGCAGACGGTCAGCGTGTCGATGCCGCTGCGTTCGATCCGCGTACGGCGCACGTCGGAGGCGACGGGGAAGCGCAGCTCGGCGCCGGGCTCGGCGGGCTCTTGGGCTGCCGTCACCTCGATCTTCGGGCTGGTCTTGAGCGTCGGGTCGACGGACGGCCAGTCGGGGCACTTCAGGTCGCCGTAGGGGCCGCCCTCCGGGGCGGGGGCGTTGGCGCCGAGCCCCTCGGTGACGCACCACACGAGGAGCTGGGTCCTGCGGCGCGTGGCGCGGTCCGTGTAGTCGGCCTCGGCGGTGAGTACGTGGGCGAGCCTGGCCCGGTCCCGGTCGCTGAGGTCCGCCCGCCCGCCGCGCGTGCTGCCGGAGGGCAGGAAGGGGGCCTCGCCGCAGGCGCGCAGGGGGTAGTTCATGCAGAAGGCCCAGCGTGCGGGGGTCACCACGCCGTCGACCACGGGGCCCACGACGCAGAGCGGAACGCCGTAGAAGAGGCGGCCGGGCGGGGGCTTGGCGAGGTCGGGGTTCACGGCTCCGGAGACGTTCTGGACCGCCGCGATCTGCCCGTTGGCCAGCCAGGAGGGGTGCACGACCACGTCCGGGGCGGGGGTGCCGCCGGCGGCATCGGCGACACAGCCCTTCACGGTGTACGAGTCCACGGCACGGGCCTGCTGGGGGTACGGGAGGACGGCCAGTCCGAGGAGGGCGGCGGCGAGGCCGAGGGCGGGGGCTGGTCGACGCATGGGGCGGGCTCCTGGACGTGCGTGGCCGCGAGGGCGCTCGGTTCAGGAGCATGTGATCACTCTTGTCCGACAAGCGACACGGCGGCGCGCCGCCGGTTCCGGGGACCGCCCGAATGCCGGGGGGTGCGGGCCCGGGCGCACGGGGGCGGGGCCCTACCGGGTGGCCCGCACGGAGCTGGGACCACCCCCGTCGACAGCCCCGACGCCGCTGGACAGGCCCTGGACAGGCGTCGTCGGACGGGGCGGTATGGGCGGGTTCGTTCCCCTCGTCCGCATCACACGGGCCGCGACCCGGTTGGCCGTGGCGCGGGGTACCGGGACGTGGTCGCCCGCGCGACAAAAGCTTTTGAAGAACCGTGGGGAATTACCCCTCCAACCCCTCCCCCAGCCCCCCGCACCGCACGTCACCCACACAGGTGATTCATTCCAACTGGGCTGGATTTCGCGGCCGTTCATGGGCATATGCTCGCCGCGACAACCCCAGACATGCGACGGCCCCCGGCCGGGACTGGCATCCCGATCGAGGGCCTGACCACCTAGGAAGCGATCCCTTCCTGATGGCTACCACTGCGGAAGAAAGACCTTCCCGATGGCTTTGAAGCAGCCTAACGCGCCCGTGCGCGCCCCGCGATCCATTCCGCCGACGGCCCCCCGATCCGGTGTCGCCCACGTCAACTTCCGCCACTCCCGTCACTACACCGTGGTCGGCAACCACCTCGCCCAGCACCGCGAGTTGTCGCTGCTCGCGATCGGTCTGGCCGTGCACATCCAGTCGCTCCCCGAGGGGAGCCGCATCGGCATCCGGTTCCTCGCGGCGCGCTTCCCGGAGAGCGAGCACCGGATCGCCCGGGCGCTGCGGGAGCTGGAGGAGCACGGGTACCTGGCGCGCACCCGGGAGCGGGGTGCGGGTGGGCGCGTGGTGACGCGCACGGTCTCGTACAACCAGCCCGGCCAGCACGACCAGGCCGAGCGGCCCCAGCGGGGTCGGGCGGCCGAGCCGGAGCCGCGTCCCCCGGTCGCGCCACCCGCACCGCGTCCCGTACCGCAGGCGCCGCCCGCACCCGCGCCCCCGGAGACCACCCCCGCCGCCTCCCTCCTCTCCGGCCTGCGCGCCCACGACCCCCGGCTGCTGCTCGGCGCCCGGGACGTGGAGCGGCTGGCGCCCGGGGTGGAGGCGTGGCTGGAGCGGGGCGTGCCGCCGGAGGCGGTGCGGCGGACCCTGACCGCCGCGCTCCCCGACGGGCTCAGATCAGCGGCGGGGCTGCTGGCGTACCGCCTCACGGCCCTGGAACCGCCCCCGCTCCCGGCGGCGCCCAGGGCGCCCGACCCCCTCCAGACCTGCGACGGCTGCGAACGCGCCTTCCGGTCCCGCGCCCCGGGCCGCTGCGCCACGTGCCGCGAGGCGACAGCCGCGTGAGGCGGGGCTGCGGCAGGGCCGCGCGGTACCCGGCGGAACCGACCCGGGCCCCGGCTTCACTCCCCGCCCCCTCCAACCCGGTCAAAAGCGGCCCCCCGGGCGTCCGTTGACATAACGATCGGGTACTCGAACGAGCACCTCCGGTCGCATAGGGTGATGGCCCTGAGCCACTTTCCGGGGAGGGGCGCGGTGACAGCAGCGACGGGCGTCTGGGGGCGTACGGAGCAGCAGGACTTCCGTTCCCGGGTGCGCGGCTGCCTCCTCGGCGCCGCCATCGGTGACGCGCTCGGCCTCGGCGTCGACGGGCTCTCGCTCGACGAGATCCGCGACGCCCACGGGGGCGCCGGGCTCGCCGAACCCGTCCCCGCGTACGGCCGCCTCGGCGCCGTCTCGTACGCCACCCAGACCACCCTCTTCACCGTCGACGGCCTCATCCGCGCCCAGGTCCGCCGCGACACCGGCGCCTGGCACCCGCCCACCGACCTGCACCGGGCCTACCGGCGCTGGGCCGCCACCCAGCACGACTGGGGGCCCGACGAACGGCGCCCCGACAACGGGTGGCTGGCCTCCCAGGAGTGGCTCTACGTCCGCCGCGACCCGCCCCGCTCCTGCCTCATGGGCCTCGGGGACGACGTCCTCGGCACCCTGGAGAAGCCCAAGAACCCGGCGGCCCGGGACGTGGGCGCCCTGGTGCGTTCGGCGCCCTTCGGGCTGCTCGTCGGGTGGGAGCCGCAGCTGGTGTGCCAGCTCGCCGTCGAGTGCGCCGCGCAGACGCACGGGCACCCGGCGGCCTACCTCTCGGCCGGCGCCTTCGCCGTCATCGTCCACGGGCTCGCGCGCGGCGAGGGCGTCGACGGCGCCGTGCAGCGGGCCCTCGCCCAGCTGGGCACCCGGCCCGGGCACCAGGCCGTCACCGACGCCCTCCAGCAGGCGCTCGGAGCCGTGCGCCAGGGGATCCCGGGGCCCGGGCGGCTCGCCGCGCTGGGGACCGGGGCGGTGGCGGAGGAGGCGCTGGCCATCGGCGTGTACTGCGCCCTCGTCGGGGAGGACGTCGCCCACGGGCTGCGGCTCTCCGTCAACCACGACGGCCCGTCCGCCGCGACGGGGGCCGTCACCGGGGCGCTCCTCGGGGCGATGCACGGGGAGACCGCGTTGCCGGCGTCGTGGCTGGCGGGGGTGGAGGGGCGGGGGACGCTGCTGGAGCTGGCGGACGACTTCGCGCTGGAGATGACGCAGGGGGTGGCGTTGCACGGGCCCGGGGGTGGGGCTGCGGGTGGGGGGGATGGGGGGTGGCTGGGGCGGTATCCCCGGGGGTAGCCCTCCGGGGGGGCGGGGCCTGTGTACGGGCCCGGGCCCCGGGTGCGGGCCTTTGGGTCCCCTACCCGCCCCTTCCCGAAAGCCTCCGGCGGTTGAGGGCGCAGGTCCCGGGGGCCAGCCCCCGGACCCCCGCTCCTCAAAC
>NZ_JBEOYE010000081.1:0-40693 GCF_040296945.1 Streptomyces sp. NPDC001941 | reverse complement strand
TCCGCCGATACATCAGCTGGCGAAACCGTCACGTCGACGACCTACGCCTACGCGCTGTCGTCGACAGGGCAAACGTCGCCTGATGCGGCACTAGCCTTCCCTCGCTTCTGGTCAACCTCCCTGTGATTGGGGAGAGTTGACGGGACGCTTGGGGGGACTGTGACGCGACGCCGCTCTCGTACTCGCACCGGCATCGATTTCCGTACCTGTAGCCGCACCCGCACCCGTGCTCGTACCCGTACGCGCACGCGTATCCGTGTCCGTGTCCGTGTCCGTTCGTTCCTTTCGGTCCTCGCGGTCTGGTGCGGTGTCGTCGGCGCCGGCCTGGTCGGCCCCTCGGCGACCGCGGCCGCGGCGCCGTGGCCCGTGCGGCCGGGTGTGGCGTGGGAGCGGATCGCGTCGGGGGTGGTCTACCGGCAGTTCGACGTGACGGGCCTCAAGGGGCCAGCTCGCGTGCATCTCCTCTCGGTGGATCTGCGTGACCCTCGCGTGGCCGTGGACCTGCTGTACCCGGGCGCGGTCGGAGCGCGGGCCGCCGTGTCGGTGCTCGCGGACGCGCGGGGCGCGGTGGCAGGCGTGAACGGGGACTTCTTCAACATCACCGAGACCCAGCACCCGGGCGTCGAGGCGACCGGGGCGCCGGTCGGACCTGCGATCGCGCACGGTCGGGCGCTGAAGTCGGCCGTGCCGGACGGTCAGCGTTTCGGGCCCGCGCTACCCCCTGGGACCACGGCCCGCGCGGTGATCGGCGTCGGCTCCGACCGTCGCGCGCGGATGGACACGCTGTCCCTGGCGGGGTCCGTGACGGCGGGGGCCAGGGGTACGGCGGATACCACGAGGCTGCCGCTGGGGGGCCTCAATCAGTACGCACTGCCGGTGGGCGCGATCGGGGCGTTCACCCCTGAGTGGGGCACCACCTCGCGTGTGCGGGCCACATGTGGCACGGACACACAACGCGCCGCCCCCTGTAGTGCGGACACCTACGAAGTCACAGTCAGGGGTGGTCGGGTCGTGTCGGTCGCCAACACCCCCGGGGCAGGTGCGATACCGGACGGCAACGAGGTCCTGGTGGGGCGGGAGGCCGGGGCCCGGGCGCTGCGCGAGCTCGCGCCCGGCGACCGAGTACGCATCAGCCACCGACTCGTGGCGGGCACCCGCCATGTCCCGTACCGCTTCGCCGTCGGCGGGCTTCCGGTACTGGCGCGGGGTGTTCCCGTGGCGGGTCTGGACCGGGTGACGGCGGCCGTACGCACTGCGGCCGGGATCGCCGACGGGGGCCGGAGGTTGTTGCTGTTGGCCCTGGACGGCGCTCCGGAGTTCCGGACGGGGCTGACGCTCGCCGAGGTCGCCGGCGTACTCGACGACCTCGGCGCCACGGACGGCGTCAGCCTGGACGGCGGCGGTTCCTCCACCCTGGTGGCCGGGCGCGCCCGGTTGACGGTGCTCAATCACCCCAGCGAGGGCGCGGAGCGGCCGGTGCCGAACGGGATAGGCGTGTTCGTACGCTGAACACGCCCGCGCCCGCCCCTGCCCTGACCCGCCCGGCACGCGCCTGCCCGGCCTGCCCGGCGGTGGTCACTCGGTGTCGCGTACCGCGACGATCCCGTTGAAGACGCCCGCGTACGCCGTGCCGTCCGGTCCGATGGTGATCGGCGCCCAGTTGTTGTCGTACGCGATGCCGGTCCCGGTCAGCTTGCGCCAGCGGCGTTCGCCGGTGCGGAAGTCGACGACGGTGAGGTACCAGGCGTCGATGCCGAGCTTGTTGGGCTCCTTCTCGTAGAAGTAGAGGAGGCCATTGGCAGTGGAGAGCTTGGGCACGGTCGACGGGGAACGGACCGCGCTCTGCCACACGGTGTCGCAGCCGCTGCCGTCCGCACGGACGTCGATCCGGGTGACTCCGCCGACCACGCTGCGCCCGAGGAGCAGGGAACTGGGGTTCTCGTAGCCGTAGTTGTTCTCGACGACGATGCTGTTGCCCCAGGTGATCAGGGAGTTGTCGGTGGTGGAGGCACCGGAGCCGAAGACGGGGACCTTGCAGACCAGGCGGCGGTCGGCGGGGACGTCGGTGCCGCGACGGTAGACGACGACGTTCATGCGGTCGTCCGCGTTGTCGGTGATGGCCACGTAGCCGTCCCCGAACAGGTCGGGGGTCGTTCCCGAACCCTGGTTCACGGAACCGGGCTTGGTGCCGGTCCCCCGGTCGTACGTCTGGCGCCACTGGACCACCGGCGTGCCGTCGGCGTCCGCGCGGAAGCTGTACAGCGCGTGGTCGGAGACGATGGACACGCCGTCCTGGGCGACGGAGAACGAGTTCTGGATCTCCTCCCCGGACAGCTGTACGGAGCGGATCGCGCCGGTCCCCGGGTCGACGGTTCCGACGCGGCCCAGGCGGGTGACCCACCAGATGCGTCCCTGCCAGTCGGGCATCACGGAGGTCACGGGGTCGCAGGTGCCGCTGGGGAAGAGGTTCGTCCAGCTGACGCAGTCGTGCGGGACCTGGCCCGTCAGGTCCCAGTCGTCCTCGACGACGAAGCTCCAACTGCCGTCCGCCGCCTGCCGGTGCGCGATGCGCAGCACGTGCTGGCGGGAGTCGGCGAGCACCACGCGGTCACGGTCGTCGAGGTAGAAGTAGGCGCCACCGGAGGTGTCCTTGAAGATCTTCTCGAAGTCCAGGCGGGTGATCGCCTCGACCGTCGAGGAGCGCTGGGGCAGCTTGTACTCGGCGAGGGTGGCCAGGGTGCGCGGATCGAGGAGCTTGAGCAGGAACCCGGTGAACGTACCGCAGACGGTGACCAGTCGGCCGGCCGCGTCGAAGGTCGCGGTGGCGCATTCGCCACCGAGCGGGGCGATCTTCTCGCTGGTGACGGAGGGGTTGCGGCCCAGCGGGCCGGAGTAGGGGTGGGTGCCGCTCCCGGCCGCGTCCGCGTGCATGCCACTGCGACCATTGGGGGCCAAGTACGGGTGCTGGGGCGGGGCTTGGCCCGGTACGGGGGCTGCGGTGGCCGGGGCGCCCTCGTAGCCGCTGACGAGCCGGTGGCCGGGAGCCTTGGGGATCTCGTCCGCGACGGCCGCCGGGGCGGGGGCCACCAGCACGGCCGCGCACATGGCGACGACCAGGGCCAGCACACGCCGCGGCGGGGACGAGGGTTTCGGGGGCTGCTTCGACATGGCGCCCGACGCTAGGGGCGGGAACTTGAGATGTACATGGAACTGCCCGTGCTTTCACGGGCAGTTCATGATCGGGCAACAGGACGGAGGCTCAGGGCCGAACCGCCGTGGAAGCCGCGCCGCCCAGGAGACGGAGAGGAGGCAGAGGCGACTTTCAGGGCTTGAGGCCGGCGACGATGCCCGCCGCACCGGAGACGCCGTCGCGGATCGTGGGCGCGATGCTCGAACCGGCCAGGAAGAAGCCGAGCAGGACGCACACCAGCGCGTGCGAGACCTTCAGGCCGCCGCTGCGTACGAAGATCACCGCCAGGATCAGGAAGAGCAGCACAACGGACACGGACAGCGCCATCGAAGCCTCCTCGACCGCACGGCGCGCGGGTCGCGCCGTGGGCTCTCGGCGGCCAGTGTGGCGGAGGGTGACGGGATGGACGGCGAACGGCGCGTACGCCGAATGGGTGTTGACGCCGCGTAACTCCGGTCACCGTCCGTACGCGGTGAGTTGAGCGACTTCCACGGATACCGCCCGATACGGTGATGCTCGCAGCTCAGCCGGGCGGGAACGCGCGCTTCACTCGCCGTGCTCGCGCAGGAAGCGGGCCAGTCCCGCCAGGTCGTCGGTGTTGAGGTGGTCGACGCGGGCGGCCAGGAGTTCACGCCAGAGGGCGTCGCGGGCGGGCCCCGGCGTGTCGGGCGTGGCCCAGAAGCGGACCCGCTGCCGCCGGGCGTGGGCGGCAGCCACCAGGGACCGCAGCTTCGCGCGCTCGGCGGCCGGGAAGGGGCCCGAGCCCTGCCAGGTGAAGGTGTCCGACCAGCTGCCGCTGAGCAGCGGGATCAGCTCCGCTCCGGCAGCGCCGCCGAGGTCGTCGAAACGGCCGTCGTAGAAGGCGTAGCGGAGCCGCTGGGCCTCCATGGGCACGCGGGCGGCCCGGTCGCCGGACACCACCGGGACCACGGCGCCGGGGCGCACCCTGCCGTGGGAGTAGGCGCTCAGCATGCTGCGGTAGGCGGAGAGTTGACGGTGCAGCTCCAGGTACGCGGCGGCGCCGTCGGCCTTGATGTCCACGAGGAGCTGCACCGGCTCGCGCCAGCCCGGGTACACCTGGCCGCGATGGGCACGGACACGGGCCAGCAGCGGATCGAGGTAGAGCGAGCGCAGCGTGCGGGTGGGGTCGAGGTCGGTCTCCTCGTGGGCGACGAGGAGGTCACCGTCCACCAGGAAGACGTCGGCCTCGACGCTGGTGAAACCCTGCGCCAGGGCGTCGTACAGGGGGCGGACGTGCAGGTAGTCGTTGTGCGCGTGGGCACGCCGCAGGGGCCTGGGGCCGCGCGGTCGGCGGGCGGCGACGGCCTGGGCGGATCCGGCGAGACGGGGCGCGGCCAGGCCTGCGGCCGTGGCGGCGAGGGCGATGGCGGCGGCGCGACGGGACGTGGGTGCCATGGGGACCTCCCGTGGACGGGTGCGGGGCACCGCCTGGGCGTCGGCGGGCGGTCCGAGTATGCGACGCGGTACGGAGTGCGGGCAGGTACCTGCCGAGAGTTGGCTGATCTGCCGTTACTGGTTCGTGCGTCTGTGGCTGTCCTTCAGTGCACGGCTGTCAGCTGCCGTCCATCAGTTGTTATCCGTCGGCTGCCAGTCGTCATCGGCCAGCCGTCGTCTGTCATCTGCCGTCCGTCAGCTGTCATCTGTCCGCTGTCGTCGGTCAGCTGTCATCTGTCGGCTGTCAGCCGTCATCTGTCGGCCGTCAGCCGTCATCTGTTATCTGCCAGCCGTCGTCTGTCACCTGTCAGTCGCCAGCCGTCAGTCCCCCGCCGTCAGCTCCTCCCAGTCCACCGTCCGGTCACACCACCGCTCCAGCAGTATCCGATCGTGCCCCACCGCCAGCAGGCCAGCGCCCGTACGGATGCGGTAGTCCTCCACCGCGCCGACCAGTGCCGCCGTCGTCGAAGCGTCCAGCATCGCCGTCATCTCGTCGCACACCAGCCAGCGGGGTTCGAGGACCAGGGCGCGGGCCAGGCAGGCGCGTTGGAGCTGGCCGTCGCTGACCTCGTGCGGGCGGCGGGTGAGGAGGTCAGGGGTCAGGCCGACCGTGTCGGCCAGTTCGGCGACCCGGGCGTCCGCTTCCGTGCGGCGGCCCGTGGCGCGGAGGGGTTCGGCGATCAGGTCGCGCAGGCGCAGGCGCGGGTCGGCGGACATGCGGGGCTGCTGGAAGACCACGCCGAGCGCGGTGCGCTGGGCGCGTGGGGTCCGGTGGCGCCAGCGGGTGACGGGGGCGCCGTCGAGGACCACGTGGCCGGCGTAGGGCTGGTGCAGCAGGGCCGCGACCCGGGCCAGGGTGGACTTGCCGCAGCCGCTGGGGCCGAGCAGGCCCACGGCTTCGCCGGGGGTCACGGTGAGGGTGACGTCGTGGAAGACGGGGGCGCGGCGTTCGTAGCCCGCGGTGAGCCGGTGGAGTTCAAGCACGGGTGGCCTCCGCGGGTACGTGGTGGCAGGCCACGCCGTCCGTGAGCGCGGGGCGTGTGGCGCACACATCGGTGGCCCGGGTGCAGCGTGCGGCGAAGGCGCAGCCCTCGGGCAGGTCGCTGAGTGCGGGGGGCATGCCGGGGACGGGCGTGAAGGCGCGTTCGGGCAGGGCGTCGAGGAGGCCACGGGCGTAGGGGTGGCGGGGGCCGGGGTCGCCGAAGAAGGTGGTGGCGTCGGAGAGTTCGACGATGCGTCCGGCGTACATGACGGCGACCCGGTCGGCGACGCGCTGGGCGGCGGCGAGGTCGTGGGTGATGAGGAGCAGGGCGCGGCCGTCGTCGGTGTGGCGGCGCAGTTCGTCGGCGGTGCGGTCGACGAGGGCGCGGTCGAGGCCGGTGGTGGGTTCGTCGGCGAGGAGCAGGGGCGCGTCGCCGATGAGGGCGAGTGCGGTGGCGGCGCGCTGGGCGAGGCCGCCGGAGAGTTCGTGGGGGTAGCGGTCGAGGCGGTCGGCGGGGAAGGAGGTGCGGGCGGCGGCTTGTTCGGCTGCGGCCCGCAGGGTGCGCTTGGGGGTGGGGGTGAGGGCCCGGAGGGTTTCCTCGAGTTGGGCGCGGACGGTGCGTACCGGGGTGAGGTGGGCGGCGGGGCTCTGCGGTACCAGGCCGATGAGCCGTCCTCGTACGGTGCGGGCGAGGGTGCGTTCGTCGGCGCCGAGGAGTTCGGTGCCGAGCGGTTCGGTGCCCAGCGGCCCGGTGCCGAACCGTTCGGCGTCCGTCGTCCTGGTCGGGTCCGCGGTGTGTCCGGGTCGGGTGACGTGTGCGGTGCCGGCGGTCTGGGCGTTGCCGGGGAGCAGGCCGAGGAGGGCGGAGGCGAGGACGGACTTGCCGCAGCCGCTCTCGCCGACGAGGGCGAGGCATTCGCCGGCGGCGAGGTCGAAGGTGGCGTCGCTGACGGCGGCGACGTGGTGGCCGCCGCGCATCCGGAAGCGTACGGACAGGCCGTGCACGCTGAGGACGGTCACAGCATCAGCTCCGATCGGCGGCGGGGGTTGATGCGTTCGCGCCAGGCGCCGGCGAGTCCGGCGATGGCGAGGGTGGGGATGATGAGGAAGAGGCCGGGGAAGAGGGTGGGCCACCAGTCGCCGGCGAGGAGGGACGAGCGGGCGCTCTGGACGAGGTTGCCGAGGCTGGCCTGGTGGGTGGGGAGGCCGAGGCCGAGGAACGACAGGGCGGATTCGTGCCACATGGCGTGCGGCACCATGAGGACGGCCGCGAGTCCGGCTTGTGGCAGCACTGCCGGGAGCAGGTGGCGGCGGGTGACGCGCCAGCGGGAGGCGCCACCGGATATGGCGGCGTCGACGTAGGGCCGTGCGCGCAGCGAGAGCACTTCGGAGCGGACGATCCGTGCGGTGGACAGCCAGTGGGTGAGGGCGACGGACACGATGACGGGCCAGACGCCGGGGCGGAACATCGCGACGATGAAGATGCCGAGCAGCAGGTGGGGCACGGAGGAGAAGGTGTCGACGAGGCGCATGACGAGCCGGTCGGTCCAGCCGCCGAAGGCCGCGGCGGCGGCACCGACGGCGGTGCCGATGACGGTGGCGACGAGGGCGGCGACGAGCCCGACGAGCAGGGAGACGCGCAGGCCGTAGACGCAGCGCAGGAGGAGGTCGCGGCCGACGTCGTCGGTGCCGAAGGGGTGGGCGAGCGAGGGGGGCTGGAGTTTCATCGACAAGTCGACGGCCTGTTCGTCGAGTTGTACGAGGGGTGGTACGAGGAGTACGGCGAGGACGACGGCCGCGACGATGACCGCGGAGACGGTCACCCGGACGGTGCGGGTGGAGCGGCGGGTGCGCTTGGGGGTGCGCCAGGCGGGGGGCTCGGCGCCCGGGCCGCCGGGTGTCGTGGGGCCCGGGTCGTCGGCGGTGGGCCGGGTGGCGAGGTGGTGGTCAGCCATCGAATCCCACCCTGGGGTCGGCCAGTCCGTACAGCAGGTCGGAGAGGAGGTTGCCGAGGAGTACGGCCGCCGTGGCGAGGACGGTGAGTGCGGCGAGGAGCGGGAAGTCCACGGAGGTGGCCGCCTGGACGGTGGCGGCGGCGATGCCGGGCCAGCTGAAGACGGTCTCGACGAGGAGGGCGCCGGTGATGAGTTCGGGGACGCGGGAGCCGATGAGGGTGAGCATGGGGAGCATGCCGGAGCGCAGGGCGTGGCCGAGGAGGACGGTGCGTTCGGACAGGCCGCGGGCGCGGGCGCCGCGTACGGGGTCCTCGTCGAGGGCGTCGGCGACGCCTTGTCTGACGTACAGGAAGAACCAGGGCAGTTGGGTGGTGCCGAGGACGAGGGCGGGCAGGGCGAGGTGGGTGGCGACTTGTCCCGCGGTGACGGTGTCGCTCGCGGTGTCGGTGAGGCCGCCGGCGGGGAGGACGCCGAGTTTCAGGGCGAAGAGCCAGATGGCGAGGAGGCCGAGCCAGAAGGCGGGGGCGGCTTCGAGGGTGTAGGCGGCGGAGCTGGCGCAGCGGTCGAGCCAGCCGCCCTGGCGGCGGGCGGCGAGGACGCCGAGTGCGGTGCCGAGGAGGATGGCGATGAGGAACGCGGTGGCGGCGAGGAGGACGGACCAGCCGATGCGCTGGGTGATGGCGTCGGTGACGGGCTGGCGCAGGACGGCGGAGTCGCCGAGGTCGCCGGTGAGTGCGGCGGTGAGCCAGTTCCACCAGCGCGTGACGAGGGGCTGGTCGACGCCGAGGTTGGCGCGGATCTGGTCGAGGTTCTCCTGGGACGCGGTGAGGCCGGCGGTGCCGGTGTAGGCCTTGACCGGGTCGAAGGGAGAGGCCGCGGCGACGGCGAAGACGCCGAAGGTGACGACGAGGAGGACGGGGACGGCGAGCAGGGCCCGCCGTCCGGCCATGCGTCCCATCGCTGCCCAGGGGAGGCGGCGGGCGCGGTGGCCCGCCGCTTGGTGGTGTGTCACTTCTTCGGGGTCCAGTCCTCGACGTTCCACCAGGGGCCGGCGGCGAGGCCGTGGTCGTGGGGTTCGACCTGGGTGCTGAGGCCGTTCCAGCGGTCGTTGACGACGTAGAGGTGGTCGATGTGGGTGAGGAAGGTGTAGCCGGGGTTCTTCGCGAGTTCGCGCTGGACGGTGTCGTAGGCGTTCTTGCGGGTGGCCTTGTCGTTGGTCTTGCGGGCGTCGTCGAGGGCCTTGTCGACGGTCTTGTTGTCGTACCAGGCCATGTTGTTGAAGCCGTCGCCGCCGAGGCTGGACTTGAGCAGGAGGTACTGGTCGAAGTCGGGGTCGCCGGGTGAGCCGCCGCCGGCGAGGACGGCGTCCTGCTTCATGCGGGGTTCGATGACCTCCCAGGTGCCGCCCTGGGTGTTGATCTTGATGCCGGCCTTCTTGGCGTCGGAGGCGTAGGCGAGGGCGTGGTCCTGGCGGAGCTTGTCGCCGGAGAGGTACCAGAGGGGGAATTCGGCGCGGACGCCGTCCTTGGCGCGGATGCCGTCGGGGCCGGTCTTCCAGCCCGCGTCGTCGAGGATCTTGCGGGCCTTGGCGAGGTCGTGGGTGCGCTCGGTGCCGCGGGCGAACCATTCGCTGTCGGTGGGGACGGGCCCGTAGGCGGGCTTGCCGGCGCCTTCGAGGATCTTGTCGACCATGGCCTGGCGGTCGACGGCGACGTCGAGGGCCTGGCGGACGGCGGTGTCACCGGTGACCTGGTTGTGGGTGGGGAGGGTGACGTTGCGGTAGTCGTACGTCTTGGCGGTGTACGTCTTCTTGCCGTCCTGGCCCTTGAACCCGGCGGCGAGGTTGGGGGGCAGGATGGCACCGTCGAGGTCGCCGCTGCGCAGGCGGGTGGCGCGGACGTCGTCGTCCTTGATGACCGCCATGGTGAACTTCTTCACCTTTGGCGCGCCGCCCCAGTAGCGGGGGTTGGCCTTGAAGGTGAGCTTCTCGCCGCGGGACCAGTCGGTGAGGACGTAGGGGCCGGTGCCGATGGGCTTGGTGGTGAAGGCGCCGGTGTTGACGTCCTGCTTGGCGGCGACGTGTTCGGGGGCGATGGCGAGGACGGTGCGCTGGGCGAAGGGGGCGTAGGGGTACTTCAGGGTGAAGACCACGCGGTCGTCGGCGGTGGCGCGGACGTCCTTGAGGGCGTCGAGTTCGGTCTTGGAGGCGTTGTTGGTCTTCGCGTCGAGGATCGTCTTGTAGGTGAAGACGACGTCCTCGGCGGTGAAGGGCTTGCCGTCGCTGAAGGTGACGCCCTTGCGCAGCTGGTAGGTGTAGGTGAGGCCGTCGGCGCTGACCTGCGGGAGCGCGGTGGCGAGGGCGGGCTTGAGCTTCATGTCCGCGTCGAGGGCGAGGAGCCCGTCGAAGATCTTGGAGTTGCCGTCCTTGCCGTAGCCGAGGAGGGGGCTGAGGGTCTCGGGTTCGTACGCGATGCCGACGACGGCGGAGTCCTTGGGGCCGCTGCCGGTGGCGCCGCCGGGGGTGGAGCAGGCGGCTGCGGTGACGGCGAGGGATCCGGCCAGCGCGGCGGCGGCCATGCCGCGTATGGGTCGGGCGGTCATGGAACCGATCACCTCTACTACTGAAGATCAACTGTTGTTGCGAATGACTCGCAAATTAAACAGCAAGTAAAGGGGTGGGTTCCAATCGGGCCCTGATGGGGGCTTGGGGGGCGCTTGGGGGCTTGGGGGGCCTTTGTGGGCTTGGGGTCGTTTGTCCGGCACGTCTGCGGGGCTCCGGTACGCGTACCGGGCTTAGGTACGCGTACCGGGCTTAGGTACGCGTACCGGGCTCAGGCCCGGGGTGGCCCCCCGGGCCTGAGCCCCCGTCGTCGCGTGCGCGTTACGCCTCCGGACCCGGCAGCCCCGCGAGCGCGGCCAGCGCCTCGCGGTGGCGGCCCGCCGAGCCGAGCCCCACCTGGTCGGTCTTGGCGCGCTTGAGGGAGAGGTGCGCCGGGTGCTCCCAGGTCATACCGATCCCGCCGTGCAGCTGGACGCACTCCTCGGCCGCGTGGACCGCGACCCGCGAGCAGTACGCCTGGGCGAGCGCGACCGCCAGCGGGATCTCGGGGTCGTCCGCGGCCAGCGCGTCGGCGGCGTTGCGCGCGGCGGCCCGGGCGTTGACGATCTCCAGCCAGAGCTGGGCCATGCGGTGCTTGAGCGCCTGGAAGGAACCGACGGGCCGGTTGAACTGGTGCCGCTCGCGGGTGTGCCGCACCGCCTCGGTCAGGCACCACTCGGCGACGCCCAGCTGTTCGGAGGCGAGCAGCCCGGCCCCGGCGAGCAGGCCGCGCCGCACGGCCGCGCGCGCGGTGGCGGCGTCCGCGACCAGCGTGGCGCGGCCGGGTTCGACGCGGACGTCGGCGAGCGGCCGGGTCAGGTCCAGGGAGGTGAGCGGCGTGAGGTCGGCGGGCTCGGTGTCGACGGCGTACAGGCCCTGCTCGGTGGGCACCAGGAGCACCCCGGCGCCGAGGGCTCCGGCGACGGCGCGGACCGTGCCCTGCGGGCCGGGCAGCGGGGTCACGTCGTCGGGCCCGGCGGTGAACGGCACGGCGAGGGCCGCGCGGACGCGGCCCGCGCCCAGCTCCCGCAGCAGGCCGGCGACGTACTCCTGACCGGTGTCGCAGGCCAGCAGCGTCTCGGTGGCGATGACGGAGGAGGTGAGGAACGGTACGGGGGCGACGGTGCGGCCGAGCTCCTCCAGGACGACGGCGGCCTCGCGGTGGCCGGCGCCCTGGCCGCCGAGCTTCTCGGGGACGAGCAGGCCCGGCAGGCCCATGTCGGCGAGCGACGTCCACAGCCGCTCGTCGAGGGCGGCGCCCCGCTCGGCCCCGGCCAGGACGTGCGCGGGGTCGCACTGGTCGGTGAGCAGGGAGCGCAGCGCGGCGCGCAGGTCCTCCTCGGTCTCGCCGTACAGCAGGTCGGGGGTGCGCAGGGGGGCCGGGCTGCTCATCGGGCGAGGTCCTTCCAGGCGACGTCCTTGTCGGTGCGGGGCTCGGAGGGCAGTCCGAGGACGCGTTCGGCGACGATGTTGAGGAGCACCTCGCTGGTGCCGCCCTCGATGCTGTTGCCCTTGGCGCGCAGGTAGCGGTAGCCGGCGTCGCGGCCGGTGAAGTCGACCAGTTCGGGGCGGCGCATGGTCCAGTCCTCGTACAACAGGCCTTCCGTGCCGAGGAGTTCGACTTCGAGGCCGCTGATCTCCTGGTTGAGGCGGGCGAACTGGAGTTTCATGCCCGAGCCCTCGGGGCCGGGGTGGCCCGCGACGAGCTGCTGGCGCAGGCGCTCGCCGGTGAGGCGGGCGACCTCGGCCTCGACCCAGAGGGTGAGCAGGCGCTGGTGGAGGTCGTGGGTGCGCAGTTCGGGGCGCTGGCGCCAGGTGTCGGCGACCAGGCCGATCATGCCGCCCTCGCGCGGGATGCGGGCGCCGCCGATGGAGACGCGCTCGTTCATGAGGGTGGTCTGGGCGACCCGCCAGCCGTCGCCGACCTCGCCGAGGCGGTGCGCGTCGGGGATGCGGACGTCGGTGAGGAACACCTCGTTGAACTCGGCCTCGCCGGTGATCTGGCGCAGCGGCCGCACCTCGACGCCGGGGTCGCTCATGTCGCACACGAAGTAGGTGATGCCCCGGTGCTTGGGCTGGTCGGGGTCGGTGCGGGCGATGAGGATCGCCCAGCGGGCCTGGTGGGCGCCGGAGGTCCACACCTTCTGCCCGTTGACGATCCAGCCGTCGCCGTCGCGCACGGCGCGGGTGCCGAGGGCCGCGAGGTCGGATCCGGCGCCGGGTTCGCTGAACAGCTGGCACCAGACCTCCTCGCCGAGCCACAGCGGGCGCAGGAAGCGGCGCTTCTGCTCCTCGGTGCCGTACGCGAGGACGGTGGGCGCGGCCATGCCGAGGCCGATGCCGATGCGGCGCGGGTCGTTGTCGGGGGCGCCGGCGGCGGTGAGTTCGGCGTCGACGACGGCCTGCAGCGCGCGGGGGGCGCCGAGGCCGCCGAGGCCCTCGGGGTAGTGCACCCAGGCGAGGCCGGCGTCGAAGCGGGCCTGGAGGAAGGCGTCGCGGTCGGTGGTGGCGGGCGAGTGGGCGGCGAGCAGCTCGCGGGTACGGGTGGTGAGTTCGGCGGCGCCGGGGGCGGCGGGCACGGGGGTCACTGGGCGCCTCCGGTGGGGGTGGTCGCGGAGGGGGTGGAGGTGTCCGGGGCCGAGGGCTGGTCGGGGACGACCACGATGCGGCCGGTGGAGGCGCCCCGGGCGACCTTCTCCACGGCGCGGGGCGCGTCGGCGAACGGGACGCGTTCGCTGACCAGGGGCTTGATCAGGCCCTTGGCCGCGTAGTCGGTGAGGGTCCGGTGGCACTCGGCGATCGCGGCCGGGTCGTACTGGTTGTACAGGCCCCAGTGCAGGCCGACGATCGCGTAGTTCTTCACCAGCGCGTGGTTGAGCGCGGGAGCGGGGATGTCGCCGCTGGCGAAGCCGATGACGAGGATGCGGCCCTCGAAGGCCACGCACTTGGCGGACTTGGCGTACGCGTCGCCGCCCACCGGGTCGTAGACGACGTCCGCGCCGCGCCCGCCGGTGGCCTCCTTGACGGCGGCGACGATGTCGTCGGAGCGCCGGTCGATGACCAGGTCGCAGCCCAGTTCGCGGGCGACGGCGGCCTTCTCGGGGCCGCCGACGACGCCGATGACGCGCGCTCCGGCGGCCTTGCCGAGCTGGACGGCGGCGCTGCCGACGCCGCCGGACGCGGCGTGGACGAGGAGCGTCTCGCCCTCCTTGAGGGCGGCCCTGCGGTGCAGGCCGAACCAGCCGGTCTGGTAGCCGATGTGCAGGGCGGCCGCCTCGGCGTCGTCGAGCGCCTCGGGCGCGGGGAGCAGGGCGCGCTCGTCGGCGACGACGTACTCGGCGAAGCCGCCGTGCGGCAGGGCGGGCGTGGCGATGACGCGCCGGCCGTCCTCGGTCTCGGCGCAGACCTCGACGCCGGGGGTGAAGGGCATCGGGGGGCGGACCTGGTACTGGCCCCGGCAGAGCAGGGCGTCGGGGAAGTTCACGTTCGCGGCGCGGACCCGCAGCAGTACCTGGCCCTCGCCGGGGGTGGGCCGGTCCACCTCTTCGAGGCGCATCACCTCGCCGGGCTCGCCGTTCTCGTGCACTCGCCATGCCTGCATGGGGGGCCTCCGCTAGACTCGGGATCATCCGCATACTAAGCGGTCGCTTGCCTGCTGGGAACCGGTTCGGAGGGACGGGTACTCCCGTACGGGACACAGGCCCTGAGCCCACGCGTACGGGACACCGGCCCCCGGGCCTCACGCGTACGGGCCCCCTGGCCCCGGGCCTCATGCGTACGGACACCAGCCCCGGGCCTCACGCTCCCTTCGGCCGGGCGCGCACGTGCATGCGCTCCCCCTGCGGCCCGAACAGGCTCAGGAACTCCACCGGCTGGTCCCCCTCGGGACCAAACCAGTGCGGCACCCTGGTGTCGAACTCCGCCGCCTCCCCCGATCCCAGCACCACGTCGTGGTCGCCCAGCACCAGCCGGAGCCGCCCGGCCAGCACGTACAGCCACTCGTACCCCTCGTGCACGCGCGCCTCGCGGTCGCAGCCGTCGCCGTCCGGGCGGGCGACGACCTTGTACGCCTGGAGGCCGCCCGGCTGCCGGGTCAGCGGGTACATCGTGCGGCTGCCCCGCACGATCGGCTTGGCCCGCACCCGGGGGTCGCCGACGGGGGGTGCGCCGACCAGTTCGTCCAGGGGGACCTGGTGGGCGCGGGCGATCGGCAGGAGGAGCTCCAGGCTGGGCTTGCGCCCGCCGGACTCCAGCCGGGAGAGCGTGCTCACGGAGATCCCGGTGGCGGCGGAGAGCGCGCCGAGGGTGGCACCGCGCTCGGTCCTGATCCTGCGCAGCCGGGGTCCGACCTCGCTGAGGACGGCGTCGAGGCCGGTGGAGTCCGGGTCGGGGGCAGGGCCGGAGCCGGAGCCGGGGTCGGGGCCGGGGCCGGGGTCGGGAGCGGCGTCGTGATCGGTCATGTGTTCATTTAACGCAGAGCTTTGCGAAAACGGCAAAGGGTTTTGCTGGTGGACTCACCCGGGCGGCGTCCGGGGCAGAAGGCGGCGCGGTACGGCTCTGGTCTTCTGCGGGCGGTACGGATATCGATGCGGGATGACGACTGACGCGCCCGGAACGCCGCCCGGTCCTCCCGAACTGCCCGGCCTGCCCCCGCCTCCGCCGCTCGGGGCGAGCGCGCTGCCCCCGGGGACGTACGAGGGACGGACGGTGCTGGTCACCGGTGGCGGCTCGGGGCTCGGCAAGGCGATCGCGGCCGAGTTCGCCCGGCTGGGCGCGGATCTGGTGCTGGTGGCGCGGGGCGTGGAGCGGCTGGAGGCGGCGCGCGCG
This sequence comes from Streptomyces sp. NPDC001941, assembly GCF_040296945.1. Taxonomy (NCBI): domain Bacteria; kingdom Bacillati; phylum Actinomycetota; class Actinomycetes; order Kitasatosporales; family Streptomycetaceae; genus Streptomyces; species Streptomyces sp. NPDC001941. Next base: position 25,685 of record NZ_JBEOYE010000081.1, on the reverse strand, counting down.
GAGCTGGCCGGGGTGGGCGGGGGCCGGGTGGGGGTCGCGGTGTGCGACATACGGGACGCGGACGGGGTGGCGCGGGCGTTCGACGCGGCGGTGGAGCAGTGCGGGCTGCCGGACGTCCTGGTGAACAACGCGGCCGCCAACTTCCCCGTCCCCGCCGAGGAGATGTCGCCGAACGCGTGGCGGGCGGTCGTGGACATCACGCTGACCGGGACCTGGTTCGTGACCCGGGAGTTCGCGCGCCGCCACCTGGCGGAGGGGTCGGGCGGGTCCGTGATCAACGTGGGGGCGTCGTACGCGTGGACCGGCGGTCCGGGCTACGCGCACTCGGCCGCAGCGAAGGCGGGGGTGCGCAACCTGGTGCGGACGCTGGCGGTGGAGTGGGGTCCGTACGGGATCCGGGTGAACGGCCTGGTCCCGGGGCTGATGCCGCACGGGGACATGACCGCGGACATCCGGGGCAACCTGGACCGCGCGACCGACGAACTGGGTGCGCGACAGCCCGCGTTGCGGGTGGGCGAGCCGAGGGAGCTGGGGTGGGCGGCGACGTTCCTGGCGTCCCCGTACGCGTCGTTCATCAGCGGTCACACGCTGGTGGTGGACGGGGCGAACTGGCAGCGGCGGGTGTTGGTGAACGATGCGGTGGTGCCGGTGCGGGAGCAGTTGGGGCGCGGGCGGTTCGAGGGTTGACGGATACGCGATGACAGCTGACGTCATCTGTCAGCCGTCATCTGTCAGCCGTCATCTGCCGTCTGCTATCCGTCAGCCGTCGTGCGTTATCCGTCGCCTGTCGCCTGTCGTCTGTCGTCTGTCGTCTGTCGTCTGTCGTCTGTCAGCTGTCAGCTGTCAGTCCCCAGCTGTCATCTGTCGCCCGTCATCCCCCGCCCCCTCCCCCGTCATCTCACATCCCCCGGAAGTCAGGTCGCCTTCTCTCCGCCTTCGCCCCGTACCCCTCCTTCGCGTCCTGCGAGTTCAGGGTGAGCGCGCCGCTCAGCGCCGCGCGGTCCAGGGCCTCCGCCATGCCGGCGTCCGCGTACGTGTCGATGTTCCGTTTGACCGCGCGTACCGCGAGCGGGGCGTTCGCCGCGATCTCCTCCGCGACGGAGCGGGCCTGCGCGTCCAGGTCCGCGCGCGGGACGACCTGTTGGAGCAGGCCCAGGCGGTGGGCCGTGGGGGCGTCGATGCGGCGGCCCGTGAGGGCCAGGTACTTGGCCCAGCCCGCGCCCGCCTCGCGGGCGATGCGCAGGTCGCCGCCCGCGTCGACGGCGACTCCGATGCCGGTCTCGGGGAGGGCGAAGACCGCGTCGTCGGCGGCGACGCGGATGTCGGCCATGAGGGCGAGTTCCCAGCCGAAGCCGAGGCAGTAGCCCTGGACGGCGGCGACGACGGGCTGCGGGAGGCGGGCGAAGGCGGCGAAGCGTTCGTGGACCCAGCGGATGCCCTCGTAGTAGGCGTGGGTGCGTTCGGCCGGGGAGCGGCCCGTGAGGTCGCCGCCGGGGGCGGTGACGTCGATGCCGGCGCAGAAGGCGCGGCCTTCGGCGCGCAGCAGGACGACGCGGGCGTCGTCGTGGAAGCGGATGCGGTCGGCCATCAGGCCGAGCTGGCGGCTGGATTCCCAGCTCCAGCCGTTGAGCTTGTCGGGGCGGCAGAGGGTGAGGGTCGCGATGCCGTCCTCGATGTGCAGGTCCAGGCGTTCGGTGCCGGGCGGGATCTGTCCGTCGAGTGTGTCGATCACGTGGCCACCACCCTTTTCTGAGGGGTCGTCAGATTACTGGGTGGCGCTCCCCGGCGGTACCTGCGGTATTTTGACACGCACTTGACAAATTACCGGCGTGTTGCCAGCATGCAAAAAGCTCGCATCATGTGGAACAGCTACATCACTTCACCGCAAAAAGCTCGCAGTTGGGGCGATCACGCATGCCGTCCGGGCTCCGTCCGGACGCTGTCCGGCCTGCGTCCGCTTCCCGTCCGCGAGCACGCGGCAATGCGCGACGGCGCGCGCCTTGCCTGACGCACCCCCTCCATCCGTTCAGGATCGTCAGGAAGGAAGCTGCCCCATGCCCGTACGCCCTCGTGCGTGGGCCCCGCTGCTCGGCGCGCTCGCCCTGGTGACGACCGCCCTCGGCGGTACCGTCGCCCGGGCCGCCCCGGCCCCGGACCCCGCCCCGGCCGCCATCCCCGCCTCCGACTACCAGCAGGTGCAACTCGCCCTGGGCAGCGCGGAGCTGGGCGAGGCGATGTCGCTGGCCGTGCTGCCCGACCGGTCCGTCCTGCACACCGCCCGCGACGGCACGCTCCGGCTGACCGACGCGGCCGGGAACACCAAGCAGGCCGGGAAGCTGGACGTGTACACCCATGACGAGGAGGGCCTGCAGGGCGTCGCCGCCGACCCCGGCTTCGCCACCAACCGCTGGGTCTACCTGTACTACTCGCCCAAGCTGGACACCCCGGCGGGCGACGCGCCCACCACCGGCACGGCGGCCGACTTCGAGCGCTGGAAGGGGCACCTGAACCTGTCGCGCTTCACGCTGCGCGCCGACGGCACCCTGGACCCGGCCAGCGAGAAGGTGGTCCTTGAGGTGCCCAACGACCGGGGCCAGTGCTGCCACGTGGGCGGCGACCTGGACTTCGACGCGGCCGGGAACCTGTACCTGACGACGGGGGACGACACCAACCCGTTCGAGTCCAGCGGCTACTCCCCCGTCGACGAACGCACCGACCGCAACCCGCAGTTCGACGCCCAGCGCTCCTCGGGCAACACCAACGACCTGCGCGGCAAGGTGCTGCGGATCAAGCCGACGGCGGCGGGCGGCTACACGGTCCCGGCCGGGAACCTGTTCGCCCCCGGGACGGCGAAGACGCGCCCGGAGATCTACGCGATGGGCTTCCGCAACCCCTTCCGGATGTCCGTCGACAAGGCCACCGGGATCGTCTACCTGGGTGACTACGGGCCCGACGCGGGCGGCACGGACGCCAACCGGGGCCCGGGCGGCCAGGTGGAGTTCGACCGGATCACCGGTCCGGGCAACTACGGGTGGCCGTTCTGCACGGGCTCGAACACGGCCTCGGAGTCGTACAACCGCTACGCCTTCCCCAGCGGTCCCTCCGGCGCGAAGTACGACTGTGCGAACGGGCCGGCCAACACCTCGTTCCGCAACACCGGCCTGACGACCGTGCCGGCCGCGAAGCCGGCCTGGATCAAGTACGGGGACGCGGGTTCGCCGCCGGAGTTCGGCAGCGGCTCGGAGTCGCCGATGGGCGGCGAGGTCTACCGCTACGACCCGAACCTGAACTCCCCCGTGAAGTTCCCGCAGTCGCTGGACGGGCGCTACTTCGCGGGCGAGTACGGGCGGCGCTGGATCAAGACGGTCGAGGTCAAGTCCGACGGCACGCGCGGCGTGATCGAGGACTTCCCGTGGACCGGCACGCAGGTGATGGACACCGACTTCGGCCCGGACGGCGCGCTGTACGTCCTGGACTACGGGACGGGCTCCAACAACCAGGCGCTGTACCGGATCGAGTACATCGGGGGCAGCAACCGCAACCCGGTCGCCAAGGCCGCCGCCGACCGCACGTCGGGGCCGACGCCGCTGGCGGTGGCGTTCTCCTCGGCCGGCAGCGCGGACCCGGAGGGCAAGGCGCTGACGTACTCCTGGGACTTCGGCGACGGGACGACGTCGACGGCCGCCAACCCGAGTCACACGTACACGACGGCGGGGACGTTCCGTCCGACGCTGACGGTGCGTGATCCGGAGGGGCTGACGGGGACGGCGAGCCTGGTGGTCACGGCGGGCAACACCGCGCCGACGGTGACGCTCAGCACTCCGGCCAACGGACAGTTGTTCTCCTTCGGCGACACGGTGCCGTTCACGGTGACGGTCAGTGATCCGGAGGACGGTGCGGTGGACTGCGCCAAGGTGAAGGTCACCTATCTGCTGGGGCACGACAGCCACCGGCACGCGATCACGTCGAAGAACGGCTGCTCGGGCACGATCTCGGTGCCGGTGGACGGTGAGCACGACAGCGCGGCGAACATCTACGGGGTGTTCGACGCGGAGTACACCGACAAGGGCGGTCTGACCTCGCACAGCGACCGGATCCTCCAGCCGCGCCACCGGCAGGGCGAGCACTTCTCCGCGCAGTCCGGGATCCAGACGGCCGACCACGCGGGCGCCGAGGGCGCCAAGACGGTCGGGTACACGGACAACGGCGACTGGATCTCGTTCACTCCGTACGCCCTGGCGGGCGCCAACCGGTTCACCGCGCGTGTGTCGTCGGGCGGTGCCGGAGGGACGCTGGAGGTACGGGCCGGTTCGGCGACGGGGACGCTGCTGGGGTCGGTGGCGGTCGCGCCGACGGGCGGCTGGGACACCTTCGCGAACGTCTCGGCGGGCCTGGCCAACGTGCCGTCGGGACAGACGACGCTGTACCTGGTGTTCAAGGGCGTCACCGGGCAGGGCAACCTGTTCGACCTGGACGCGTTCACCTTCTCGACCGGGGCGGCGGCCGTGGAGGGCGAGTCGTTCACGTCGGGTTCCGGCGTGCAGGCCGCGGCGCACGCCCCGGCGAGCGGCGGGGCGACGCTGGGCTACATCGACAGCGGCGACTGGGCCGGGTACGCGTCCGTGCCGACCACCGGGGCGAAGAACTTCAGCGCGCGCGTGTCGTCGGCGGGCGCGGGCGGCACGGTGCAGATCCGTGCGGGCTCGGCCACGGGGACGCTGCTGGGGTCGGTGGCGGTCGCGCCGACCGGTGGCTGGGAGACGTTCGCGAACGTCTCGACGGCGCTCACCGGTTCGGGCAGCGGTCCGCTGTTCCTGACGTTCACCGGCGGCGCGGGGTCCTTGTTCGACATCGACACGTTCACCCTCTCCTGAGCGCCCGCAAGGCGCCACGAAGCACGGAAGGGCTCGTCATGCACGCAATCCTGCGCCGTGTGGCCTACGGCCTCGCGCTCGCGCTGGGGGTCTCGGCGATCACGCCGTCGGCGTCGGCCGCCGACCCCCCGTACAAGGTCCTGGTGTTCTCCAAGACGGCGGGCTTCCGCCACGACTCGATCCCGGCCGGGATCGACGCGCTGCGCGCGCTGGGCCCGGCGAACAACTTCACGGTGACCGCGACCGAGGACGCGGGCGCGTTCACGGCCGCGTCGCTCGCGCAGTACCGCACGGTGGTGTTCCTCAGTACGACGGGCGACGTGCTCAACGACGCCCAGCAGACGGCGCTGCAGGGGTACGTCGACGGGGGCGGCGGCTTCCTCGGGGTGCACGCGGCGGCGGACACGGAGTACGGCTGGCCGCAGTACGAGCGGCTGGTGGGTGCCCGTTTCAAGAGCCATCCGGCGATCCAGCAGGCGGTGGTGCGCAACGAGGACCGCACCCACCCGGCGACCGCGCACCTGGGTGCGACATGGGCGCGGACGGACGAGTGGTACAACTACCAGACCAATCCCCGGGCCGGGGTGCGGGTGCTGCAGTCGCTGGACGAGTCGTCGTACAGCGGGGGCGAGATGGGCGGCGACCACCCCATCACGTGGTGCCACGCGCAGGGGTCCGGCCGTTCGTTCTACACGGGTCTGGGGCACACGGCGGAGTCGTACGCGGATCCGGTGTTCCGTTCGCTGCTGCTGGGCGCGGTGCGGTACACGGCGGGTGTGGCGGCGGGCGACTGCTCTCCGGTGATCGGTGCGCCGCGGCCGGTGGAGGCGGAGTCGTACTCCTCGTCGTCGGGGGTGCAGGTCGCCGACCACGCTCCGGCGAGCGGCGGGAGGACGCTGGGCTACATCGACAACGGTGACTGGGCCGGGTACGCGTCGGTGGCGACGGCGGGGGCGACGGGCTTCAGCGCGCGCGTGTCGTCGGCGGGCGCGGGCGGCACGGTGCAGATCCGGGCAGGCTCGGCCACGGGCACGGTGCTCGGGTCGGTGGCGGTGCGTCCGACGGGCGGCTGGGAGGCGTTCACGACGGTGTCGACGACGCTGGCGGCCGGTCCGGGCGGCCCGCTGTTCCTGACGTTCTCCGGTGGCGCGGGCGCGTTGTTCGACATCGACACGTTCACGCTGACGAAGTCGTCCCCGGGTGCGGCGCCGGTGTCACGGGGCGTGCGTCCGTCCGGTGCGCGGGGCGTGCGGTGAGGCGCTAGCGAAGGGTGCGCGCACCACGGCCGGACGGTTGATCGCGAACCGTCCGGCCGTGGTGTGTGCGCGGGTGCGGCTGTGCACGCGCGGGTGCGCACGCGCGAGCGCGAACCGTCCGTCCATCCGTGGCGCGCGTGCGCGTGGGTGGGCCCCTGTGGTGCGGAGGGTGGACGGGTGGCGGTGGTTCGGTCAGGTGTGCAGGCGGGGCGGGCGGGGACAGCGCTTGCCGGACCCCTTTCGGTGACGTCTGGCGCCGCGCGCGGGCGGGTCTTCGGATAGTCGCTCCGGGTCCTGCTATCTCTGGCCTGGTTCCAGCCCGTGCGACCCGGCCCCTGTCGGTGCGGGCTGGTCTTCGTCCTCTGTCCTGGTGGCCCGTCCCGCGTGCGCGCGTGCGCGCGTCGTGGTGTGCCGGGCCCTGCGTCTCCTTCACCCGGAAGGCATCCTCCCGATGTCGTCGAACCGACGTCCCGCCGTTCTCCTCGCCATGCGCCCGACCGTCGCCGAGCTGGCCCTGCCACCGGACGTGCGTGCCCGGCTGCGGGCGTCCGCCCGGCTGCTGTACCCGGTGGCGGACGACTTCTCCCGGCCGGAGGTGCGGGCGGCGCTGGCGGAGGCGGAGGTGCTGCTGACGGGCTGGGGGGTGCCGCTGGTGGACGCGCGGGTGCTGGCGGCGGCGCCCCGGCTGCGGGCGGTGCTGCACGCGGCGGGCACGGTGAAGAAGATCCTGGCGCCCGAGGTGTGGGAGCGCGGGATCGCGGTGTCGTCGGCGGCCCCGGCGAACGCGGGGCCGGTGGCGGACTACACGGTGAGCGTGATCCGGCTGGCGGCCAAGCGCGCGTTCTCGGCGGCGGCGTCCTACCGGGCGGGGTACCCGCGTGATCTGACGACGAGCGCGCTGACGGGTGCGCACGGGCGGACGGTGGGCGTGGTGGGCGCCTCGCGCACCGGGCGGCTGGTCCTGGACCGTCTTGCGGGTACGGGGATGCGGCTGCTGTTCCACGACCCGTACGCGACGGCCGTGGCGGGGGCGCAGTCGCGTGAACTGGACGAGTTGCTGGCGGAGTCGGACATCGTGTCGCTGCACGCGCCGCTGCTGCCGGAGACGCGGGGGCTGATCGACGACCGGCGGCTGTGGCTGCTGCGGGAACGGGCGGTGCTGATCAACACGGCGCGGGGCGCGCTGGTGGACACGGGCGCACTGGTGCGGCACTGCGCGAGCGGGCGGATCGACGCGGTGCTCGACGTGACGGATCCGGAGCCGCTGCCGCCGGGGCATCCGCTGCTGTCGCTGCCGAACGTGCTGGTGACGCCGCACATCGCGGGGGCGATGGGGACGGAGATGCGGCTGCTGGGCGAGTTCGCGGTGGCGGAGCTGGAGCGGTGGGCGGCGGGGGCGCCGCTGCTGGGTGCGGTGCGCAAGGGGGACCTGGCGCGGATCGCGTGAGCCGGGGCGGGGGGCAGGGGCGTGGGCCGGGCGCGGAGGGCGTGCTGGTGAGGGCCGTACGGGTGGGACCCGTACGGCCCCGGTCGTCGTGCGGGGCGCGGCGGGCGCTCCTAGCGTGGGGGGATGATCCGGTTCGAGCAGGTCAGCAAGGTGTACCCGGACGGCACATCCGCCGTGGACGACCTGTCCTTCGAGGTCGCCGAGGGTGAGCTGGTCACGCTGGTGGGGCCTTCGGGCTGCGGCAAGACGACCACGATGATGATGGTGAACCGGCTGATCGAGCCGACGTCGGGCCGGATCCTGGTGCAGGGCGAGGACATCTCCCGGGTGGACCCGGTGAAGCTGCGGCGGCGGATCGGTTACGTGATCCAGCAGGTGGGCCTGTTCCCGCACCGGACGGTGCTGGACAACACGGCGACGGTGCCGGCGCTGGTGGGCTGGAAGAAGGCGAAGGCACGCGCGCGTGCGGCGGAGCTGCTCGACCTGGTGGGTCTGGATCCGGCGAAGTACGGGGGCCGGTACCCGGCGCAGCTGTCCGGGGGCCAGCGGCAGCGGGTGGGCGTGGCGCGGGCGCTGGCCGCGGATCCGCCGGTGCTGCTGATGGACGAGCCGTTCGGCGCGGTGGACCCGGTGGTGCGCGAGCGGCTGCAGAACGAGTTCCTGAGCTTGCAGGCGACGGTGCGCAAGACGGTGCTGCTGGTGACGCACGACATCGAGGAGGCGGTGCGCATGGGGGACCGCATCGCGGTGTACGGACAGGGGCGCATCGAGCAGTTCGACACTCCGGCGGCGGTGCTGGGGATGCCGGCGACGGACTACGTGGCGCAGTTCGTGGGTTCGGACCGGGGTCTGAAGCGGCTTTCGGTGACGCGGATCGAGCCGCTGGACCTGGAGGAGCCGCCGACGGCTCGCCTGGGTGAGCGGGCGGACGTGGCGGCGGCCCGGCTTCGCGGGGACGACGCGCGCTGGGCGGTGGTCCTCAACGAGCACGGGGACCTGCACGGCTGGGTCGCGACGGACGCGCTGGCCATCGCGGGCGAGCAGGGCACGGTGGGTGACCTGGCGCGGCGCATGGAGGCGTGGGTGCCGGTGGGTTCGCCGTTGAAGCAGGCGTTCAGCGAGATGCTGCAGCACGACGCGGGCTGGGTGGCGGTGGTGGACGGGTCGCGGTTCCTGGGGGTGCTGACTCCGGCGAAGCTGCACGAGGCGCTGCGGCGCTCGGTGGACGCGGACGCGCAGGGCGTGGCGCGCGAGGACGTGGAGTTCGACTCGGTGGCGGACGCGTAGGGCCGCCTGTGTGGGGCGGGCGCGCTTTCCACGCGTGTGCGCGTACGCGTGACTGACGTGCGTACGCGTGGAGGACGCGCACCCGTGAATGACGCACGCGTGGAGAACGCGCGCTCGCGTGGAAAGCGCTCGGCTCACTGGTCGCAGCAGCCGTCCCTGCGCATCAGCTCTCCGGTCTGTTCCCACTGCTCCCGCGCGGCCGCGTCGTACGCCGTGGGGGCGGGGAAGGCGGCGATGAGGTCGGCGGTGCGGTGGGTGACGCCGCCGCGCAGGACGGCGACGGTGCGCACGAGGGTGTCGAAGTCGGCGAACGGGTCGCCGTCGATGACGGTGAGGTCGGCGAGCCTGCCGTCCTGGACGGTGCCGAGGTGCTGTTCGAGGCCGAAGAGGCGGGCGGGCAGGACGGTGACGGTGCGCAGGGCCTGCACGGGGCTGAGGCCTCCCTGGTGCAGGGCGCGCAGGGCCAGGTGGAGGTGGAGGCCGACGGGGACGAGCGGCTGGTCGGTGCCGAGGGCGACGGTGCCTCCGGCGGCGAGGACGGCGCGGTAGACGTCGGTTTCACGGCGCAGGGTGGCGCGTTGTCGCGCGGTGGGGGGTGATGCGGCGTTCTGGCGGACGGTGAGGGCGTCCCAGGGCGGCATGAGGGTGGTGACGCGCGGGTCGTCGGCGAGGGCGGGGTCGTCGCCGGTCAGGGGCGCGGCGGTGAACGGGGTGGCGATGAGGCCGAAGCGGCCGCCGCCCGCGGTGTAGATCTCGCGTACGTCCTGGTGGGCGCGGCCGGTCGTGGTGGTGGCGTGGCCGGTCTCGGTGCGCTGGGTGGCGTTGAGGTGGGTGGTGAGGTCCTGGCCGACCTGGATGCCGGGTGAGAGCAGGTGGCTGCCGCAGCGGACGCCGAGGTCGTGGTGGGCGGAGCGGGCCGCTTCGGCCATGAGCCAGGAGGGGGCGCGCACGTAGGTCTTGACGAAGTCCCAGTCGAGGGCGCGGGCGCGGTCCAGGGTGCGGCGCAGTCCTTCGGGGGTGTGGTGGGCGCGGCCCATGCTGTAGGCGACGCGGGCGCCGTCGAGGAGTTCGCCGGTGGTGAGCAGCCGGGGTCCGGCGAGGTGTCCGGAGGCGACGGCTTCGCGCAGGCGTGCTTGTTCGTGGGCGAAGCCGCCGAGGGAGATGGCGGTGGTGATGCCGTAGGCGAGCTGGGTGAGGGTCTGGCGGGCGCCGTAGGTGTACTGCCAGGGGTGGGTGTGGCTGTCCGTGAGGCCGGGGACGACGGTGTGCCCGGAGGCGTCGACGTGGTGGGCGGCGGCGCGCGTGCGGTGGGGTTCGACGGCGGTGACGCGGCCGTGGCGGACGACGACGTCGACGTCCTCGCGAACGTGGTCGCCGGTGCCGTCCCACAGGCGTCCGGCGTGCACGACGGTGTCGGGGGGTTCGGGGACGCGCCGGTCGAGGCGGACGCGGACGGTGCGGGGGCGTCCCGGGTGGGTGCCGCCGCGGGTGTCGAGCAGGCGCAGGCGGGTGCCGTTGAGGTAGAGCAGGGTGCGGGAGTCGGCGCTGAAGCTGGGGTGGTCGGCGGCTTCGGTGGTGAGTTGGCGCGGCGGGCCGGAGGGAGTGCCGTCGGGGGTGACGGGGAGCAGCCAGAGGGCGGAGTCGACGATGACGGCCATGGTGCGTCCGTCGGGTGACCAGACGGGTCCCGAACCGTAGCGGTCGGCGAGGCAGAGGTGCGGGGCGACGGGGTGGAGGCGGTCGGCGCCGGTGGTGGTGTCGACGACGCGGATGAGGTTGTAGCCCTCGCGGAAGCGCTGGTTGAGGCGGTTGCGGTCGGCGTAGGCGAGGTGGCGGCCGTCGGGTGACCAGCTGGGGCGGCCGGGGAGTCCGCCGCCGCCGAGGGGTGGGGTGAGGGCGTGTTCGGTGCCGGTGGCGAGGTCGAGGACGAGGAGGCGGCCGGCGGTGTCGAGGGTGGCCAGGCGGGTGCCGTCGGGTGAGAGGGCGGGGTGGACGCGTCCGCCGGTGGCGAGGGTGGTCTCGCGGCCGGTGGCGAGGTCGTGCCGGTGGACGGCGAGGAGGCCGTCGCGGTCGTCGGCGTACAGCAGGGAGCGTCCGTCGGGGGCCCAGGCGGGACCGAGGAGGTAGCGGGTGGGGCCGGTGGCGTGCAGGCGCCGTGGCGGGCGGGTGCCGTCGACGGGGGTGGTCCACAGGGCGTCGAGGGCGGCGAAGGCGACGGTGGTGGCGTCGGGTGAGAGGGCGGGCAGGTGGATGCCGCGTACGGGGCGGGTGCGGCCGTCGGGTGCGCCGAGGTCGTACGTCTTGGTGCGGCGGCGGGGTCTGCGCAGGGGCAGGGTCGCGGTGAAGGGCGCGTACCGGGGCTGTGCGGGGGTTTCGGGGCGCAGGTAGGCGGGGGTGCCGTCGAGGGTGAGCAGGAGGCGTCCGTCGGGTGTCCAGCGCGGTGGTACGGCGGCCACGTCCGCGGTGACGGGGACGGGCGTGCCGTCGACGAGGAGGGTGCAGGTGGCGTCGGGGGCGGGGGTGGTGCGCAGGAGGGCGAGTCGCCCGTCGGGGGCGAGTGCGGGGGTCATGAGCTGGCCGCTGTCGGTGCCGGTGTGCTCGACGGTGACGGGGCCGTTGCCGTCGGCGGGTACGGAGGCGATGGTGCGGGCCTGGAGGGTGGTGCCGGTGAGGTGGGCCCGTACGAACAGGATGCGGCGGCCGTCGGGTGACCAGGTGGGGTCGGAGTCCTCGTAGGGGGTGTCCTGGTGGGGGCCGTCCTGGCCGGTCAGTCCGGTGAGCCGGGTGACGGTGCCGGTGGTGAGGTCGAGGACGTGGATGCGGTAGGGGCTGCCGGTGACGGGGTCGCCGCCGCGTTCGGAGCTGAAGGCGAGCCGCCGGGAGTCGGGTGACCAGGCGGGGGCGCGGTCGTCCCAGGGGCCGTCGGTGCGCTGTCGCGGGCCGGTGCCGTCGGGGCGGGAGGTCCACAGGTGGAAGCCGCCGCCGCGGTAGGCGCAGAAGGCCAGGAGGGTGCCGTCGGGGGCGTGGGTGGGGCGGCACGGCTCCAGGCCGGCGTCGGTGAGGGGGACGGCGGTGCCGCCGTCGGCGGGCAGGGACCACAGGACGTTCTGGATCTCGATGACGAGGCGGGTGCCGTCCGGGGAGGGGGTGGCGGCGCCGTTGGTGGCCTGGGTGAAGGTCAGGGAGGCGGCTGTGGCTGACGCCGGGGCGGCGAGGGCCGCGGGGGCGGCGACGGCGGACGCGGCGGCGGTGGCGCCCGCGGCGGCGAGGAGACGGCGCCGGGTGAGGGCGGCGGGCGCCGTCGCGGGAGCGGGCGCGGGGTGGTGGAGGTGTTCGCTGGTGCGGTCACGGTCCATGCCACAGCACGCTGGCGCAGCAGGGCCCCCAGGGGCAACGGGGATTCACGCCAGGCGCGGGGCCTCTTCGGGGCGGGTGCTCTTCAGAGCCTGCCCGTTCGGGGCTGGTGCTCAGCCGTCCTCGTCGATGAGGCCCTTGGAGCGCAGGTAGGTGCGGGCCACGTCCTCGGGCAGCCGCCGCCAGCTGTCGACCTGTTCGTTGAGGGAGGCGAGGTCGGCGGTGGTCAGGACGGTGTTGAGCCGGCCCAGGGCACGGGTGACGTTGTCGCTGCCCGCGCGGGCGCGGTTGACGACGGGGACGATGTAGTCGGCGTTCTGCAGGTGCTTGTCGTCCTGGAGGAGCACCAGGCCGAAGTCGTCGAGGGTGGCGTCGGTGGTGGTGGTCAGGACCATCTGGTCCTGACCGCTCTGCACGGCCTGTTTGGCCTGGGTGGTGCCGACGCCCTTGGGGTCGACGGCGGTGATGTCAATGCCGTACGTCTTGCGCAGTCCGGGCGCGCAGTAGGGGCGCTGGACGCATTCGTCACCCGCGGCGAGCCGTACGGGCAGTTTCGCGGCGCCGAGGTCGCTGAGGGTCTTGAGCCGGTGCTGTTCGGCGTAGCCGCGGGCGACGGCGAAGGCGTTCTGGTCGACGGCCTTGCCGGGGTCGAGGACGGTGAGGCCGCGGGGGGTGGCGAGGCGGCGCAGGGCGGTCATGGTGGTGGCCAGGTCGGGCGAGCCGACGGTGGGCGCGTCGGGGCCGTTGGCCTTGGCGTTGAGCCAGTCGGCGAAGGTGGCCGCGTACTCGGGGACGACGTCGATCTGTCCGCTCTCCAGGGCGGGTTCGTAGATCTCCCGGTTGGTGACGGACAGGATGCGGGTGCGGTAGCCGGCGTCGTCGAGGAGCAGGGAGTACATCTGGGCGAGCAGGTCGCTCTCGGTGAATCCGGCCGAGCCGACGGTCAGGTGCTTGCTGTCGCCGGGGGGTGCGGTGACCTCGCCCTGGTTCTCCAGGGACGGTCCGGTGGTACAGGCGGTCGCCGCGAACAGCAGGGCCGTGGCGAGGAGGGTGCGCAGTCTCATCCGGCCCTCCCCCTGGCCCACTCGGGGGCGAGTCTCTGGGCGACCTCGAAGAGGCCTTCCACCAGGAGGGCTAGGACGGCGACGAGGACGGCCCCGGCGACGACCTGCGGGGTGGAGGCGAGGTTGAAGCCCGCGGTGATGATGCGGCCCAGGCCGCCGCCGCCGGCGAGGGCGGCGATGGTGGCGGTGGCGACGAGCTGGACGGCGGCGATGCGGACGCCGGTGAGGATCAGCGGCAGCGCGAGGGGCAGTTCGACCTGGAGGAGCGTCTGGGTGCCGGTCATGCCCATGCCCCGGGCGGCCCGTACGACGTCGGCGTCGACGCCGCGCATGCCGACGTAGGCGTTGGTCAGCAGCGGGGGTACGGCGAACAGGACCAGGGCGATGATCGTGGGCCACTGTCCGCGGGTGCCCAGCGGGCTGAGGAGCAGCAGGACGAGGACGGCGAAGGTGGGGACGGCGCGGCCGACGTTGGAGAGGTTGACGGCGAGGGTGCCGCCCTTGCCGAGGTGGCCGAGGACGAGGGCGACGGGCAGGGCGATGAGGCAGCTGAGGGCGAGGCAGACGACGGTGAGGAACAGGTGCTCGCCCAGGCGGCTCCAGATGCCGTTCTCGCCGGACCAGTGGGCGGCGTCGGTGAGCCAGTTCCAGGCGTCGGTGAGGGTGTTCACGCGGCCCCCCGGCGGGTCCAGGGCGTCAGCAGGCGCTGGACGCCGAGCAGCAGCAGGTCGGCGGCGATCGCGATGACCACGCACAGGACGGAGGCGGTGAGGACCTGGGCCTTGAAGAAGGTGTTCATCCCGGAGTAGATGAGGTTGCCCAGTCCCCCGTAGCCGACGATCGCGCCGATGGTGACCAGGGAGACGGCGGAGACGGTGGCGATGCGCAGTCCGGCCATGGCGGCGGGCAGCGCGAGGGGCAGTTCGACGGCCAGGAGCAGCCGTACGGGCCCGTAGCCCATGCCGCGCGCGGCCTGTCGGGTCTCCTCGGGGACGGCGCGCAGTCCGGCGAGGATGTTGCGCACCAGCAGGGTGAGCGAGTACAGCACCAGGCCGGAGATGACGAGGGAGGCGGAGAGTCCGTACACGGGCAGCAGCAGCGAGAACATCGCGAGCGACGGGATCGTGTACAGGACGGTGGTGATGCCGAGGACGGGCCCCGCGGCCCAGCGCCAGCGCCGAGCGGCGATCGCGAGGGGCAGGGCGACGACGAGGCCGAGGAGCACGGAGACGACGGTCAGGTGCAGGTGCTGCAGGACGGCGTCCCAGAGGATCTCTCGTCGGCTGGAGAGGTACGCGCCGCAGATCCACTCATTGCGCGCGAGGCAGTCGTCGGGGGGCGCGGTCACCCGTCCATTGGAGCGCGGGGGCGGACGGGTGCGCGCGTCTTGCTGGACCGTACGGGTCAGTGCCCGGGCCTGGTACCGGCGGCGACGTCCTCGGCGGCGGGGTGGGGGGTGTCGGCCGTGGCGGGGGCGGGGGTGTCCGGGGTGGTGGGTTCGAGGGCGGTGGGTTCCGTGTTGGTTGGTTCCGGGGTGGTCTGCGGTGCGGGCGTGGGGCAGGTCAGTTCCTCGCCGCTGACGGGTGCGCCCTCGAAGGCGCTGCGGTCGAAGGTGACGGCGGTGACGCCCTGGTGGCCGGTGCCGACGGCGATGTCGAAGACGGGTCCGTGGCCGGGGACGGGCCGGAGGCGGGCGCCGGGAAGGGCCGCGGCGAGGACGGCGGCGTCGCGCTCCCAGTAGGGGTCGTACGTGATGACGGTCGGGCCGTCGTGCCGCTGGGTGGTGGCCCTCTGGACGGTGGCCTTCTGGACGGTGGTCTGCTGCGCGGTGGTCTTCGGGGAGGGGGTCTCCGGGGCGGCGGGATCCTGGGCGGCATCGGGTGCGATGACGAAGCCGATGTCGCGCAGGGCCTGGGCGGTGGGGGCGTCGTCCACGCGCGCGGTGATGCCCCGCGGGTCGCGTTCGACGGGGACGCCGACGGGCGGCTGGATGCGGGTGTCGCCGGTGACGGGCCGGTCCTCGCGCAGCGCGTCCCACAGGGCGCCCGCGCGGGCCGCGTGCCACAGGACGGTGGAGCCGACGCCGGGGACGCGGTGGTCGAACTCGGCGAGCGGCACGGTGGCGAACTCCGTCCGCGAGGCGTCCAGGCGGCCGAAGGCCAGGCCGAGGGAGACCACGTCGGAGACGCCGGTGTCGGGTCCGGTGCGCACGGAGCGCAGCAGCGTCCAGGCGGTGCGGGCGGCGGCGCCGGGGTCGGCGAGGGCGTTCTCGGCGCGCAGGCGCTGGAGCATGCCGATGAGGAGGCGCTGCTGGCGGCGGACGCGGCCGAGGTCGCCGGGCGGCGAGACGTGGCGGGCGCGGGCGTAGCGCAGGGCGGTGTTGCCGGTGACGCGGTGGACGCCGGGGCGCAGCCGCAGGCCCGAGTTGGTGTCCTGGAGGGGCTTGGCGCTGCAGATGGTGGCGCCGCCGAGGCCGTCGACGGCCTGTTCGAAGCCGGTGAAGTCGGTTTCGAGGTAGTGGTCGACGTGCAGTCCGGTGGCGCGTTCGACGGTGGAGATGGTGAGGGGGGCGCCGCCGCGCTGGAAGGCGGCGTTGATCTTGCCGCGTGCGCTGCCGTCGCCGTACTCGACGTAGGAGTCGCGGGGCAGCGAGACGACGCTGGCGCGTTGACCGTCGGCGCTGAGGTGGGCGAGGAGCATCACGTCGGTGCAGTTGCACTCCTTGCCGCCGACGTGGAGGCGGCGCTTGTCCTCGGGGCTGATGCCGGTGCGCCGGTCGATGCCGACGAGCAGGACGTTGACGCCGCGACCCGCCTGGTGCGGGGCGTCGTCGTGCGCGGGGCGGGCGGCGGACGGGGCGCCGAGCGCGCCCAGTCCCAGGGCGAGGACGGCGGACGCGGTGACCGCGAGGCGGTTCACGGGGACCTCCCTGTACGAGGTGGGCGTGGCAAGGTGGGCGGGCGGCTTGGCCGTTGGGGCCGGCGGTTCATTGATGACCGGGGCGGGGGCGGGCTAAGGCCGGGTGTACCCGTAAGGGCTTAAGGTCTGGCCATGGCTATTACGTTCAGCGACAGCGCCCGGAAGGTGCTGGACGCGCCGAACCCGGCGGTCCTCGCGACCCTCAACCCGGACGGCGCGCCGCAGACTTCGGTGGTGTGGGTGACCCGTGACGGCGACGAGCTGCTGGTCTCCAGCCAGCTGGGGCGCCGCAAGGACCGGAACATCGAGCGGGACCCGCGGGTCAGCCTGATCGTGTACGACCTCGCCGACCCGCAGCTCTACGTGGAGGTGCGCGGCACCGCGACGGTCACCCAGGACGCGGGCCGTGCGCTGGCGGTGCGGCTGGCGGAGGAGTACGAGGGTCCGGGCGCGGGCCAGGAGTACCTGGAGCTGCCGCCGGAGATGGTGCGCATCGCGATCCGGGTGACACCGGAGAAGGTCGTGGGCTCGGCGGCCCGCTGACACACCGGCGCACAGGCCGGTCGGCCAGGGCAAGGCGGCCGGCCAGCCGGGCCGACCGGCCAGGCCGCCGACCTTTGCGGCCGGGAAGAAATCCGAACTACCGAGCGGTCCCGGAGTCGCACGTTCGACTCCGGGACCGCTCGTTTCATGCCAACACCCTGGTCTTTTCAGACCTTCTCGACCTTGAAACGCAGCGTTAACCCACGCTGTCAGTCCCCCCGGCTACCATCGAACTTGACCATCACTTGACCATTCTTTGGTTTGTCCCAGGGGGATCGGAGGAGTCGTTGAAGCGCTGTGCAGCGGCCCGTCCGGCGGCCGCGCTCCTCGCCGTGCTGCTCCTCCTGCTGACCCCGTTCGCCGCCGGTTCGGCGTTCGCGAACACACACATCCCGTACGGCTCACCCGCCTCCGGCTCCACGCCGGCCGCGCCCGAACTCCTCGCCGCCTGCGGCACCGAGGAGGTTCCGCGGCTGCGCGGGCACGGGCGCTGCGAGCACCCCCAGGGGCTCCCCCGCGAGCGCCGTCGGCCCGGCGCCGCGGCCCCCGTTCCTTCGTCGTGCGCGCACGACGAAGCGCGCGAGGCGATACCCGGCGCCCCGGCCCTCCGTGGACCGGGGCGCGCCCCCAGAGCGGCCGTCGCGCACGAACCGGCCGCCCTCCAGGTCTTCCGCTGCTGAGCTCCGGGCACCGATCCGGCCGCCCGACTCGCCCTCGCAACCGCGCAGTTCCGACGCGTCTCCCCACAACGCGCCAGGAGGTTCCCTGACATGCAGCCGTCCACCGACCACTCCCGCACGCCCCTGCCGCCGTCCCCACCGGGCGGCGCCAAGGCCCGTTTCCCCCACCTGCGGCAGGACTTCGCCGCGTCCCTCGTCGTCTTCCTCGTCGCCCTGCCCCTGTGCGTCGGCGTCGCCGTCGCCTCCGGAGTCCCCGCCGAGCTGGGCCTGGTCACCGGCATCGTGGGCGGTCTCGTCACCGGCCTGATGCGCGGCAGCAGCCTGCAGGTCTCCGGGCCCGCCGCCGGCCTGACGGTGCTGGTCTTCGAGGCGGTGCGGGAGTTCGGCCTCCCGGTCCTCGGCGTCATCGTGCTGGGGACCGGCCTGCTCCAGATCGCCATGGGCGCCCTGCGCCTGGGCCGCTACTTCCGGGCCATCTCGCTGTCCGTCGTGGAGGGCATGCTCGCCGGGATCGGCCTGGTGCTGATCGCCGGGCAGGTGTACGCGATGACCGGCGCCGGGGCCCCCGCCTCCGGGCTCGGCAAGCTCGCGGGCATCCCGGGCGCGCTGCTGGACGCGGTCCGCGACCCCGGGGCCCTCGCCTCGCTCGGCCTGGGCGCCGGGACGATCGCGGTGCTCGTGCTGTGGCCGCGCCTGCCGCGCGCCGTGCGCGGTGTGCCGGGGCCGCTCGCGGCGGTGGGCCTGGCGACCCTGGCGGCCGCGCTGTTCTCGCTGCCGGTGGCCACCGTCGAGGTCCAGGGCCTGCTGGAGTCCGTACAGCCGCCCCCGCTGAGCGCGTTCGGTGAACTGGCGGGGATCGGGCTGCTCGGCACGGTGGTGGCGTTCGCGCTGATCGCCTCCGCCGAATCGCTGTTCAGCGCCGCCGCCGTGGACCGCATGCACGACGGCAAGCGCACCGAGTACGACAAGGAACTGCTCGCCCAGGGCGCGGGCAACACGCTGTGCGGCGTGCTCGGCGCGCTGCCGCTGACCGCCGTCATCGTGCGCAGTGCCGCCAACGTCTCGGCCGGTGCGCGCACCCGGGCGTCGCGGGTGCTGCACGGTGTCTGGCTGCTGCTGTTCGCGGTGGCCCTGCCGTGGGCGCTGGCGTACATCCCGATCCCGGCGCTGGCCGGTGTGCTGGTGCACGCGGGCGCCAAGCTGATCCCGCTCAAGGCACTGGTGCGGATGTGGCACGGCCAGCGCGGCGAGGCGCTGATCCTGGTGGTGACGGCCGCCTCGATCGTCGCGGTCAGCATGTTCGAGGGCGTGCTCATCGGCCTCGGCCTGGCGGTCGCCAAGACGGCGTGGGACGCCTCGCACCTGAAGCTGAGCGTCACCGACAAGGGGGCGGGCCCGGTGCAGGTGCACCTGTCGGGCAACGCGACCTTCCTGCGCCTGCCGAAGATCCTGGACGCGCTGGACGCCCTGCCCGCCGACCGCCCGGTCGAACTGGACCTGTCCGGGGTGCACCACCTGGACCACGCTTGTCGCACCGCGCTGGAGAACTGGCGCGAGCGCCACGCCCGTTCGGCCCCGTCACCGCGACCGGAGCCGGAGCCTGGACAGGTGCTGGCCGAGGCCGAGGCCGGGCCGGGGTAGGCAGGGCGCGACCGCGCGTTCCCGTCCGGTGGGCGGTGCCACGGCGACCGACGCCGTGGCACCGCCCCGGGGGCGCGGGACCGGCAGGCTGGCTTGACGGGCCACTGACAACGAGGGGTTCGTGCTGGCACGCTCGTGCCGTCACCCCCTCACCGCCGGAAGGAGCCCCCGATGGCCCCGACGCGTACCGCGCGACGCCTGGCCCGCCGACTCTCCAGACCCTGCCTCCTGGCCGTGGCGGCGCTGCTCGCCCCGCTGCTCCCGGGCGCCCCCGCGAGCGCCGCCGCCCCGGCCGCCGTGCCCGTCGCCGCGGCCGGGGTCGGCTGCGGCACCAGCGTGGGCCGCGTGCCGCTCGACACCACGTACAACCCGGCCACCGGGCGCTACGAGCTGAACGACCCGGTGCGCGGCAACCACAAGACGTACGACATGCGCCAGGGCACCTCCGGCGGGACGCTGGTCACCGACGACGACAACGTCTGGTGCGAGGGCGGCCGCCAGGCCGACGCCGTGGCCGCGCACTACGTCCACGCGGTCTTCTGGGACTACTTCCTGGCCGCGCACGGCCGCAAGGGCCCGCGCGGCGACGGCAAGGCGGGCTGCAGCCGCGTCCACTACGGCAACCGCTACCTCAACGCCTTCTACGAGTCGACGACCGGCTGCATGGTGTACGGCGACGGGGCGGGCACGCCCGTCGGGCCGCTCACCCGGATCGACGTCGGCGTGCGCGGGTTCACCGCCGGGGTGGTCGCGGCGATCGGCGTCCCCGGCTACAGCGGCGAGGCGGCCGGGCTGAACGAGGCGACCCGGGACCTGTTCACCGCCTCCGCCGAGTTCCGCGCGGCGAACACCACCGACCCCGGCGACTACCTGATCGGCGAGTTCGCGGGCTCCACCACCGCGCCGCGCCGCATGGACCACCCCTCGCTGGACGGCCACTCCCCCGACTCCTGGTCCCCCGGCACCGGCCAGCTCGCCCCGGTGTACGCGGCGGGCCCCGCCGACCACTTCTTCTACCTGCTCTCCGAGGGCAGCGGCCCCAAGGACATCGGCGGGGTGCACTACGACAGCCCCACCTACGACGGGAAGCCGGTCACCGGGATCGGCCGGGAGAAGGCGGCCGCCATCTGGTACCGGGCGCTGACCCTGTACCTGACGCCGACCGCCAACTACCGCGCGGCGCGCGCCGCGACGGTCCAGGCGGCGGTCGACCTGTACGGCAAGGGTCCCGAGCCGCTCGCGGTCGGCGCGGCGTGGACGGCGGTCAACGTCGGCTGACGGCCCCCGCACCCCTCTGACCGCCGCTCCCCCGCAGCCCCACGTCCGCCCCGGCCCGCGCGCTTCACGCGAACGGGTCGATCCGGTCGGCGAACCGGCCGTGCTCGGCAACGGCCATCCCCGTCGAGTAGCCGATCCCCTCCGCCGCCAGGGCCCTGGCCAGCGGCGCGGAGGGCGGCAGCAGCCGTTCGTACGGGGCGGCGTCGGGCAGCGGGCGCAGCAGCGGTCCGACCGCCGGTACGCCGCTGGCCCGGCCGGTCGCGGCGACCCGCTCCTCCACCTCGCCCCAGCGCTCCGCCGTCTCGGGCCCGCCGACGAACTCGGTGGGCCCGAGCAGCGAGAACAGGGCGATGTTGGAGGCCGGGTCGAGCACGAAGGCCTCCGCGAGCCCGTCCACCGGCTCCAGCCGGCCGTCCTCGCCGAGCCTGCGCCCGCGCGCGTACCGCTCGAACAGCGTGGCCAGCCAGCGCACTTCGGCCTCCGCCCAGGGCGACTGCTCGGTGCGCAGGTAGGCGAAGCGGAAGTACGCGACGAGCAGGTCCAGCGGCACGCACAGGGTGCGTCCGCGCTCTCCCAGGCCCGCCGCCCGCTCGACGGCCGCGCCGAGCAGCGCGTAGGACAGCGCCCGGTTGGCGCCGTGCCGGGCGGCCTCCGCGGCCTCCCGGTCGGCGCCGGTGGCGCGCTCGGGCACGGCCCGCAGCGGACCGCGTCCGGCGACGACCACGCTCCGGGACCGCTCGCCGTCGGTGGCCTGGGGCGCGCGGGTGAGCGCGCCCGTCCCGTCGAGGAACCACCAGGTGTAGGGGCGCCACACCGGATCGTCGAAGTCGGTATGGCCCAGCACCACCCGCAGGTGGAAGGCGTCCGGGTCGTGCCGCTGGAGGTGGTGGACGTACCAGGCGGCCCCGGCCTGCGGGAAGAAGGTGTTGGGGCTGGCGCAGGGCAGGCTGACGACGACCCGGGAGGCGCGCTCGAAGGCGTCCAGCGCGGCGTCGTCCAGGCCCAGCAGCTCCAGGGCGCGCGCCCGCCGCGCCGGGTCGTGCCCGTCGCCCGTGGTGACCAGGGAGCCGCGTGCGGTGCGCAGCCAGGTGACGAAGCCGCGGCGGCTGCCCATCCCGTCGAACTCGCTCACCCCTCCACCCTTCCCTCGTCACGTCCGTGTGCCGCGCCCGGGTACCACCGCGCGCGCCCGACAGGCCGGAATGACCCTCTGCCGTACGGGACTTGGCGCAAAAGGGCGGGCGCCGTCCGGGCCGGGCGCGGCAGCGGCAGGAGGGCGGGGGCGGGGAAGCGCTTCACGGCTCGTCCCGCGTGGCCCGGTCGACGCGCGCGACGGTCTCGCGCACCGCGCGCTCGGCCGGGCAGTCGACGAAGGCCGGCCGGGAGGAGCCCCGGCACCCTGCGGGCTCGGCTGCCTCGGCTGCCTCGGTGGCGAAGCGTTCGCGGGCCTCGTCGAAGAGGGGCTTGCCGGTGTGCGGTACGAGGGCGCGCTCAGTCACGGCCGCTCCCGGCGCGCGTGGTGGCGGCGGTCGTGCGGGGTGCCATGTCCTTCCCCCGTTCCTCTTTCGCTTACCTGCCCGACGTCTTCTTCCTGATCACCGTCTTTGTATACACCAGGCTTCTGTGGGTGCGGGAGACCATGATCGACGAAGTCTGCGCAGAAAACGTGCAGATGGGACGGTACGGCGAAGGTTCGGCGACGGCGCGCGGGACCGGGGGGCGCGGGGTGGCGGGGGCGCTCGGGGAACGGGGGCGCCAGGGGCCGCCGTTGGCGTACGGCGCGCTGGCGCGCCGTACGCCCGCGACGCTCGACGGCGGTCCGCCGGACGGGGGTTCGGCCTGTGGAAGGCGGGCCCGTCCGGCCGGACCGCCGGAGCACGCGGGGAGTGGGCAGGACTCCCCGCGCAGGTGAGAGGAGGCCATGTGGTGCGGGGCGGGCGATCGCCGGTCCCCCGGCCGGCGTGTCCCGCGACCTCGGCTCACTACGGGATCACTGTGCCAGGATCCGATGAACGTTTCATAAATGTCCCCTGAACGATCCCAACGACCCCAACAGCCCCCATGAACCCCTAGTCCGGCATATCCGTCACGTCCTGCACCGGGCGATCTCGGAGCCTTCCAGCGGGGACGGCGGTCAGGCGAGGGCGAGCAGGTCCGTGGCCGCCCGGCGGCTCGCCGCCAGGGCCGTCTTGGCCGCGGTGCCGCTGCCCCCGGTGAAGGTGAACACCCGGGCGGCCCCCGGGACCGGGCGCAGCCGCAGCACGCCGGAGGCCGAGTAGCAGTCGAAGGAGGCCCGCAGCCAGCGCGCCGCGGGCAGCGGACGGCCGGCCGGCAGCAGGCGCCGGGCCGTCGCCGCGGCCCGGGCGGCCAGGCGCGGGTCGGGGCGGACCTCGCCGGGCGTGACGTCCCCGTCGTCGGCGTCCTGGCCGAGCAGCAGTGCTCCGGAGCCGTGCGGCCTGCCGTACAGGCCCGTGTTGTCGTCGGCGAAGACGCCCAGGCCGGGCATCGCGAAGGGGTGGACGCCGTACTGCACGCGCCGGGCGCGCAGGCCGGTCAGGCCGGGCAGCAGCCCGGGGGTCCAGGCGCCCGCCGCGACGACGACGGTGTCGAAGGCGGCCGAGCTGCCGTCGGCCAGCAGGACCTCGCCGTCCGTGGTGACCCGGCGCACCTCCGCACCGCTGATCGTCACGCCCGGGCCGGTGAGGTCGTCCAGGACGCAGGAGCGCAGCAGCGCCGGGGAGAGGTACCCGGCCCGGCGCTCCACGACCGCGAGCGCGCCGTCGGGCAGGCCGCGCAGCGCCAGGCGGCGGGCGAGCTCGGCGGAGGTCTCGGTGGCGGCGGAGCCGGGCAGCAGGCCGTTCAGCCGGGCCACCGCTCCGGCCGGGTCGGCGCCCGGCCGGAGCAGGTGGACGGAGCCGGTCTCGCGGTAGTCGCCGGCCTGGCGCAGCCAGGCGCTGGCGTACAGCTCGGCGAGGCTCTCGGCGGCCAGCCGGCCCTGTTCGGCGTCGGGGGCGAAGCCCCGGACCATGCCGCCCGAGGCGAAGGTGGCGTCGGCCGGGTAGCCGGCCGGACCGGCGAAGACCGTGAGGTCGGGGCGGCCGGCCGACTGGCGCAGGCGGTGGGAGAGCAGCGCTCCGGCGATGCCGCCGCCGATCACCGCCGTGCGCACGCCGCTCCCCCTCTGGCCGCGGGGGCACTCACGGGTTCACGCCCGGCGGCCGCGCGGCGTCGCGCAGCATGGTCAGGCCGCCGCGGACCCGGGTGAGTTCGGCGTCGTCGAGGTCGGCGACGACGAGTTCGGCGGCGTCCGGGCCGGCCTGGGCCAGGGCGCGCCCGTCGGGGCCGTAGACGGCACTGCGGCCGCAGAACTCCCACGGTCCCTGACGGCCCGCGAAGTTGGCGAACAGCACGAAGAAGGTGTTCTCCAGGGCGCGGGCGGGGAAGTACACCGACCGGCGGTGGTCGGAGTCGCCGCGCACGAAGGCGCCGCCGCACAGGTAGGCGTCCGCGCCGGAGAGGGCGGCGGCCCTGGCCAGCTCGGGGAAGCTGGCGTCGTAGCAGATGCCCAGGGCCAGCCGCCAGCCGTCGACGTCGAGGGTGTGGCAGGCGGTGCCCGGGTCGAACAGCTCGCGCTCGTGCTCCTCCAGGCGGCTCTTGCGGTAGTCGGCCAGCACCCCGCCGTCCGCGCCGACCGCGACCGCCGAGATCGCCGAGCGGGCCCCGGCCGGCGTCGGCGCGCCCACGACGGCGGTGACCCCAGTGGCCCGGCAGGCCTCGCGGACCGGTTCCAGGGCGGGGCCCTCGGGGGCCAGCGCCCCGCCGGGCATGGCGGACTTCAGCCAGCCCGGCTCGTAGCCGGTGAGCGAGAGCTCGGGGAACAGCACGACGCGGGCGCCGAGGTCGGCGGCCCGGACGATCGTCGCGGCGGCGTCGGCGGCGTTGTGCGCCACGTCGCCGGGGCGGGCCTCGGTCTGGGCGACGGCGACCCTGAGCGGGGCGCGTTCGGTCGGTGCGGATGCGGTCATCGCGGTACTTCCCTACGGGGTGAGGTGGTGTCGTGGCGGGCCGGTCAGCCGAGCAGCCACCGGCTGAGGTAGAAGGCGGCGATGCCGATCGCCGACACCAGGAGGAACTTCTTGGAGATCAGTCCGGCGACGAAGGTGACCAGGCCGCCGACGAGGTAGGGGTTGTCCAGGGCGACGTGCAGGCCGTGGCCCTCGGGGGTGAGCATGGCGGGGACGACGAGCGCCGCGAGGACCGCCGGCGGGGTGTGGCCGAGCAGGCTCTTGACCGTCTCGGGCATCTCCCGGTCGGCGAGCAGCACGAGGGGCAGGTAGCGCGGCAGGAAGCTGCACAGGCCCATGCCCAGGATCACCAGTGCCATCGTCATGCCGTGCTCTCCTCGGTCCGCTCGGCCGTCGCGGCCTCCTGCGGGGTCGTTCCGGTGGCCGTTCCCGTGGTGTCGCTCCGGGCGGACCGGCGTTTCTGCGCGTACTCGCACGCCGTGCCCACCGAGGCGCCGACGACGGTGGCGAGGACCACGCCCAGGTTGTACGGCAGACCGTGGGCGAGCATAACCGTCAGGCCCGCGGTGGCGATGACCGCCCCGATCCGCCAGTGGGTGAGCGAGCCGGCCAGCATGGCGACGAACATCGCGGTCATCGGGAAGTCCAGGCCGAGGTCGGCGAGGTCCGGCAGGGCGCTGCCCAGGGCCATGCCCACCAGGGTGGAGAGCATCCAGGTGACGTACATCGCGGCGGAGGCGCCCAGGAAGAACAGGTGCTTGCGCCCGGTCAGCTCGCCCTTCTTCAGCCGGTCGATGCCGACGAAGAAGACGGCGTCGATCAGGCCGAAGCCGAGCAGGACCCGCCAGCGCTGGGGGACCTCCCGGACGTGCGGCACCAGGATGGTCGAGTAGATCAGCATCCGCAGGCCGAGGATCAGGGTGGTCAGCAGGATCGTCAGGGTGCCCGCGCCGTCGGCGATCAGGGCGAAGCCGACGAACTGGGCGGTCCCGGAGTTGACGGCCATCGCCAGGCCCAGGGTGGCCCAGCCGGACAGCCCGTTGGCCAGGCCCAGGATGCCGCCGGCGATGCCCATGGGGACGGCCGACGCCAGGAACGGCAGCATGCTCCTCGCGCCTTCGCGCAACTGTCGGGCGGCGCTGTCGGGCGCCGCGGGCACGGGGGTGCCCGTGTCCGGGGGGAACGTCTCCGCGCTGCTCATGCGCTTCGCACCAGGCTTTCGTGGGTCGGGATGAAGTCGTGGATCGGGAAGTCGTGGGTCGGCAAGGGGATCGGGAGAGGGGCGGGCCGGCGGCCGGGCCGGGCGGGTGTGCCCGG
>NZ_JBEOYE010000080.1:0-40956 GCF_040296945.1 Streptomyces sp. NPDC001941 | reverse complement strand
ACGTGGTGGTCGGTACCCGTCCGGGGCTGAACGTGCACATCGCGCGCCAGACCCGGCGCGGGGTCGTCCGGGTCGGCCAGGAACACCTCACCCTCGACAGCCACGGCCCCCGGCTGCGCCGCGAGATCGGCCACCGCTACGTCCTGCTCGACGCCCTGACCACCGTCACCGAGGCCGACGCCCGCGACTACCGGGACCGTCTGCGGCTGCCGGGGGTGCGGGTGGAGTCGGTGCCCAACAGCGTGCCCGTGCCGGGGGTCGCGCCGTCGGACTCGTCGGCGAAGTGGGTGGTGGCGGCGGGGCGGCTGACGGCGGTGAAGCGGTACGACGTGCTGGTCGAGGCGTTCGCCAAGGTCGCCGCGGTCCGTCCGGACTGGCGGCTGCGGATCTACGGGGCCGGGGACGCGACCGGCAACGAGAAGAACGCGCTGCGGGCGCTGATCGCCGAACGGTCCCTGAACGACCACGTGTTCCTGATGGGGCCGGTCAGCCCGCTGGAGCCGGAGTGGGTCAAGGGCTCCCTGGCGGCGGTCACCTCGCGCCTTGAGTCGTTCGGGATGACGATCGTGGAGGCGATGCGCTGCGGCCTGCCGGTGGTCGCGACCGACTGTCCGCACGGGCCGCGGGAGATCATCGAGGACGGCGTCGACGGCCGTCTGGTCCCGGTCGGCGACAGCGACGCGGTGGCCGCCGCCCTCCTGGAACTCATCCAGGACGACGACCTGCGCCGCCGCACCGCCGCGGCGGCCCTGGCCGCCTCCGCCCGCTACGACCCGGCCCCCATCGCCGCCCGCCACGCCGCACTCTGGACCGAACTCATCGCCGCCCGCCGGGCGCGCGGCGTCGCCCACCGCCTCCGCGACAGCCGCCACCGCGCCCGGGCCGCCGTGCTCGGCGCGGTCACCACCCTGCGCCGGACGGCCGCCGACGTCCTGCGCGGGCGCGGCAAATGACCGCGCCGCCCACCCCCGCCCGTCCCGCCCCCCCCGGGAGACCCCGTGAGCACCGCACCCGACCCCACGGCCCCCCGCGCCGACTGCCTCGCGGACTCGGCGGGCGGCGTCACCTTCGACATAGCGGACCCCGGCACGCCCCGGGCGACCCTGGTGCTGCGGCAGGACCGGGGCGACGAGGAGGTCCGGCTGCCGCTGGCCCCCGCTGGCGGCGTGCTGCGCGCCGTGCTGCCCGGCACGGTCGACCTGGCCGAGGGCTTCTGGGGCGTGTACGTCGACGACGTGCCCGTCCGGCCCGGAGTGCGGGACCTGCGCGCACTGGTGGACCGGGTCCCCGGCGGCGGCCACGTCAGCGTCCGCATCCCCTACCCCACGCCCGAGGGCGCCCTGGGCATCCGCAGCTGGGTGCGCGAACCGCACGCCGAGGCCGGGGACCTGGCGCTCGGCCCCGGCACGGTCACCGTCGAGGGCCGGCTGTACGGCGCCGTGGCCGGGCCGGACGCGGTCGCGCTCGCGCGCCTGGGCGAGGAGGTGCGCGAGGTCCCGCTGACGGCCGAAGGGCCGCGCTTCCGCTTCACCGTGGACCACCGGGAGCTGGCCGCGGCCGGCGGCGAGGGCACGCGGCTGTGGGGCCTGTGGGTGCGCCCGTCCGCGGACGCGGCGCCGGTGCGGGTGGCGCGGCTGCTGGACGACCTGTGGAACCGCAGGGACGTGTACGTCTACCCCGAGCACACCGGGGACGGCTGGCGGGCCGGGCCGCTGTACTCCACGTACAACGAGCTGTACGTCACGGTGACCGGCACGGTCGCCGGGAGCTGATCGCGGACAGCATCTGTCCGCGAGCCCTGGCAGACTCGGGCCCATGTTGGAGACCTCGGCACGACTCCTGCGGCTGCTCTCGCTGCTCCAGGCCCACCGCGAGTGGTCCGGCGCCGACCTGGCCGACCGGCTCGGCGTCACCGCCCGCACCGTGCGCCGCGACGTCGACCGGCTCCGCGAGCTGGGCTACCCCGTCAACGCCACCCCCGGCACCGGCGGCGGCTACCAGCTCGGGGCCGGTGCCGAGCTCCCCCCGCTGCTCCTGGACGACGACGAGGCCGTCGCGGTCGCCGTCGGCCTGCGCACCGCCACCGGCGGCGGCATCGAGGGCATCGGCGAGAGCTCGGTGCGGGCCCTGGCCAAGCTGGAGCAGGTCCTGCCGCACCGGCTGCGCCGCCGGGTCGGCGCCCTGACCGCCTTCACCGTCCCGATGCTGCGCACGCCCCGGGAGCGGGTCGACCCGGCCGTCCTCACCGAACTCGCCAACGCCTGCCGCGACACCGAGCGGCTGCGCTTCGAGTACCGCGACCACCAGGGCGCGTCGACCCGGCGCACCGTCGAGCCGTACCGCCTGGTGTGCACCGAGCGGCGCTGGTACCTGGTCGCCTGGGACCTGGAGCGGGAGGACTGGCGGACCTTCCGGGCCGACCGGATCGAGCCCCGCCCGCCGCACGGCCCGCGCTTCGCCCCGCGCACCCCGCCCGCCGAGGACCTGGCCGCCTACGTCTCGCGCGGGGTGTCCACGGCCGCGTACGCGGAGCGGGCGGTCATCCGGCTGCACGTGCCGCTCGCCGAGGCCCGCACCCGGGTCGGGCCGCTGGACGGCACGCTGGAGGCCGAGGGCGACGGGAGCTGCCTGCTGCGCACCGGCGGCACCGGACTGGACGTGCTGGTGGTCCACGTGGTGATGCTGGGCTTCGAGTTCGAGGTCCTGGAGCCGGCCGGGCTCGACGACCGGATCAGGGACGTGCGGGGCCTTCTGGACCGGGCTCTGGCGCGGAAGCGGCCGACGGACGCTCCTGCGCCCGCTCCTCCTTCCGGCCCCCCGTCGCGTTGACCGCCGCCTCGTAGGCCGCGAACTCCGGGTGGTGCAGGTCGAAGGCCGGGGACTCGGAGCGGATGCGGGGCAGCGTGAGGAAGTTGTGCCGCGGCGGCGGGCAGGAGGTCGCCCACTCCAGCGAGCGCCCGTACCCCCACGGGTCGTCGACCTCGACCTTCTTGCCGTACTTCGCCGTCTTCCAGACGTTGTAGAGGAACGGCAGCGTCGAGATGCCGAGCAGGAAGGCGCCGATGGTGGAGATCGTGTTGAGCGCGGTGAAGCCGTCGGCGGCCAGGTAGTCCGCGTACCGCCGGGGCATGCCCTCGGCGCCCAGCCAGTGCTGCACCAGGAAGGTGGTGTGGAAGCCGGTGAACAGCGTCCAGAACTGCAGCTTCCCCAGCCGCTCGTCGAGCATCTTGCCGGTGAACTTGGGCCACCAGAAGTAGAAGCCGCCGAAGGTGGCGAAGACGACCGTGCCGAAGACGACGTAGTGGAAGTGGGCGACCACGAAGTACGAGTCGGTGACGTGGAAGTCCAGCGGCGGCGAGGCCAGGATCACCCCGGTGAGCCCGCCGAACAGGAACGACACCAGGAAGCCCACCGCCCACAGCATCGGCGTCTCGAAGCTGAGCGAGCCCTTGAGCATGGTGCCGGTCCAGTTGAAGAACTTCACCCCGGTCGGCACCGCGATCAGGAACGAGACGAACGAGAAGAACGGCAGCAGCACCCCGCCGGTGGCGAACATGTGGTGCGCCCACACCACCAGCGAGAGCCCGGTGATGGCCATGGTCGCGCCGACCAGGGTGAGGTAGCCGAAGATCGGCTTGCGGGAGAAGACCGGGATGATCTCGGTGATGATCCCGAAGAACGGCAGCGCGATGATGTAGACCTCGGGATGGCCGAAGAACCAGAACAGGTGCTGCCACAGCAGCGCCCCGCCGCTCGCCGCGTCGAAGACCACCGCGCCGAACCGGCGGTCGGCCTCCAGGACCAGCAGCGCCGCCGCGAGCACCGGGAACGCGATCAGCACCAGGATCGAGGTGAAGAGCACGTTCCAGGTGAACACCGGCATCCGGAACATGGTCATGCCGGGGGCGCGCATCCCGATGATGGTCGCCAGGAAGTTCACCGAGCCCAGGATGGTGCCGAAGCCGGACAGCGCCAGGCCCATGATCCACAGGTCGGCGCCGATGCCGGGGGAGCGGGTCAGGCTGTTGAGCGGCGCGTAGGCGAACCAGCCGAAGCTGGCGGGGCCGCTGGGCACGAGCAGCGAGCCGAGCACGATCAGCCCGCCGAACAGGAACAGCCAGTACGCGAACATGTTGAGCCGGGGGAAGGCGACGTCGGGCGAGCCGATCTGCAGCGGGACGATCTCATTGGCGAAGCCCGCGAAGGTGGGCGTCGCGAAGAGCAGCAGCATGATCGTGCCGTGCATGGTGAACAGCTGGTTGAACTCCTCGTTCGTCAGCAGCTGCAGTCCCGGGCGGGCCAGTTCCGCGCGCATCAGCAGCGCCATCAGGCCGGCCACGAGGAAGAATCCGAAGGCCGTGATCAGGTAGAGGTGGCCGATCTTCTTGTGATCGGTGGTGGTCAGCCAGTCCACCAGGACGCGTCCCGGCCGCCGTTCCCGTGCCGGTTCGACCACGGCCTCCGCCGTCTGCGTGCCCATCGCTGCCCCCTCGCCGTCCGCGCCCGGGCTCCGGTATCGAGCAACACATCATGCGCGCGTCAGGCCCGCCTCCAACAGGGTGCGTACGCACGGGGATACGTGCTCCGGCCACGCGCTCCGGGGCGTACCGCTGTGTGAATTCTGCGGGGGATCCGTGAATTGTCCCTGGCCCGTCAATTGTCCTGAGAGCGCTCCGGGGGACATGGGGAACGCATTTATGAAGGCCGGAATTGTTCCTCGCGGACCGCTCGGGAATTGCTCGGAAGATCACCATGAACTGCACGTACGAGTGAAGCAGTTCGGACCAAACCCCTGTCGGCATCCTGTGACACAAGCGTGACCGGTGAGGTACCCGGGACGGTGAACGGGCCGGTAGGGGCGGGTTCCTCCGGCGCCCGGCGCCACCTACGGTGAGGGGCATGGCACCGACACCGCACACCCCACGAACGCCCGACGACCACCCCGACGCGTACGTCGGCCTGGGCGCCGACGACGCCGAGCGGCGGGCCCGCGGCCGGGGCTGGACCACCGTCCGCAGCCTGCCGCCGGGAGCGATCATCACCATGGAGTACCTGGTGGGCCGCCTCAACTTCGAGGTCGAGCACGGCGTCGTACGGCGCTGCTGGGCGGGCTGAGGTCCGCCCCGGCGGATCCGTACGGCCCGCGCGCACGACGAAGGCATGACGAAGGCCCCGGCCGGAGCCGGGGCCTTCGTCATGCCTTCGTCGTGTCTTCCTCGTGCGGGGGAGTGGGCGGTGCGTACCGTCCCCCGCGCCGTGGGGCGGGCGGGTCAGCCGGCGGTGGCCGGCCGCGAGCGCGGCGGGCGGCGGCTGCCGGCCGGGGTGACCGGGGTGCGCTCGGAGCGCACCGCCGCGTGGGTGCGGGGCGGTGCGAGCGTGGTGCGGGTGGCCGTACGGCCCGCGCTGCCCGCGCCCACCGGCTCGCGCACCGCGGGCTCCTCGCCCGCGGCGGCGCGGGGCCTGACCCTGGCGGGCCGGGGGCCGCCGGCCGCGACCGGCGTGGACGGCACCAGGCGGCGGCGCGCCCGCAGCTGCTCGCGCAGGGAGAAGACCAGGGCCTCGGCGCGGCCGATCAGCGGCTCGCACCAGGGCAGCGCCAGCAGGATCAGCAGGCCGGCCGCCCAGCCGAGGAGCACGTCGCTCAGCCAGTGGGTGCCCAGGTAGACGGTGGTCAGGCCGACGCCGAGGGCGACCATGGCGGAGAGCGCCGAGAGGTAGCGGCGGGCCCGCGGGGTGGTGGCCAGGTAGGCGAGGATGCCCCAGGTCACCACCGCGTTCGCGGTGTGGCCCGAGGGAAATATGTCGCCGCCGGCGAACAGCTCGGCCGAGCCGATCTGGGTCGCGTAGTGGGGGCCGAGCCGGCCGAGGCCCAGCTTGACCGCGCCCACCGTGATGTTCAGCAGCAGCAGGGCCGCGCCCAGGGCGAGCAGCGGCCGCAGCGTGTGCTGGCGCCAGGAGCGCCAGCCGAGCCAGGCCGCCACCATCACCGCGGTGGGCCCGCGCTGGCCGAGGACCACGAAGTAGTCCAGGAAGGCGTGCAGCTCCGGCCACTGCTGATAGGGCCGGAAGAGCATGATCTTCCAGTCGAGGAGCACCAGCCAGGACGGCAGGAGCACGGCCACGACGATCGCTAGATAGAACGCCGCCGTGCCGCCGAAGAGCCAGAGACGCGTGCGGGTCATCCGCGGGATCTCTATCTTCGGCGGTTCCGGCTCCCGGTCCAGTCGGGCAAAGATGTCGGTACGCACCCAATCGACGTTACAGCGAGTGAGTGACGGGCCAGGCCAATCCGGCGGCTTTGTGATGTCGCTGTGATGTGGAGTATGTCTCAGTGGCGCGCTTATTCCCGGCCAATCCGGAAAGCCGGATGACCTTGTGCCCTATTGCCGGGGCGGCCATTGCCGGAAGCGTGATAGGGGGCATCGGTAAATGCCGCGCCGTCTCCTTGTCCGGAATTCTCTCCTCCGGTGGCGGGCCGCGCCCCCGGGCCCGCCGGGCGGGCGGCGTGGCGCACGCCACACGGCGGGGCCCGCCGAGGTGAGAGCTGGACCACGCGCCGCGCGGCCCGACTCGCGTAACCTGACGGCTCACTCGCCCGTCGATGCCGGGCCGCCCCGGAGACCTCCGTCCCCGGCCGGCGCCCGCCGAGCGCGAGGGTTTCTTCTGGGAGGTAGTGCATGTCCGGGACGACCACGGCCGGAGCGCGGGTGCGCGCCGCCGGCGGCGGTGCCAACCGCTGGGTCGTCCTCTTCGTCCTCTGCGTGAGTCTCCTCCTGGTCGCGCTGGACGCCACGGTGCTGCACGTCGCGGTCCCCTCGGTGACCGAGGACCTGCGGCCGAGCTCCACGGCGCTGCTGTGGATCGTCGACGCGTACCCCCTGATCTGCGCCTCACTCCTGATCCTGTTCGGCACGCTCGGCGACCGGGTGGGCCGCCGCAGGATCCTGCTGCTCGGCTACGGCATCTTCGGCGCCGCCTCCGCGCTGGCCGCCCTGGCGCCGACGCCCGGGGTGCTGATCGCGGCCCGCGCCCTGCTCGGCGTGGGCGGCGCGATGATCATGCCCGCGACGCTGTCGATCCTGCGGGACGTCTTCCCCGACCGGCGCGAGCGCGCCACCGCCATCGGCGTGTGGACTGCGGTCGCCGCGATCGGCGCCGCCACCGGCCCGGTGCTCGGCGGCTTCCTGGTCCAGCACTTCTGGTGGGGCTCGGTCTTCCTGATCAACATCCCGCTGATGGCGCTGGTCCTGCCGGTGGGGCGCTGGCTGCTCCCCGAGTCGCGCGGCGGCGGCGACGGGCCGTGGGACGTGCTCGGCGCGCTGATGGCCGCGGCCGGCGTGCTCGGCGCGGTCCTCGGGGTGAAGCGGCTCGGCGCCGGGCACACCCCGCTGGACCCGCGCACCACGCTGCCGCTGCTGCTCGGCGCGGTGCTGCTGGCCCTGTTCGTACGCCGCCAGAGGCGCCGCGAGCACCCGCTGATCGACATGCGGATGTTCGCCCGGCCCGCCTTCACCACCTCGGTGGGCTGCATCGTGCTCGCGATGCTGGCGCTGGTCGGCCTGGAGCTGCTCGCCGTGCAGTACCTCCAGCTGGTGCTCGGCCTGTCCCCGCTGGAGACCGGGCTGCGGCTGCTGCCGCTGACCTTCGCCGCGATGGCGGCCGGGGCCTCCGGCTCGTACACCCTGCACCGGATCGGTCCGCGCCGGATGGTCGGCTGGGGCTTCGTGCTGACCGCGCTGGCGGTGCTGCTGCTGACGCTGATGGGCCAGCACGACCGGCCCGCGCTGCTCACCTGCGGCTTCGTCCTGCTCGGCTTCGGCCTGCAGACCACCCTCTTCGGGGCGTACGAGTCGATGCTCAGCGAGGCCCCCGCGGATCACGCGGGCGGTGCCGCCGCGATCGGCGAGACCTCCTACCAGCTGGGCGCGGGCATGGGCATCGCCCTGCTCGGCAGCGTGATGAACGCCGCCTACTCGCCCGCCCTGGCCCACGTCGCCGGGGTGCCGGACGCCGACGGCCACGCCGCGGGCAACTCGCTGGGCGAGGCGTACCAGATCGCCGACCGGCTCGGCGGGGTGGCGGGCGACGCCCTGCGCACCGCCGCGCGCCACGCCTTCGTCACCGGGCTGCACGTGACGCTGCTGGTCAGCGCGGGCCTGCTGCTGCTCGGCGCACTGGCCGCGCTGCGACTGCCGCGCAGCGCGGAGGCGCCGGCGCGGGCCGAGGAGCACGCCGACGTCCGGCTGCCGGGCTGCCGCACCCCGGTCGAGGCGGCCGGGTCTGGACGCACGGCACACTGAGCCGTAACGTCAGCGCCGTGCGTTAACTAGCATCGCTAGTTTCAAGCGGTGCCACGTCCTGCCCGTAGCGACCGCGCGAGCCGCCGGAGGCCACCCGCCATGCCCGCAGCACCCTTCGACCCCGCCGACCCGATCGGCATCGACGACCTCCTCGACCCCGAGGACCTGGCGATCCGCGACACCGTGCGCACCTGGGCCGCCGACCGGGTCCTGCCGCACGTCGCCGAGTGGTACGAGAGCGGCGAGCTGCCCGTGGTGCGCGAGCTGGCCCGGGAGCTCGGCTCCCTCGGCGCGCTCGGCATGTCCCTGACCGGCTACGGCTGCGCGGGCGCCACCGCCGTCCAGTACGGCCTGGCCTGCCTGGAGCTGGAGGCCGCCGACTCCGGGATCCGCTCCCTGGTCTCGGTGCAGGGCTCGCTGGCGATGTACGCGATCTGGAAGTTCGGCTCCGAGGAGCAGAAGCGGCACTGGCTGCCCGGCATGGCGTCCGGCGAGACCATCGGCTGCTTCGGCCTGACCGAGCCCGACCACGGCTCCGATCCGGCCGGCATGCGCACGTACGCCAAGAAGGACGGTACCGACTGGGTCCTCAACGGACGCAAGATGTGGATCACCAACGGGTCCGTCGCGGGCGTCGCGGTGGTCTGGGCGCAGACCGAGGAGGGCATCCGCGGCTTCGCCGTGCCCACCGACGCCCCCGGCTTCTCGGCGCCCGAGATCAAGCACAAGTGGTCGCTGCGGGCCAGCGTCACCAGCGAGCTCGTGCTGGACGACGTCCGGCTGCCCGCCGACGCGGTGCTGCCCGGCGTCACCGGTCTGAAGGGTCCGCTCAGCTGCCTCTCGCACGCGCGCTACGGCATCGTGTGGGGCGCCATGGGCGCGGCCCGCGCCTCGTTCGAGTCGGCGCTGGAGTACGCCCGGACCCGCGAGCAGTTCGGCAGGCCCATCGGCGGCTTCCAGCTCACCCAGGCCAAGCTCGCGGACATGGCCGTCGAGCTGCACAAGGGGATCCTGCTCGCCCACCACCTGGGCCGCCGCCTCGACGCCGGAAGGCTGCGCCCCGAGCAGGTCAGTTTCGGAAAGCTCAACAACGTGCGGGAGGCGATCGAGATCTGCCGGACCTCGCGCACCATCCT
The DNA here is from genome assembly GCF_040296945.1 of Streptomyces sp. NPDC001941. Lineage (NCBI taxonomy): Bacteria > Bacillati > Actinomycetota > Actinomycetes > Kitasatosporales > Streptomycetaceae > Streptomyces > Streptomyces sp. NPDC001941. Next base: position 31,520 of record NZ_JBEOYE010000080.1, on the reverse strand, counting down.
CGGCGCCAACGGGATCTCCCTGGAGTACCCCGTGATGAGGCACGCCACCAACCTGGAGTCGGTGCTCACCTACGAGGGCACCGTGGAGATGCACCAGCTGGTGCTGGGCAAGGCGCTCACCGGACTGGACGCCTTCCGGTAGGCCCGGCGGAGCCGGGGCCGGTCAGGCCGGAGGGCCGGTGAGCGCCCCGCTCAGCTCTGGTTGAAGAAACCGTCCTGCGCACGCCCCGCGGACTCCCCGCTGACGATCTGCGTGTCGGCGGGGGTCAGCAGGAAGACCCGCGTCGCCACGCGCTCGATCGAACCGCGCAGGCCGAAGGTCAGGCCCGCCGCGAAGTCCACCACGCGCTTGGCGTCGGAGGGCTCCATCGCCGTGAGGTTCACGATGACCGGCACGCCCTCGCGGAACAGCTCGCCGATGCCGCGGGCGTCGCGGAAGCCGTCCGGGGAGACCGTCGCGATCCGGCGGCCCTGTACCTGGGCGCTCTCGGAGGCCACCCGCACCCGCGGGTCGGTCACCCAGGCGTCGCCGCCCTCCGCGGCACCCTCGGTGTACTCGTCGTCGTAGTACCGCTCGTCGTTGTCCTCGACGAGTCCGAGCCAGGCACTCGCCTTGCGCACCGATCCCATGGACGCCTCCTTCCGGTCGCGGTCACTTGTGGTTCCGCATATCCCTATGGTCGTCCATGATGCGGATCGCGCGCCAAGTGGATAGCCGCCGCGCGTGGGATTCGTGACGGTACTGGTGCAGAACATCTGGCGTTCCGTCAAGGTTTCGCCTGTGTACGGGCCCTGAGGGGGACTCAATCCTCTCAAAATATAAATGTTGAGACAGATGGGTGAGGTGGGGGACGTACGGGTGAACGGATCACTCGATACGATGCGTGCCGCACAAGCGAACGACTCTCGGGGGAGCGCCGTGTTCGGAATCGTCAGGCCCTGTACGCACCGGCTCACCGAAGGCCTGAAGACGGAGTGGATGGCCCATCTGTGCGGCCTGTGCCTGGCACTTCGGGCCGACCACGGCCAGTTCGCCCGGGTCGTGACCAACTACGACGGCCTGCTGGTCTCGGTCCTGACGGAGGCTCAGACCGGCACGCTGCCCGCCGGACGCCGCACCGCGGGCCCCTGCCCGCTGCGCGCGCTGCGCACCGCTCCGGTCGCCAGGGGCGAGGGGGCCAGGCTGGCCGCCGCCGTCTCGCTGGTCCTGGCGTCGGCCAAGGTCCGCGACCACGTCGCCGACGGGGACGGGCTGCTGGCCCGCAGGCCGGTCGCCGCCGCCGCCCGCCGGGTGGCGCGCGGCTGGGACCGGGCCGGGGCGCGGGCCGGGCGCGCCGTCGGCTTCGACACGGCGGTGCTGGTCGACGCGGTGGACCGGCAGCTCGGCATCGAGTCCCTGGCCGGCCCCGGCACTCCGCTGCTCACGGTGACCGAACCCACCGAGACCGCCACCGCCGCGGCCTTCGCGCACACCGCCGTCCTCGCGGGCCGGCCGCACAACGCGGCCCCGCTCGCCGAGGCCGGCCGGCTCTTCGGCCGCCTCGCGCACCTGCTGGACGCGGTCGAGGACCAGGAGGCTGACGCGGCGTCAGGAGCCTGGAACCCGCTGGCCGCCACCGGCACCGCCCGCACCGAGGCGCGCCGTCTCGCCGACGACGCGGTGCGCGGCATCCGGCTCGCGCTCAAGGACGCCGACTTCGCCGAGCCCCGCCTGGTGCACCAGCTGCTCGCGCACGAGCTGGGCCGCTCGGTCGACCGGGCCTTCGGGACGACCACCTGCGGCCACGCCGGCCACGGCGACGGGGCTCCCCGCGGCGAGCACGGCCACGGCCACGGGCGCGGCCCCGTGCTGCCGCCGCACTTCGGCGGGCCGCGGCGACCGGACCCGCGCGGGCTGGTCGCCGGCTGCGGGATGTTCGCCGCGCTGTGCTGCACCTGCCAGATGTGCTGCGCGGAGGAGTACGAGGGCCCGTGGTCCCGCAAGAAGCGCGAGGGCTGCTGCCGGGACTGCGACTGCGACGGGTGCGACTGCGACTGCGGCTGCGACGGCTGCGGGGACTGCTGCTGCTGTCCCTGCGACGGCTGCTGACGCGGGGTCACCAGCCGCACGGGGCGCGGACTCCTGGGGTCCCGGGCGCCTAGGGTCCCGGGGCCCGGACCCCTACGGCCCCGGACCCCTGCGCCCGCACGGTGCCGGAGGAGGGTCAGCGGATCTCCGGCGGCGAGATCCGCGACGTCTCGATCGCGGACTCGCTCGTGCCCCACTTCTTCAGGATCCGGTCGTACGTCCCGTCGGCCTTCAGCCGGTTCACCGCGGCCTGGAAGGCGGGGGTGAGCGGGCTGCCCTTCTTGAAGGCGAAGCCGACGTCCAGGCGCTTGAACTCGTTGAGGAACCGCACGCCGCTCTGCTGCGACACCGCGTACCGCAGCCCGTTGATCGTGCTCATCACCACGTCGCTGCGGCCCTGCTGCAGCGCGATCCACTGAGCGCCCTGGTCGTTGTAGGTCTGCACCCCGTACGGCTTCTTGCCGGCCCCGGCGCACTTGTCCTTCTCGCGCTCCAGCGTCGCCTCGAAGGTGGTGCCCGCGCCCGTCGCCACGTTCAGCCCGCACAGCTGGGTGAGGTCCTTGACCTCCTTGAGGCCGCTGTCGTCGCGGACGGCGAAGCCCTGCCCGTCGTTGATGTAGGTCACGAAGTCGATGGTCCTGCGGCGCTCGTCGGTCACCCCGAAGTTGCCGGTGCCCAGGTCGTACTTCCCGCTGCCGAGCGCGGGCAGGATCACCTCGAAGCTCGCCACCTCCCGCTTCACCTTGAGGCCGAGCACCCGGGCCACCGCGTCCGCGAAGTCGATGTCCTGGCCGACCGGCGTCTTCCCGTCCGCCAGGAACGTCGCGCCGGGCGGGTTGCCGACGCTGGCCGCGACGGTCACGGTGCCCCGTGCGCGTACGTCCGCGGGCAGCAGCTTCCGGGCCGCCGGGTCCGCGCGCACCGCGGACACCACGTCCTCCTTCGGCGGCTCGGCGCCGGCCTTGCCCGCGGCCGCCGCGCCCGCGGGGGCCGCCGGGTCGCCCGAGCCGCACGCGGTCAGGGTCAGGGCGGACGCGGTGATCAGGGCGAAGGCGGCGGCGTGGCGACGGGCGGTTCTCATGGCGTGGGAGCTCCAGGTCCGGCAGGCGAACGGGCAGCGCGGAGCCGCGGCCACGGGCGGCGGGCACGGAGCTCCGCCGCGCGGCCGGAGCGGCGACGCGGAATGAGGGAGGGGAGGTTCAGCGAGGTGCTGGGCGTGTGAAGGCGCGGGGGCGCGGCGCGCGGGAACGCGGCGGGCAGCAGGCGGTCGCTCGTCGGTGCCGCGGCGCGAAGGGCGGAACCGAAGGGGAAATCAACAGGAAGAGGACCACACGCGACCGAAGTCGATGTGGGAGCGCGTGACCAGCCACTGCTGTGGATGCATGGCCCAAGTGGAACAGGCATCCGTTTCCGCGTCAACTGGCATGAGACGTACGGCTCACAGTGCGGACAGGCTTGACAGCGGACCGTCCCCACCCCATAGCCTCAAGGGCGGATCGTGCTGAGGGGCTCGGTCCGCGCTGTGAAGGCACTTCCCGTGTTCGAGCCTTGCATCCACGGAGCCTTCGCATGTCCGCGACCCTCTCCAGCCCTTCCAAAACTCCTTCCCCGGCGCCCGTCGACCCCGTCGGGACGCCACCCCGGATCGTCCCCGCCCGCCGCACCGGCCAGTGGACGGCCGCCGCGGTCGTCCTCGTCCTGGTCGGCCTCGGCCTCGACTCCGTCGTGCGCAACGAGGCGTTCCAGTGGGACGTCGTCGCCGACTACTTCACCTCCACCGCGGTGCTGCGCGGCCTCTGGCTCACGCTCTGGCTGACCGCGCTCGTGATGGTGCTCGGCTTCGCCCTCGGCACCCTGCTCGCCGTGATGCGGCTGTCCGCCAACCCCGTGCTGCGCGCGGTGAGTTGGGGCTACGTCTGGTTCTTCCGCTCCACGCCGATCCTGGTGCAGCTGCTGTTCTGGTTCAACATCGGCGCCCTCTACCCGCAGGTCTTCGGGGTCAGGACGGTCAACCTGCTCTCCGCGGTGGGCGTCGCCGTCGTCGGACTCACCCTGCACGAGGCCGCGTACGCCGCCGAGGTGGTGCGCGGCGGCATCCTCTCCGTCGAGCGCGGCCAGCTGGAGGCCGCCCAGTCGCTGGGCCTCGGCCGCTGGCGCCGGCTGCGCCGGATCGTGCTGCCGCAGGCGATGCGCTCCATCGTGCCGCCCGCGGGGAACATGCTGATCGGCACCCTCAAGGGCACCTCCATCGTCAGCGTCATCGCCGTGCAGGACCTGCTCTACTCGGTCCAGCTCGTCTACCACCGCACCTACCAGGTCGTCCCGCTGCTCCTGGTCGCCACCCTCTGGTACGTCGCCGTCACCTCGCTGCTCAGCGTCGGCCAGCACTACGTCGAGAAGCACTACGCGCGCGGCACGGCCGGTGCCCGGTGACCGCCTCCCTCGCCGTCGTCGGCGCCGGGCCGCGCGGCACCGGCCTGCTGGAGCGGCTCGCCGCCAACCTGCCCGAGCTGTACGGGAACCGGCCCCTGGAGATCCACCTCGTCGACCCCTACCCGCCCGGCGGCGGCCGGATCTGGCGCGAGGAGCAGTCGCCCCTGCTGTGGATGAACTCCATGGCCGAGGACGTCACCCTGTTCACCGACGACACCGTGGAGATCGACGGGCCCGTCCTGCCGGGGCCGACCTTCGCCGAGTGGGCCGGGCTCGACGGCCCGTCCTTCCCCAGCCGCCGGGCCCAGGGCGGCTACCTGCGCTGGGCCTACGAACGGGCCCGCGCCGCACTGCCGCCCACCGTCACCGTCCACGAGCACCGCGCCCGCGCCACCCGGATCAGCGGCCCCCGCGACGGGCGCCAGCGGGTCTGGATCGAGGGGCGCGCCGAGCCGCTGGAGGTCGACGCGGTGGCGGTCACCATCGGCCACCTGGACGCCCGGCTCGACGCGGAGCAGCAGGGGCTCGCGGACTTCGCGGACCGCCACCGACTGGTGCACCTGCCGCCCGACTTCACGGCCGACAGCGACCTGTCCGCGCTGCCCGCGGGGGAGCCGGTCCTGGTGCGCGGCTTCGGCCTCGCCTTCGTGGACCTGATGGTGCTGCTCACCGAGGGGCGCGGCGGTCGGTACGCGCCGGACGGCAGCTACCTGCCGTCCGGGCGGGAGCCGGTGCTGCACGTCGGATCGCGGCGCGGGGTCCCGTACCACTCCAAGATCGGTTACGTGCTCGACGGCGAGCGGCCCCCGCTGCCGCGCTTCTTCGGACCCGAGCAGACCGCCGGACTCCTGCGTCTCGAAAGGCCGTTGGACTTCCGGAGCGACGTGTGGCCGCTGATCGAGAAGGAGCTGGGCTTCGCCCACTACCACCGGCTCTTCCACGCGCACCCCGGGCGCACCGCGGGCGGCTGGTCCGCCTTCGAGGAGAAGTACGCCCTGTGCGAGCCCGGCGGCCCCGAGCTGGACGCGCTGGTCGGCGCCGCGGTGCCCGACCCCGCCGACCGGCTCGACCTGACGGCCCTGGACCACCCCCTGGACGGGGTGCGCCACGACAGCCACGACAGCCTCCAGGACGGGCTGCGCCGCTACGTCGAGGACGACCTGACGCGCCGTCACGATCCGGCGCACAGCCCGGACCTGGCGGTCTTCGGCGCCCTGCTCTCGGTGTACGGGCAGCTGCTGCGGCTGGGCGAGCTCGGCCCCTGGTGGCACGGCTTCTTCAGCTACCTGGCCTCGGGCCCGCCGGGCCCCCGGCTGCGCCAGCTGCTCGCCCTCTCGCGCGCCGGGGTCGTGCGCTTCCTGGGCGCGGGCATGACGGTGGAGGCCGACGAGGAGCGCGGCCTGTTCCGCGCGGGCAGCGCCACCGTCCCCGGCCGGCACGTCGAGGCGCGGGCCCTGGTCGAGGCCCGGCTGCCCGACCCCACCCTGGAGCTGACCGGCAGCCCGCTGCTGCGCTCGCTGTACGAGGACGGCGCCGAGGCCACCCCCACGGGCCTGCTCGCCGTCGACCCGGCGGACGGCCGCATCCGGCAGCGCGACGGCGGGGCCCCGCACCCGCGGCGCTTCGCGCTCGGCCCGCACACCACGGCCCGCGGCGGCGGCGCCTTCACCCGCCCGCGCACCGGCGGCGCGTCCTTCCGCCAGAACGACGCGACCGCGCGCACCGCCCTGGGCCTGCTGCGCGACGCCTCCTGTCGCAGCACGGAACACCCCGCCTCCTGAGCGCCCGGGCGCCGCACCGCGCGGCGCCCGCGGGCCCGTTCCGCCTCCCCGCCGCCCCGAAGGAACCCCATGTCGCTGACCAGCGATCCACCCGTCGCCACCACCGCCGCGGACACCGCCCCGCCCGACCGGCCCGTCCCGCTGAAGGTGGTGCCCGTGCGCCACCCCTGGCGGTGGGCCGCCGTGGCCGCCACCGCCGTCCTGCTCGCCCAGTTCGTCCACGGCCTGGTCACCAACCCGGCCTGGGAGTGGGACGTCTTCGCCCGCTTCTTCACCACCGAGACCATCCTCAAGGCCGTCTGGACCACCCTCCAGCTCACCGTCTACGGCACCGTCCTGGGCTTCGCCCTCGGCATCGTGCTCGCCTTCATGCGGCTGTCGGCCAGCCCGTTCCTGCGGGCCGTCGCCTTCGCCTACATCTGGGCCTTCCGCTCGATCCCGCTGATCGTGCAGCTGCTCTTCTGGTTCAACCTGGCCTACCTCTACAAGGAGGTGCAGATCGGCGTCCCGTTCGGGCCCGGCTTCGCCTCCTTCGACACCATGGGCCTGGTCGGGGCGATGAGCGCGGCCGTCCTCGGACTCGCCCTGCACCAGGCGGCGTACGCGGCCGAGATCGTGCGCGGCGGCGTGCTCGCGGTGGACGCGGGCCAGCTGGAGGCCGCCGCGGCCCTCGGCATCCCGCGCGCCCGGCAGCTGCGCCGGATCGTGCTGCCGCAGGCGATGCGCTCGATCCTGCCCAACGCCGCCAACGAGATCGTCTCCCTCTTCAAGGGCACCTCGATCGTCTCCGTGATGGCGATCGGCGAGCTCTTCTACCAGGTGCAGGTCATCTACGGGCGCAACGGCCGGGTGGTGCCGCTGCTGATGGTCGCCACCGCCTGGTACGTCCTGCTGACCACCGTGCTCTCCGTACTCCAGCACTACGTCGAACGCCACTACGCGAAGGGGAGCACCCGATGAGCTCCGACAGCCCGTCCCTCGTCAAGGAACCGTCCGCCTCCGGGGCGCCGGCCGCCCCCATGGTCGAGGTCCGCTCCGTGCACAAGAGCTTCGGCTCCCTCGAAGTGCTGCGCGGCGTCGACCTGGAGGTCGCCGCGGGCCAGGTCACCGTCGTCCTCGGCCCGTCGGGGTCCGGCAAGTCCACGCTCCTGCGCACCATCAACCACCTGGAGAAGGTGGACAGCGGCTGGGTCAGCGTCGACGGCAGCCTGATCGGCTACCGCCGCTCCGGGGACAAGCTGTACGAGCTGCGCGAGCGCGAGGTGCTCAAGCAGCGCACCCGGATCGGCTTCGTCTTCCAGAACTTCAACCTCTTCCCGCACCTCACGGTCCTGGAGAACGTCATCGAGGCCCCGGTCTCCGCCCTGAAGCGCCCGCGCGCCCAGGCCACCGAGGCCGCGCGCAGGCTGCTGGAGCGGGTCGGGCTCGCCGACAAGGCCGACGCCTACCCCCGCCGGCTCTCCGGCGGCCAGCAGCAGCGCGTCGCGATCGCCCGCGCGCTCGCCCTGGAGCCGAAGCTGCTGCTCTTCGACGAGCCGACCTCCGCGCTCGACCCCGAGCTGGTCGGCGAGGTCCTGGACGTCATCAAGGACCTGGCCCGCCAGGGCACCACGATGATCGTCGTCACCCACGAGATCGGCTTCGCCCGCGAGGTCGCCGACACCGTCGTCTTCATGGACGGCGGCCGGATCCTCGAACAGGGCCCGCCCTCCGAGGTCCTCGACGCCCCGCGCCACGAGCGCACCCGCGCCTTCCTCTCCAAGGTCCTCTGAAGCCCGAGGTCCTCTGAAGCCCGAGGGCTTCTGAAATCCGGGGTCCTCCGAAGCGGCGATCCCGCTCCCCGTCGACACCCCCGCTCATCCCGTACCCGATCACACCAGTAACAGGAGTCACGTACGTGTACGCACGCCGCACCCTCACCGCCCTCGTCCCGCTCGCCGCCCTCACCCTGCTCACCGGCTGCGGCGCGGGCGACGCCGCCACCGAGTCCATCAAGCCCAAGGGGCAGGCCGGTACGGGCATCAACCTCGGCCCCGACCAGAAGCGCGTCCACACCACCAAGGACGCCGCCGCGGCGGCCAAGGTCCCCGAGGCCGTCCGCAAGAGAGGCACCCTCAGGCTCGGCACCAACACCGGGAGCGTCCCGCCCCTCTCCTTCTACGCCACCGACGACAAGACCCTGATCGGCGTCGAGTCCGACATCGCCACCCTGGTCTCCGACGCGCTCGGCCTGAAGCCCGAGTTCGAGGCCGTCTCCTGGGAGAACCTCTTCGTCGGCCTGGACAGCGGCAAGTTCGACGGCGTGTTCTCCAACGTCACCGTCACCGAGGAGCGCAAGGACAAGTACGACTTCGCCACCTACCGGCTGGACTCGCTGGCCTTCGAGGCCAAGAAGGGCGGCGACTGGAAGGTGAAGGGCCCCGCCGACGTGGCCGGGAAGACCATCGCGGTGGGCTCCGGCACCAACCAGGAGAAGATCCTCGTCGACTGGAGCGAGCAGAACACCAAGGCCGGGCGGAAGCCGGTGACGATCAAGTACTTCCAGAACGCCTCCGACTACTACCTGGCCCTGCAGTCCGGCCGCATCGACGCCTACCTCGGCCCCAACCCGACCGCCGCCTACCACGTGGCCGCCGCCGGGCAGACCGAGATCATCGGGCAGTTCTCGGGCGGCGGCGCCGCCGTCCAGGGCAAGATCGCCGCCACCACGAAGAAGGGCAGCGGCCTGGCCGCGGCCTACCAGGCGGCCCTGGACCACGTCATCGAGGACGGGACCTACGCCCAGGTCCTCAAGCGCTGGGGCCTGTCCAACGAGGCCGTGCCGCGCTCGGAGCTCAACCCGCCGGGCCTGCCCCGCACCGCCAACTGACCAGGACCGCCCGCGAAAGGCACCCGATGTCCCTGCACCTGGCCGCCGAGATCGGCGGCCCCCCGTCCTGCGACGCCGAGCGGTACACCGCCCTGGCCCGCCTCGCCGAGGAGGGCCGGCTGGACTTCGTCACCCTCGACGACTCCTTCGTACGGCCCGGGCTCGACGCCCTGTCCGTACTCTCCCGGGTCGCGCCCGCCACCGGGCGCATCGGCCTGGTGCCCACTGTCAGCACCACCCACACCGGCGCGGCCGGGGCGCGGGCCGCCGTCGCGGCCCTCGACTGGGTCAGCGGCGGACGGGCCGGGTGGCGGGTCGAGGTGTGCACCAGCGCGGCCGAGGCGGCGCTGTTCGGCCGCTCCGCCGTCCCGGCCGACGAGGCCTGGCGGCGGGCGGGGGAGGCCGCCGAGGCGGCCAGGGCGGACTGGGACCGCGGGCGGCCCGGGCCGCCGCAGGGCCACCCGGTCGTCGTCGCCGACGGCACCGGGGCGGCGGGCCGGGACACCGCCGCCCGCCACGCCGACGTGGTCCTGCTGCGGGCCGGCACCCCGGAGGAGGCCGCCGCGGGCCGCGCCGACGTCCACCGCAGGGCCAGGGCGCACGGCCGCGACCCGGCCGCCCTGCGCGTCCTGGTCTCGCTGGTGGTGGACCTCGGCGAGGCGGAGGCGTCCTGCGAGCCCGGCCTGGGCGGCTGGCCCCGGTCCGCCGCGGGCGGTGCCCACTTCAGCGGCGGGCCCGTCGAGCTCGCCGACCTGGTCGCCCGCTGGCACACCGGCGGCGCGGCCGACGGCTTCCACCTGGTGCCGATCGCCCCCGCCCGGGACCTGGAGCGCATCGTCAACGGCACCGTGGCGCTGCTCCAGCACCGCGGCCTCTTCCGCACCTTCCACCCGGGCGGCACCCTGCGCGAGCACCTGGGCCTGGCGCGCCCGGCCGCCCGGTACGCGACGGCGGGGGGCCCGGCATGACCGCCCCCGCCGCCCCGATGCACCTGGCGGCCCACGTGCCGGACGCCAACGGGACGGCCGACGAGGGGAGTTCACGCCGGGGCGGCTTCGCGGCCCTGGCGGAGCTGGCCAGGACCGCCGAGCGCGGGCTCTTCGACTTCCTGCTGCTCGGCCGCGGCACGCGGCCCGACGGGGCGGCCGACGCCCCCGAACCGCTGGCCGTGCTCCCCGCGCTGGCCGCGGTCACCGACCGGCTCGGCCTGGCCGGCACCCTCGGTGCCGCCCTCGGGGCCCCGTACGACCTGGCCCGGCGCGTCGCCAGCCTCGACCACCTCAGCGCGGGGCGGGCCGGCTGGCACCTGGCGGTCGCGCCGGACGACGCCGCCCGCGCCCGGGCCGCCGAGGCCACGGCCGCGGCGCACGGCCTGTGGGACTCCTGGACCCCCGAAGGGGCGCCGCGCCCCTTCGCGCACCACGGTCAACACCACGCGTTAGAAGGCGAGTTCACCGTCCCGCGGTGTCCCCAGGGGCGGCCCGTGGCGATCCTGGCGGGCGAGGCGGGGCAGGACCGGGAGTCCGCCGCCGCGCGCGCGGACGTCCTCCTCGTGCGGCACGACACCCTGGAGGAGGGCCGCGCCTTCTACGCCGACGTCAAGTCCCGGCTCCCGAGGTACGGGCGCGCCCCCGGCGACCTCCTGGTCATGCCGGTCGTCACCGTGGTCCTCGGTGCCACCGACGCCGAGGCGCGCCGGCGCGCCGACCGGCACGGCGGTGCCCGGCCCTCCTTCGCCGGGGCGCCCGCCACCGTGGCCGCCGCCCTGGACTCCTTCGTCGCGGGCGGCGCCGCCGACGGCTTCGTCCTGGCGTCCGGCGGGGCGTCCGGCGGGCTCGACGACTTCGTCGCGCGCGTCGTCCCGCTCCTCCAGGCGCGCGGCGCCTTCCGCACCCGCTACACCGGCACGACCCTCCGGTCCCACCTCGGGCTCCCCGAGCCCGTATGGAAAGGTTGATCAGCATGAGCACCGAAGCGCACGACCCCCGGCAGGACTGGCGGGACTGGCACGCGGACCGCACCGCCGCGGTCACCGCGCCGTACGGCCCGCTCGCCCTCACCGGCACCCACTGGCTCGCCGATCACCCGGAAGGGCGAATTCCGGCCGTGCCCGGGCAGTGGCGCGAAGAGGGCGGTGAAGTGGTCCTCACGGCCACCGCCGAGGACGGCCTGAGCGTCGACGGGAAGCCCCTGACCGGGGAGGTCCGCCTCACCGCCGACAGCGGCCCGGTCGCCGACGCGCGCGTCTCGGCGGGGGAGCGGCGCCTGGTGCTGCTGGTCCGCGAAGGGCTGTGGGCGGTACGGGACTTCGACCCGGAGGCGCCCGCCCGGCGGGACTTCCCGGGCATCGCGGCGACCCCCTACGACCCGCGCTGGACGGTGCCGGGCACCTTCCGCCCGTACGGCGAGGAGCGCAGCGTGCGGGTGCCCAACGCGGACGGGCGCGAGCGCGGCCTCGGGCTCGGCGGCGAGCTCTCCTTCACCCTCGACGGCGCCACCCACGCCCTCCAGGTCACCGTCGAGGCGGACGGCGCGCTGTGGGCCGTCCTCGCCGACGCCACCAGCGGAGACGGCAGCCACCGCTTCCGCTTCCTGCGGCCCGGGATCCCCGCCGCGGACGGCTCGCTGACCGTCGACCTCAACCGGCTGCTGCTGCCCCCGTGCGCCTTCTCCGACGCCTTCATCTGCCCCTTCCCGCCCCCCGGCAACACCCTCGCCGTCCCGCTCCCGGCGGGCGAGCGGAACCTGGCGGCCTGACGGCCCGTCCCACCCCCGCGGGAGGCCCCACGGGCACCGCCGCACCCCGGCGGCAGCGGTCGCTGCCGGGGCGCGGCCGCGTGCGCCCGTGCGGCGGCCGAAAGGCGCCCTTGCGGCACAAGTTGAAGGCCCGAATACTCCCGAGCAGCGCTTGTCAGGGGGCGCCGCCGTGGCCGAAAACCGGTCCGCCGCCCGCCTTCTGGCTGCGCCTCACGGGCCCGACACCCCACTGCGGGCCCCCGTCCCCTCGGGAGGAACGAGAAGTGAGGATCAAGCGCACCACCCCCACGACCCCTACCAGCGGCATAGCCAGACGGCTCCGGATCCTCGGCGTCACCGCCACCGGTCTGGCGGCCGCCGCCGCGCTCACCGTCCCCACCGCGAGCGCCCAGTCCCAGCAGTCCTTCAGCGCGAACCAGCTCTCCGCCACCAGCAGCGCCGTCCTGGGCGCCGACGTGGCCGGCACCGCCTGGTACACCGACCCGGCCACCCGCCAGGTCGTGGTCACCGCGGACTCCACCGTCTCCCAGGCCGAGATCGCCAAGATCAAGCAGGCCGCCGGGAAGAACAGCGCGGCCCTGCGCATCGAGCGCACCCCGGGCAGGTTCAACAAGCTGATCTCGGGCGGCGACGCCATCTACGCGTCCAGCTGGCGCTGCTCCCTGGGCTTCAACGTCCAGGACAACAGCGGCAACTACTACTTCGTGACCGCGGGCCACTGCACCGACGGCGCCGGGACCTGGTGGTCGAACTCCGCCCACACCACCACGCTCGGCACCACCGCGGGCTCCAGCTTCCCGAACAACGACTACGGCCTGGTGCGCTACACCAACGGCTCCGTCACCAAGTCCGGCACGGTCGGCAGCCAGGACATCACCAGCGCGGCCAACGCCACCGTCGGGATGTCCGTGTGCCGCCGCGGCTCCACCACCGGCATCCACTGCGGCACCGTCACCGGCCTCAACGCCACGGTCAACTACGGCGGCGGCGACATCGTCTACGGGATGATCCGCACGAACGTCTGCGCGGAGCCCGGCGACTCCGGCGGCCCGCTCTACTCGGGCAGCCGCGCCATCGGCCTGACCTCGGGCGGCAGCGGCAACTGCTCGTCCGGCGGCACCACGTTCTTCCAGCCGGTGACCGAGGCGCTCAGCGCGTACGGCGTCCACGTGTTCTGACGGACGGCCGCTCCGGCGCACTCCGCCCGGACCTCCAGAGCCCCCGCCCGGATCCCGGGCGGGGGCTCGACGTTCTGCACACGTCTGGGAGGATGTGAGAGCGGTCGGGCACGCCGAGAGACAGACGGGGGTCGCGAGTCAGTGAAGCGCATCGGAGTGACCGGCCACAGATCCCTTCCCGAGGAGGCCGTCCCGCACATCCGCGCCGCCCTGCGGTCCGCCCTGTGCGGTCAGGAGGGCTCGATGGAAGCGCTCTCCAGCCTGGCGGCCGGGGCGGACCAGATCTTCGCCGACATCGCCCTCGCCTGCGGGGCCGAGCTGACCGTGGTGATCCCCAGCGGGGACTACGAGGCGGACTTCGACCACCCGGAGGAACTAGAGCGCTACCACTGCCTCAAGGAGCGGGCGTCGCGCGAGGTCCGAATGGCCTACGACCACTCGACGGACGAGGCCTACTACGCGGCGGGAACCTACATCGCCGACAACTGCGACCGGCTCATCGCCGTCTGGGACGGCCGCCCGGCGCGCGGCCTGGGCGGCACGGGCGACATCGTCGGGTACGCGCGCCGCGCGGGCACGCCGGTGACCGTCATCTGGCGGCCGGGCACCGAGCGCGCCTGACGGCACTGACGCTCCGTCAACCCCGCTGGCGCACCAGCCAGTCGGTGTGCTGCGGGGAGCAGATCCGCTCGGTCTCGTACACCGCCGCCGGCCAGTTCGCCTCCTCCGTCATCGTCTCCATCGCCGTGTGCATGGTCTTCAGGTCCTCCTCCACCAGCGAGTGGGCCGCGATCAGCGGCTGGTGGCGCCTTATCTCGCTCCACGCCACACAGGCGGCCGCGGCCGCCGAGAGGACCCCCGCCATCTGCGCGGACTGGGCCAGCGAGAACGTCTGCAGGATGCCGAAGAGCAGCGCGAGCAGGGTGAGCAGGGCGATCGTCACCGACCAGAAGGTGGTCGCGTGCCGGGAGACGACGGTGCGCCGGTGGTACCAGTTGCGCTGCTCGATCAGCCGGTCGCGCACGTACGTCTCCTTGCGCGCCCCGAACGGCTTGTCGCGCAGCATCCGCATCGGCTCGGTGACCAGCGGGGCCGAGGACAGCGAGGCGTCCGCGGTGCGCGGGTCCTGCCAGCCCACCTTGCGCAGTTCGGCGAGCCCCTGCTCCAGGCGGGTGAGGAACAGGTCCTCGGATCCGGCGTGGTCCGGGCCGCCCTCGAAGGGGGTCCCGTGCACGGAGTACCGCCAGCACATGGACTTGATGAACTCGGCCGCGGAACGGTTGAGTTGCCAATGCGACTTTGCGCGGCGCCGAGATGCGCGGAAGGTCGCGAGGAGCACGCCGGCGTACGCCAACGCGCTGAGCGCGTGGGCGAGTTGGAAAGTGCTCCCGAGCTTCCAGCCGCCCGGCAGCGCGGCGAAGCCCGCGCCCAGGACGAGGAGCAGCAGCTGGGCCCGGGTGTCGCGCACGGCCTCGCGCTGCCGGGCGATGGCGACGGCGTCCGAGCGGTGGAAGAGTTCCGGCAGATCAGCGTTTCGGAAGACCATGCTGTGAAGTGGGCCCGGGAACACCGCCATGCGCACCCCTGTCCGCGGTTTTGTCTTCACTCTTTCGATGGAATGGCTTGTTCTTCACCGTAGGGCGAATGCGCAGCAACGCTTTTGTCTCGACTCGATGTGCTGATTTGCTGCGGGTGGCCATGAGAGTAAAGTCGTGCCGCCGACACTGCAACGGTGCGGTTCTCCGAGTTCGTACACCATCACCAAGGACGGCCGTCGTGAGCTTTCAGACCTCCATCATCTTCGCCGTTGCGAAGAAGGACCGCGTGCCACTCGCCGAGATCGACCCCCGGGGCACCGTCGCCACCGAGAAGCTCAGCCGTCTGCTGCCCACCACCGACGACCGCGCCGCTCGTGCGTCGAGCTTCAACTCCGCTCTCTGAACTGCCCCTAAACTGGCGGAATGACAGGACCCCTGGTCCCTTTTCGCGAGATCGTTCTGAAGGTCCACAGCAGATGTGATCTTGCTTGCGACCACTGCTATATCTACGAACACGCTGATCAGAGCTGGCGAACCCGCCCCAAGGCAATCTCTGACGAGGCGATTTCCTGGACAGCTCTGCGACTGGCCGAGCATGCCAAGAACCATGCCCTGCCCTCCGTGTCAGTGATCCTGCACGGAGGGGAGCCTCTGCTGGCGGGGCCGGCACGGCTGCGGCGCGTGTGCGAGGAGCTCACCCGGGCCGTGTCCCCGGTGGCCGGGCTCGACCTCAGGATCCACACCAACGGTCTCCAGCTCAGCCCCCGCTACCTCGACCTCTTCGACGAGTTCCACGTGCGGGTGGGCATCTCCCTGGACGGCGACAAGGCCGCCAACGACCGCCACCGCCGGTTCGCGGACGGCCGCAGCAGCCACCCACTGGTCCTCCGGGCCGTCGAGCTGCTGCGCCAGGACCGCTACCGCCACCTCGACCTCGGCCTGCTCTGCACGATCGACGCCGCCAACGATCCGGTCGCCGTGTACGACGCCCTGATGGAGCTGGACCCGCCGCGCATCGACTTCCTGCTGCCGCACGCCACCTGGCAGGACCCGCCGCCGCGCCCCGACGGCTCGCCCACCGCCTACGCCGCGTGGATCCTCGCCGCCTACGACCGCTGGGAGGCCCAGGGCCGGCCGGTGCCGGTGCGCCTCTTCGAGTCCGTGCTCTCCACGCTCGCGGGCGGTCCCAGCCTCACCGAGTCGCTCGGCCTGGCCCCCACCGACCTCGTGGTCGTCGAGACCGACGGCACCCTGGAGCAGGTGGACTCCCTCAAGAGCGCGTACGAGGGCGCCGCCGCCACCGGCTTCGACGTCTTCCGGCACAGCTTCGACGAGGTCGCCGCCCACCCCGGCGTGCGCTCCCGGCAGCTCGGCCTGGCCGGCGTCAGCGACACCTGCCGCGCCTGCCCCGTGGTGCGCTCCTGCGGCGGCGGCCTCTACACCCACCGCTACCGCGCCGACAACGGCTTCGACAACGCCTCGGTCTACTGCACGGACCTCAGGGCCCTCGTGGACGGCGTCGAGGAGCGCTCCGGCGCCGCGCTCGTCCCGGCCGCCGTGCGCGACCCGCTCGCCCTGGCCGTCGAGGAGTTCGACCTCACCCGTATCCTGCTCGCCGACCTCAACCAGGAGCTGGCCGGGCGCGGCGGCGAGGCCTGGGCGGAGGCCTGGGAGCTGGCCGGGGCCGTGGAGGCGCGCTCGGGCGGCCTGGACGAGGTGCTGGCCCACCCCTACACCCGCAGCTGGCTCCTGGACTGCGTCACGGCCCTGCGCGCCGACGCGCCCGCCCCGGCCGGCCGCCTCGCCCTCTACGTGGCCGCCGCGGCCGTGCGCGGCGGCCTGGAGGTCCCGGTCCGCGTCCCGTACCGCGAAGGGCGCCTCCAGCTGCCCACGCTCGGCGAGCTGGCGCTGCCCGGCGCCCCGGACGGCGGCACCGCCGAGGTCCGGGTCACCGAGAAGGGCTTCCGGGTGCGCGCCGAGGGCGGCGAGCACCGGGTCGTCCGGCTCTGGGAGGCCACGCCCGAGTGGCGCCCGCTGCTGCGGCTGGGCCGGGACGGGGCGCCGGACGTGGTCCTGGACGACCTCGACCCGTACCGCGACCGCTTCGACGCCCCCGCGCTGCCCCGGCTGGGCCTGGCCGCCGCGGCCGACTGGAGCGGGCGGCTCGCCGCCGCCTGGGCGCTGCTGCGCGAGACGGCCCCGCACCAGGCGGCCGCCGCCGCGCACACCGTCACCACGCTCACCCCGATCGCCGGGTCCGGGCCCTCGGTGGGCCGGCACGGGTACGGGGCCCTGGGCCTGCCGCTGACCGGTGACGCGGCCGGGCTCGCCCGGGCGCTGCTGGCCGGCTCCCGGCGGGCCCGGCTGCGGGCCCTGCTCGACGTGACGGACCTGTACGCCCTCGACGGCGAGTGGCTGCACCCCGCGCCCTGGCACGAGGAGCCCGTCGCGGTGTCGCGGCTGCTGGCCGGGGCATACCTGCGAGTAGGGCTCGCGGCGTTCGAGCCGGGACACCACGACCACGTGTCGCGCGCCCTGGACACCCTCGAACACGCCGCCGAACTCACCGTCAGCGGAAAACTCCTCGTGGCCGAGTTGCGCAAAGAGGCCTGCCGCGCCGGAGGATGACCGAAAATCGGTGGTGATTGACTGAACGTCGGGGGGATGCAGCAAGGCCAGCTCCGGAATGATTAATTCGCCCTCACCCCGCGGGACGCGGGGGTGGGTGCTCACACAGGACGGGGGTCGTGTGCACGCGTCACCGCAGCAGCGAGCGGCGGACCATCGGCCGTACTTCTTCTTGAGTTACGCGCATACGCCGAGGTACGGCGCCGGGGTCCCCGACCCCGACATGTGGGTCGAAAGGCTCTTTCGTGATCTCTGCGATCACGTGATGAACATGACCGACCTCCCGGCCGGGGCCCAGGCGGGCTTCATGGACCGGGAGATACGCTCCGGCGAGGGCTGGTCGGAGCGCTTGGGAGAAGTACTGGCCACCTGCCGGGTATTCGTACCTCTCTTCTCCCCGCGCTATTTCGCCAGCGAGATGTGCGGAAAGGAGTGGTACGCCTTCGCCCAGCGCGCCATCTACCACCAGGCCAAGAGCAACCGGCCCGCCGAGGCCATCGTCCCCGCCCTGTGGGTCCCGGTGCCGCCCGAGCAACTGCCGGGCCCCGCCGAACGGTTGCAGTTCAACCACCGGGCCTTCGGCGACCGCTACGTCACCGACGGCCTCTACGGTCTCATCAAGCTCCGCATATTCGCCGAGGAGTACGAGCGCGCGGTCTACGAACTCGCCAAGCGCATCGTCTCCGTCGCCGACAGCTCGGGCGTGGGCCCGGGCCGCCCCGTCGACTACCGCCAGGCCCCCAGCGCGTTCGGACTGCCCGGCGGCGGGCCCCGCCCCATCCAGGTCACCGTCGCCGCGCCCACCCGCCACGACCTGCCCGAGAGCCGGCTCGACGAGTACTACGGCGACATGCCGCAGGACTGGAACCCGTACTACCCGGAATCGGCCAGACCGCTGGCCTACGTGGCCGAGGACCTGATCCGCTCCCTGAACTACCAGGCGACCGTCACCTCCTTCGACCACGACTCCGGGCCGCTGGACGCCAAGCAGCCCCCCGCCCGGCCCGAGATCCTGCTGGTCGACCGCTGGGCCCTGCTCGACGAGGACCGGCGCGAACGGCTCGCCGCCTTCGACGCCGAACACCGGCCCTGGGTCAGCGTGGTGGTGCCGTGGAACCGACTGGACCACCAATCCAGGGCCCTGGAAGCCGAGTTGAGTGAGAAGCTGGAAGCCACCATGCCCATCAAGATGGGCCAGGGAAGGGCGGCGAGCCGGGCCGCGGCCCGGGGGGTCCCCAGCATGGAGGCCTTCGGGCAGATCCTGCCGCAGGTGATCGAGGCAGCGGCGCAGCAGTACCTGAGACACGCGGCGGTCTACCCGCCGGCCGGGGGGCGGCACACCGAACGGCCCCGGCTGCGCGGGCCGATGGCCGCCGAGTACGCGACCACGCACTACATCCCCGACACGCACGAGATCGCGCCCGATGCGGAGGACCCGGATGACAGCCAGCCGTGACGGACGCATCGTCACTTTCTACTCGTACAAGGGCGGTACGGGCAGGACGATGGCCCTGGCCAACACGGCCTGGATACTCGCCGCCAACGGCAGGCGGGTGCTCGCCGTCGACTGGGACCTCGAAGCCCCCGGCCTGCACCGCTTCTTCCACCCCTTCCTCGACCCCTCCACGCTCGGTGCCACCACCGGTGTCATCGACCTGATCACCGAGTACGCCTGGGCCGCCACCAGCCCCGTCCAGCGGCCCGACGACTGGCACCGGGACTACGCGCGCATCCAGCCGCACGCCGTCTCGCTCGCTCCCGAGGCGCTCGGCTGGGAGTTCCCCGAGGGCGGCACGCTCGACTTCGTCTCCGCGGGCAAGCAGAACCGCGAGTACTCGGCGACCGTCTCCACCTTCGACTGGGACAACTTCTACGACCGCCTCGGCGGCGGGCACTTCTTCGACGCCCTGCGCGACGACATGAAGGCCAACTACGACTACGTCCTCATCGACAGCCGCACCGGCCTCAGCGACATCGCCGACATCTGCACCGTCCACCTGCCCGACGTCCTGGTGGACTGCTTCACCCTCAGCGACCAGTCCATCGACGGCGCCGCCGCGGTCGCCCGCCAGATCGACGAGCGCTACGGCGGCCGGGGCATCCAGATCTACCCGGTGCCCATGCGCATCGACGAGGGCGAGAAGGAGAAGGCCGACGCCGGACGGGCCCTGGCCCGGCTGAAGTTCGACGGCTTCCCCTCCGGGCTCACCAGCGACGACCTCACCGCCTACTGGGGCGCGGTGGAGATCCCCTACCGCCCCTACTACGCCTACGAGGAGACGCTGGCCACCTTCGGCGACGAGGCCGGGCTCTCCAACTCCCTGCTCTCCGCCTTCGAGCGGCTCACCTCCGTGGTCACCGAGCAGCAGATCACCTCCATGCCCTCGGTCGGCGAGGAGGTCCGGCTGCGCATCCGGGACGCCTTCACCCGGCGCCGCCCCGCGCTGCCCGCCGACCTCTTCCTGTCGTACGTCGCCGAGAACCGGATGTGGGCCGACTGGATCGAGTCCGTGCTCAGCCGGGCCGGCTTCCGCGTCCTGCCGCGCGACGTCTCCACCGACCCCGCGCACACCGGTGGCGAACCGCTGCCCCTGGAGACCGCCGCGCGCACCGTCGTCCTGCTCTCCAGCGCCTACCTCAAGTCCGCCCGCGCCATGGAGGTCTGGGAGCGGGCCGCCTCCGAGGACCCCAGCGGCGGGCGCCGCCACCTGCTGCCGCTGCGCGTCGGCGACGTACGCCTCACCACCCCCTACATCGACCGCAACCCCGTCGACCTCTTCCGGCTCGACGAGGTGCACGCCACCACCGCGCTGCTGCGCGCCCTGGACCGGCCCGTGCAGCTCAACGACGGGGTGCCGCCCGGCCCCCGGTTCCCCGGCACCGTCCCCAAGATCTGGAACGCGCCGCCGCGCAACCCCGGCTTCACCGGGCGCTCCGTCGTCCTGGAGCGGATGCGCGACCAGCTCGGCGGCGGCATGGCCGTCGTGCTCCCGCAGCCGCAGACCCTGTACGGCCTCGGCGGCGTCGGCAAGACCCAGGTGGCCCTGGAGTACGTGCACCGCTTCATGGCCGACTACGACCTGGTGTGGTGGATCTCCTCGGAGCAGACCGACGACGTCATCGCGGGCCTGGCCGAACTGGCCGTCCGGCTCGGCGCCCAGGGCGGCGAGGACATGGCCGCCGCCTCCCAGGAGGCCATCGACCTGCTGCGCCGGGGCGTGCCCTCCAGCCGCTGGCTGCTGGTCTTCGACAACGCCGACGACCCCGAGGCCCTCAAGCGCTTCTTCCCCACCGGCGGCCACATCCTGGTCACCTCGCGCAACCAGACCTGGTCCCAGTACGGCGACGCGCTGCCCGTCGACGTCTTCCTGCGCGAGGAGTCCATCGAGCACCTCCAGCGCCGCGCCCCCGGCCTCACCCACACCGACGCCGACCAGGTCGCCGACGCGGTGGGCGACCTGCCGCTCGCCGTCGAGCAGGCCGCCGCCTGGATCGCGGAGACCGCCACGCCGGTAGCCGCCTACCTGGAACAGCTGGAGCTCCAGGCGCCGCGCGCCCTGGCCCTCAACCAGCCGGCCGGCTACCCCGAGCCGGTGGCCGCGACCTGGAACGTCTCCATCGAGCGGCTCAAGGAGCGCTCGCCCGCGGCGGTCCGCCTGCTCCAGCTGTGCGCCTTCTTCGCCCCCGAGCCGATATCCGCGAACCTGCTGTACAGCAAGGAGATGATCGAGGCCCTCAAGCCCTACGACGCCTCCCTGCAGGAGAAGCTGGTGCTCGGCCGGGTGATCCGGGAGATCGGCCGGTTCGCCCTGGCCAAGGTCGACCAGGTCTCCAACTCCATCCAGGTGCACCGCCTGGTCCAGGCGGTCATCCGGGCCCAGCTGAGCGAGGAGGAGCAGCGCGAGGCGCGCCACGCGGTGCACCGCATCCTGGCCGGGGCCCGGCCGGACGACGACGAGCCCATCGACAACCCCGAGACCTGGCCGCGGTTCGCCACCATCTGGCCGCATCTGGGCCCGTCCGAGGCGCGCTACTGCAAGGAGCCGGAGACCCGGCGGCTGCTCATCGACCGGGTGCGCTACCTGTGGAAGCGCGGTGACATCACGACCGCCTGGTCGCTGGGCAGCAGCCTGCGCGACGACTGGCGCGAGAGGCTCGGCAACGACGACCTCCAGTACCTCTACCTGCGCTTCCACCTCTCCAACATCCTCCGCACGCAAGGGCGTTACGTGGAGGCCAGGGAGCTGGACGAGGAGACCCTGGAGCGCCAGCGCCGGGTGCTGGGCGTCTCCCACCCGCACACCTACATGACCACCAGCGGCCTCGCGATGGACCTGGGCACGCTGGGCCAGTACGGCAGTGCGATGGAACTGGCCACCGAGGCGCACGAGGGCTTCAGCCAGATCTTCCACGAGTCCCACCCGCGCACCCTGGCCGCCGCCAACAACCTGGCGCTCAACCTGCGCATGGTCGGGCAGTACGCCCGCGCCCGGGAGATCGACCAGGACGTCTTCGACCGGCGCACCGAGGTGCTCGGCCCCGAGCACCCGTACACCCTGTCCTCGGCCACCTCGCTCGCCCGCGACCTGCGCGAGGTCGGGCGGTACGAGGACTCGGCGGCGCTGCTCAGCCGTACGTACGAGATCTACAAGGAGACGATGGGCCGCACCTTCCCGGGCACCCTGGCCGCCGCCAAGTCCCTGGCGGTGTCGCTGCGCAGGGCCGGGCGGACCGAGGACGCGCGACGGCTGACCACGGCCACCCGCAACCGCTACCGGGCCAAGTACGCGGCCGCCAACCCCGACTCGCTCGCCTGCGACCTGAACCTCGCGGCCGACCTGTTCGCGGCCGGCGAGCCGGTGGCGGCCAGGGACACCGCGCAGGAGGTCGTCGACCAGTACATGAAGGTGCCGGGGGAGCGGCACCCGTACACCCTGGCGGCGGTCAACAACCTCGGCATCTACCAGTGGGGCTGCGGGGCGCCCGAGCTGGCCCTGAACCTGCTGGTGGGCGCGCACCAGGTGATGACGGAGGTGCTCGGCGACTCCCACCCGCACGTGCTGTTCTGCTCCATGAACCTCGCCAACGCCAGGGCCGACCTCGGGGAGTTCGACCAGGCCCTGGAGACCGAGCGCCGGGCGGTGACCCGGCTGCGCGAGGTGCTGGGCTCGCACCACCCGGAGGTGCTGGCGCTCACCTCCAACATGTCGGTCACGCTCAGCGCGCTGGGCCGCAAGGACGAGGCGGCGCACCTGCGCGCCGAGACGGCGGACGAGCTCTCCCGGCTGCTCGGCGAGGACCACGCCCTGACCCGGATCGCCCGCGACGAACGCCGCGCCTACCGGGACCTGGAGCCGCTGGCGGTGTGACGGCAGGAGGGGCCGGGGTCGCCGCGCGGCGACCCCGGCCCCGCCGTCCGCGGGCTCAGTCCGCCAGCAGCCAGGTCAGTACGCGCGGCAGGGCGTGCAGGGCCGCGAAGTGGGCTGCCGTGGGCTCCAGTTCGACCGTCACGTTCGGGATGCGGCCGGCCAGCCAGCGGGAGTGGCCCACCGGTGAGAACACGTCCTGCTCGCCGTGCCAGAGCAGCACCGGCCCCGTGATGTCCGCCGGGTCGAAGCCCCAGGGACTGCAGAAGGCGAGCGCGTCGTCGATCCAGCCGTACGCCGAAGTCCGCAGCGCTTCCTGGTAGTTGCGCAGCAGCATGGAGCGCACGCCGGCGTCCGCCACCACCATCCGGTCCGAGTCCGTGAGCTCCTGGCGCAGCGCGTCCAGCAGCGCCACCGGGTTGCGGCGGATCTCGTCGGCGCGCGGGATCAGCCGGTCGGCCACGGCCTCGGGGTGGTCCGAGGCGTAGGAGTACTCGGTGACGTTGTGCGTGGTCATGCCCTCGAACCAGTCCAGGCCCGGCGCGTCCCGGGGCGCGAGCGCGACCAGCGCCGCCGTCCGCGTCACCCGCTCCGGCATCAGCGCGGCGCAGGCCAGCGCGTGCGGCGCGCCGCCCGAGCGGCCCACCACGGCGAAGCGGTCGAGCTCCAGGTTGTCGGCGATCGCCCGCACGTCCTGCACCACGTCGCCGACGCTGCGCCCGGCCAGGCGGTCCGAACCGCCGTACCCGGGACGGTCGTAGGCGATCAGCTGCATCCCACGCTGGTACAGCACCATGCCCCGCGGGGCCGGTCCCAGGCGGCTGCCCGGGGTGCCGTGCAGCAGGAAGACCGGCTTCCCCCTGGGATCCCCCAGGCGCTCCACCATCAGATGCCGCCCGTCCTCCGCGCGCACCCGACGTCGCAACCCCCGCCTCCTTCGCCGAAAGTGCCCCGTGCAGGCATCGTCAGCCTGCATTCCCCGCACAGTTGATGATTACCCATCCGCTGTCCTGAACGGGACTCCCTTTGGTCTCCCTTTGGCGAGAAAGCGGAGTTACCGTCGGAAGGGCACGTCGGTGTGCCCGTACCGGACCCGAGGGGGCCGTGATGGTCGAGACTCTGTTGACGGCCGGTGCGGCCGTCGTGTCGGCGGGAATCGTCTACACGATGGCCGCGGCCCGCGTCGTCAAGCAGTACGAACGCGGGGTCGTCTTCCGGCTGGGAAGGCTCCGGGCCGCGGTGCGCGGACCCGGCTTCACCCTGGTCCTGCCCTTCGTGGACCGGCTGCACAAGGTCAACATGCAGATCGTGACCATGCCGGTGCCCGCCCAGGAGGGCATCACCCGCGACAACGTCACCGTACGCGTGGACGCCGTCGTCTACTTCCAGGTCGTCGACCCGGCCGAGGCGCTCGTCAAGGTCGAGGACTACCGCTTCGCCGTCTCCCAGACCGCCCAGACCTCGCTGCGCTCCATCATCGGCAAGAGCGACCTGGACGACCTGCTCGCCAGCCGCGAGAAGCTGAACGAGGGCCTGGAGCTGATGATCGACAGCCCGGCCATCGGCTGGGGCGTCCAGATCGACCGGGTCGAGATCAAGGACGTCTCGCTGCCGGAGACGATGAAGCGCTCCATGGCCCGCCAGGCCGAGGCCGACCGGGAGCGGCGCGCCCGGGTCATCAACGCCGACGCCGAGCTCCAGGCCTCCAAGAAGCTGTCGGAGGCCGCCAAGGAGATGGCCGACACCCCGGCCGCGCTCCAGCTGCGGCTGCTGCAGACCGTGGTGGCCGTCGCCGCCGAGAAGAACTCCACGCTGGTGCTGCCCTTCCCGGTGGAGCTGCTGCGCTTCCTGGAGCGCGCCGCCCCGCCGCCCGCCGCACCCGCACCCGCGCCCGCACCCGCCGCGGCGCCGGTGCCGCCGGTGGAGCAGGCCGTGGTGGAGAAGGGCACGGTGGAGCAGGCCGCGGTGGAGCGGGGCCCGGACGCGGCCCCGCCGTCGATCGCCCCGCCCCGGCCCGCCCCGCACGGGGACCGGCGCCCGGCCGACGACGGCGAGCGGCTGCGGGAGCCGCGCTCGGAGGTGGCGCCCTCGGAGGTGTGGGAGTAGCCGCGCCCCCTCAGCCCGCGTACCCCGTGCTCCGTACGCGAAGGGCCCGCGCCCCCTTCCGGGGACGCGGGCCCGTGCGGTTCACCGTCCGGCGGTCAGCAGCGGCCCGCCGGGCGGGCGCGGGTCACCAGGTCGGTGTGGCCCGTGGTGCCGTCCAGCCAGACCACGCGCCGGCCGGTGTCGGCGGCGGCGCCGTCCTGCTCGCCGCGGGTGCAGGAGACCCGCTGGAGGTTCCTGGCGTCCGGGTCGGCCTGGTAGACCTTGGTGAGGTGCTGGTTCTCCAGCGGCACCCACACCGGGCCCCAGCTGCGCGGCTTCCAGTACGTCAGGGTCAGCGCCTGGTCCGTGGCGTCCAGCGCCTGGTAGTGGGCGTCCTCGGTGGACTCGGGGACCAGGTCGGTCAGGCCGGTGCCGTCGAGCTTCGCCCGGCGCACGCCCATCCGCCAGTCGTCCTCGATGTCGTCGACCAGCCAGTACAGGTACGTCGAGGTCAGGACCGGGGTCGCGATGCCCGAGCGGGCGCCCTTCGGGGCGAGCGTGGTCACCTTGCCGGACCGCAGGTCGCGGATCTCCGTGGTGATCTGCCCGATGCCGTCCGCGTCCGTGTAGGCCTTGGCGTACGCGAGCCGGGTGGCGCTGACCGTGGGCAGCGCGGTGCTGACGTCGGTCCGCCCGCCGTCGGCGTAGTGCGGGACGCGCTCGCCGGTGCGCAGCCACGCCACCCGCAGGTTCCCGCCCGGCGTGCTCTCCTGCCAGGTCACCGTGGAGCCGGCCACGTGCACGTTGCCGACCTGCGCGGTCGTCGACCACAGGGTGCGGACCGGGCCGCCCTTGAGCGGCCGGGAGAGCACGGCGGTGCCGGTCGGGCCGTACGCCGCCCAAGCCGCGGTCGTGCCGTCGGTGTCCGGGTAGACGTGGAACCGGCCGTCGTTGGGGCTCAGCAGGCGCGGCGCGCCCTTGCCGTCGGTGCGGCCCGCGTACACCGAGTACGGCTCGCCGCCCTCCTCGTCGGACCTGGACGCGGCCCACCAGCCGCCGCCCGCGCCCGCCGGGGTGCCCTTGGTGTTGACGTCGCCCAGCAGCTCGTCGCTGTCGGCGCCGATCGCCTTCTCCCAGCCGGGCACGATGCCGTGCGCGTCGAACGCCCGCTTCACCGCCCGCAGTTGGCCGGCGCTGACCTTCAGCTCCCTGGCCGCGGCGACGACCGCGGTGCGCGCCTGGGTGAAGCCGTCGAGCGGGGTGAGGTAGGAGGTGAGGGCGCGGTAGACGATCCGGTCGGCGAGCCTGCCGCCCAGGTCCTCGCGGATGTCCCACAGGGCGCCCGAGACGATCGTGGAGTTGAGGTGCACGCCGCCGTTGTCGGTGCCGTACTGCACGCCGAGGAAGTCCTTGGCGGTGGTGCGGCCGTCGTTCAGGTCGCGCAGCGCGCAGTCGGCGCCCGTGCGGTCCGTGCACAGGTCCTCGCCGATCAGCGCGGCGGTGGCGGCGGGCGGCCTGGTGACGTCCACGTCGATGGCGTTGCCGAAGTAGTCGGCGATCGCCTCGTTGAGCGCCCCGGACTGGCCCGTGTAGACCAGGCCCGCGGTGTGCTCCACCACGCCGTGCGTCATCTCGTGGCCGACCACGTCCAGGTCCGCCGACATCGGCTTGTAGCCGTCGCCGCCGGAGCCGTACACCATCTTCTGGCCGTCCCAGAAGGCGTTGGCGTACGGCAGCCCGTACTCGGTGACGCCCACCAGGGAGTTGAGCGTGCCGCCCCGGCCGTCCAGCGAGTTCCGGCCGTGGTTCTTCTTGTAGTAGTCGTAGACCTGCCCGGCCGCCCAGTGGGCGTCGACCGCGCCCTTGTCGGTGGCGTCCTTGCCGAACGCCTTCGCCGCGGAGGCGACTTCGGATATGCCGGCGGGCCACTTCCCGGACGCGTCCTGGACGTCCACGCCGGTCGCGTCCCAGGTGCTGATCGTCCGCCCGCCGCCGCCGTGGTGGCGCTGGTCGCGCAGGGCGAAGCCCCCTCCGCCGCGCGTGACGTCCAGGGCCACCTTCGTGCCGTCCAGCTTCACGCCGGAGCCGGTGGCCGGGGCGCCGTCGACCGTCTGGATGCCGGAGTAGCGCAGCACCGGGAAGCCCGCGCGCGCGTCGACGTACACCTCCTCCTTCAGCGGGGCGCCGGTGACCGGGTCGGTGCCGGTGACCGTGACGTGCTGGGTGAGCACCCCGGAGCCGCGCGGCAGCACGACCAGGCCGTGGGGGACGCCCTTGAGGGGCGCCGTCCCCGCGGGCACCCGGGCCAGCTTGCGCGCCGACTGCTCCGCGCGGGTCGCCGCCACCGCCCGGGCCACCGCGGTGGCCGTCGGCACGGTGGCGGTGGCCGGGGCGTCGAGCCCGGTGAAGTACCGCCCGGAGGTGCCCGTGACGACCCGCCCGCCGCCGCGCCGCTCCATCCGCACCAGGTACTGCCCGCCGAGCACCGGCACGCCCCGGTACCGCTGCTGGAAGCGGACCGTCTCGTCGGCGCCCTCGGTGACCGTGCCCGCCGGGGCCAGGTCGCGGCCCGGGTCGGCGATCGCGTAGCGGCCCTCGCGGGCGGCCAGGTGCTCGCGCGCCGCGTCGGCCGCGCTGCCGGTGGCCCGGGCCGGTTCGGCGATGCCGTCCACCAGGGCGGGCGTGGCGGTGCCCGCGCCCGGGACCACCTCGGCGGCCGGGCCGCCCGGCGCGGCGGACGCCGGGGTGACGGCGGACAGCACCGAGGCCACCGCGAGGAGCGCGGCGACGCCGGATGCCCGCGCCCCCGCTCCGGACCTGCTTCTCCTGCTCACGTTCTTTCCTCCCACGCTCGTACCGGTCGCCCAAGGCAAGTCGTTGCGCGGGTGTTGATCAAGGAATAAGCGCTGGTCACAACTGGGGATGCCCACTTGTGTGGACCCGGGGGCGGCCCAAGAATCAGGCCCATGACCATGGAGACCACACTGGGGGAACTGGGCCTCGGCCCGGCCGAGGAGCGCGTGTACCGGGCGCTGTCACGGGGGCGTTCGGCGGGGGCCGAGCGGCTGCGGGACGAACTGGGCATGACGCGGGAGGAGTTCGGGCACGCGCTGGAGCGGCTGGGGGAGTACGGGTTCACGGTGCCGGCGGCCGGGGGGCTGCTGCCGCGACCGGTGCCCGCCGGACCCGCCGTGCGCGCCCTCGTCCACCGCCGCACCGCCGAACTGCACCGCAGGGCCGCCGAGCTGGAGCGGATACGGCTCTCGGCCGACGCGATCGCCGGGCGGCTCGCGGCGGGCACGTCCGGGCTGCCGCCCGGCGGCCTGGAGGCGGTGCACGGCGCGGACGAAGTGGCGCGCCGGGTGGAGGAGTTGATCGCGGGGGCGCGCCGGGACGTGGTGATCCTGGACCGCCCGCCGTACGCGACGGCCGAGCCGGGCCCCGCGGTGCGGGCCCTGCTGGAGCGGGGCGTGCGGGTGCGGCTCGTCCTGGGGCAGGAGGGGCTGGACCGGCCGGGGCGGCTGCGGGAGCTGCGGGAGCTGGCGGAGCTGGGGCTCGGCGTCCGGATCGCCACCCGGGTCCCGACGAAGCTGGTGATGGCGGACTGGGGCGCGGCCTCGGGGACCGCGCTGCTGCCGCCGGACGAGTACGCGGACCCGACGGCCAGCGCGCTGGTGGTGGGGGAGGGGCTGCTGCGGCCCGCGCTCGGGGGGCTGTTCGAGGCGGTGTGGGACGGGGCCGTGCCGTTCGGGGACGGGGCGGTGCCGCCG
The DNA here is from genome assembly GCF_040296945.1 of Streptomyces sp. NPDC001941. Classification (NCBI taxonomy): domain Bacteria; kingdom Bacillati; phylum Actinomycetota; class Actinomycetes; order Kitasatosporales; family Streptomycetaceae; genus Streptomyces; species Streptomyces sp. NPDC001941. The sequence goes on along the minus strand of NZ_JBEOYE010000080.1, from coordinate 3,047 downwards.
CAGAGCGCGGAGCTCCTCGGGCTGCTGGCCAGCGGCCTGAAGGACGAGGCGATCGCCCGCCGGCTGGGGGTCCACGTGCACACGGTGCGCCGCAGGATCGGCGGCCTGCTGGGCGAACTGGGCGCGGGAACGCGCTTCCAGGCGGGGCTGCGGGCGGCGATGCGGGGGTGGCTCGGACCGGACGCGTGACACTTTTCCCGAAATTCTTGTGAAAGTTTTCACAAGCTCGCAAGGGACTTTGGTCGCCTTGCATCCCCGCAGCTCAGAGCGGTGATTCCGGCGAGGTCCAGGTATTCTAAGGGACCTTCGCCCTGCCCTCCGGGGCCTTTTTCGGACCCTCCCCGAGCTTTTTCGGGTGTCGAATTGTGGTGTCGGAAAAAGGTCCCGGAGAAGGAGCACCTGCCATGCAGGCCAACGAGATGGTGGACGGACTCGTCCAGGGAGCGCTCGCGGCGCTGGAAGCGTTCGAGTCGTACGACCAGGAGCAGGTCGACCACATCGTCAAGAAGGCCTCGCTCGCGGCCCTCAGCCGCCACGGCGAGCTGGCGCAGCTGGCCGTCGAGGAGACCGGCCGCGGCCTGTTCGAGGACAAGGCGGTGAAGAACCTCTTCGCCTGCGAGCACGTCACCAACTCCATGGCCGGGCTGAAGACCGCCGGCGTCATCTCCCGCGACGAGCTGAACGGCGTCACCGAGATCGCCGAGCCCGTCGGCGTCATCTGCGCGATGACCCCGGTCACCAACCCGACCTCCACCACCATCTTCAAGGCGCTCATCGCGCTGAAGACCCGCAACCCGATCGTCTTCGCCTTCCACCCCTCCGCGCAGAACTGCTCGGCCGAGGCCGCCCGCACCGTGCGCGACGCCGCCGTCGCGGCCGGCGCGCCCGCCGACTGCGTGCAGTGGGTCGAGGAGCCCTCGATGGAGGCGACCGGGCTGCTGATGAACCACGAGGGCGTCTCCACCATCCTGGCCACCGGCGGCAACGCGATGGTCAGGGCCGCCTACTCGTGCGGCAAGCCGGCCCTCGGCGTCGGCGCGGGCAACGTCCCGGCGTACGTCACCAAGAGCGGCAAGCTCCAGCGCGCCGTGCACGACATCGTCCTCTCCAAGTCCTTCGACAACGGCATGATCTGCGCCTCCGAGCAGGCCGTGATCCTGGACCAGGAGGTGTACGAGCAGGGCCTCGCCGAGTTCCAGCGACTGGGCGCGTACGTCGTCACCGCCGCGGAGAAGACCAAGCTGGAGGAGTTCGTCTTCGGCACCACGGCCTTCGCCGCCAACTGCGCGGGCGCCAAGCTCAACGCGGCCGTCGTCGGCAAGTCCCCGCGGTGGATCGCCGAGCAGGCCGGCTTCGAGGTCCCCGAGGACACCTCCATCCTGATCGCCGAGTGCGCCGAGGTCGGCGAGGGCGAGCCGCTCACCCGCGAGAAGCTCTCCCCGGTGCTGGCCGCCCTGAAGGCCGGCTCGACCGCGCACGGCCTGGAACTCTCCGCGCAGATGGTCGAGTTCCACGGCCTGGGCCACAGCGCCGCCATCCACACCGAGGACGAGGAGCTGGCCGAGGAGTTCGGCAAGCGCGTCAAGGCGATCCGGGTCATCGTCAACGCCCCCTCCACCTTCGGCGGCATCGGCGACGTCTACAACTCCTTCCTCCCCTCGCTCACCCTCGGCTGCGGCTCCTACGGGCACAACTCGGTGTCCAACAACGTCACCGCGGTCAACCTGGTCAACGTCAAGCGGATCGGACGGCGCAACAACAACATGCAGTGGTTCAAGGTCCCGCCGAAGATCTACTTCGAGCGCAACTCCCTGCGCTACCTCGGTGAGATGGACGGCATCAAGCGCGTCAGCATCGTCACCGACAAGACGATGGGGCAGCTCGGCTTCGTGCAGAAGGTCACCGACATCCTCCAGGCCCGCCCCTCGGTCGTGGTCCTCCAGGTCATCGACAACGTCGAGCCCAACCCGGAGCTGGAGACCGTGCGTACCGGCGCCGCGATGATGCGGGACTTCCAGCCCGACACGATCATCGCGCTGGGCGGCGGCTCGGCGATGGACGCGGCCAAGATCATGTGGCTGATGTACGAGCACCCCGAGGTGGAGTTCGCGGACACCAAGGAGAAGTTCTTCGACATCCGCAAGCGCGCCTACAAGTTCCCCGGCCTGGGCGAGAAGGCACAGCTGGTCGCCGTCCCGACCACCTCGGGCACGGGCAGCGAGGTCACCCCGTTCGCGGTGATCTCCGACCCGGCGGCGGCCCAGAAGTACCCGCTGGCCGACTACGCGCTCACCCCGAACGTCGCGATCGTCGACCCGGTCCTGCCGATGGGCCTGCCGGCGACCGTCACCGCCGACTCCGGGTTCGACGCGCTGACCCACGCCACCGAGGCGTACGTCTCGGTCTACTCCAACGACTACACCGACGGGCTCTGCCTCCAGGCGATCAAGCTCATCTTCGAGAACCTGGAGCGGTGCGTGGTGAACGGGGCGAAGGACCCCGAGGCCCGCGAGAAGATGCACAACGCCTCGACGGTGGCGGGCATGGCCTTCGCCAACGCCTTCCTCGGCCTGGTGCACGCCATGGCGCACACCCTGGGCAACACCTTCCACGTCGCCCACGGCCGCACCAACGCGCTGCTGCTGCCGCACGTGATCCGGCACAACGGCCAGGTCAGCGGCAAGGCCACGCCGTGGCCGAAGGCCGAGGTCTACCGGGCGCCGGAGCGCTTCCAGGAGATCGCCAAGGTGCTGGGCCTGCCGGCCGCGACGCCGCAGGAGGGCGTGGAGTCCTACGCCCGCGCGGTGGAGGAGCTGCGCGACCGGTGCGGGATCCCCGCCTCGTTCCAGGCCGAGGGCGTCGAGGAGGAGGCCTTCATGGCGGCCCTGCCGCAGCAGGCGATGAACGCCTACGCCGACCAGTGCGCGCCCGCCAACCCGCGGATGCCGATGATCGACGACATGGAGGCACCAGCGTGACCAGGTGGTTCGCGCCGAGGGCCAGGGCCGCGTGGTAGAGCGGGCGGGCGTGCTCCTCGATCCACTCGG
>NZ_JBEOYE010000079.1:0-41522 GCF_040296945.1 Streptomyces sp. NPDC001941 | reverse complement strand
GCGACGGCTACATCAAGTACCACGGCTGACGCCGTCGGCGGGCTCCGGCACGAACACGCCGGAGCCCGCGCCCGCGTGCCAGCCGCTCGTGGTGCCGTAGGCCGAGGACGTCCCGGTGGAGGTCGCCTTGCTGGTGGTCGCGACGCCGACCGCGATGGTGGTGACGATGCCGGCCAGGACGAGGACGCTGAGGGCGGTGATGACGGTGGTGAGGCGCTGCATGAGGAGCTCCGTCCGCCGGGCCCGGGCGGGACCCGGGCGGTAAAGAGGGGGCAAAATCAACGCTAATCGGACACCGCTAAAGCCCTGGTAAGCGACGATTCCGCCCGCTTTCCTCGCATCGGCGTTTCACGCCAGCATCCGGGCGAGGAGGTTGCGCGTCACGGTCCTGACGTGCTCGTTCCGGTACTTCGGGACGGTCAGGGCCAGCGGCCAGTGGAAGGTGCCCGCCACGAAGACCAGGGTCCCGTCCGGGTGCCGGGTCAGGGCGGTGTTCTGGACGCGCGTCACGTCGCGCTTCCCGCCGTGGTTCTTGTAGCGGTACGGCGACGCCGACAGCAGGGTCACCTCCGCACCCGCCGGGCGCGGCGTCCCGGGTGTCAGGTCGAGGCCGTCCGCCTCGCCGCCGACCAGGCCCGGCAGCTCGTCGCCGTTCCACAGCCCCGTGCCCGCCCACAGCCAGTGGTGGGCCTCGCGCACCACCAGCGGGCGGGGCGCGTCGACGATCCCGTTGTACTGGACGCCGAGCAGACCCTGCTCGGCCTTGGCGCGCCCGGGCCCGACGTCACGCCACAGGGTGGTGGGCCCGTCGCCGTCCGGCGCGGGGTCCGGGCGGTCCTTGTAGCAGGCCACGGTGCGGTGCGGGGCGCCGGAGGCGGACGGCTCCAGGCGGGCGTTCCAGTACACGTTGTTGGCGCCGAGGAAGGCCAGGTGGGTGCGGCCCGCGACGGCCCGCCCGGCCGCCCGGACCATCTCGCCGGACCAGTACTCGTCGTGCCCGGGGAAGACGAGGGCGCGGTGGCGGGCGGGGTCGACGCGCCCCTCGTGCAGGTCCACCCCGCTCGCGTACGTGACGTCGTACCCGGCCTCCTCGGCCCACCGCACGAAGCTGCTGTCCATCTCGAAGAGCCGCGGCACCCCGTCGTGGCTGTAGGGCCGGTCGAAGGACACCTTGTCGGCACGCGCGGCACCCCCGCCCAGCCGCCCCGGCTCGCCGTACCCCTGGTAGAGGCTGGTGCCGGTCTCCCCGTCCAGGGGCCAGGCGTTGTACGCGGCGTACGTCGTGAACGGCAGCACCACCAGGACGTCCGAGCGCCGCTCCGGCTCGCGCACGACGAACGGCGTGCAACTGCGGTGCCCGGTCTCGGAGACGAACACCGCGACGTACAACCCCGAGAGCCAGTCGGCCGGTACGTCCAGGCTCCAGGACGGCTCCCAGGCGCAGGCCACCAGGCGCGAGTCGGGATCCCTGTCCGGTGGCGCCTGGACGACCCCCTCCAGCCACGGGCTCATCACCATCAGCCGCCCGCCCAGGCCGCCGTAGTGGCCCAGGCGGTGCACGGCGACCCGGAACAGCGGCGCCGCGCACACCGACACGTGGAAGCGGATCTGCTCGCCGTGCCCGACGGAGGTGGCGGAGGCGTACCCCTGGATCTCGCGGGTGTCGTCCCTGACCGGCCCCACGGGACCGCGCCCCACCCGCCACCCGCTCGACCCCGCCCGCCGGTTCTCCCGCCCGACGCGCGTGAGCGCACCCGCTTCGGGCGAGCCGGGGGCCGGGGGAGAGGAGCTCCTCGTCGCCCTCCTGACACGGTCGACGGCATCGGCGGTCACGGCCATGCCGGCACAGGCGAGCAGCCGGACGGCGAGACGACGGGGAACAGTGGACACCGCGAGACCTCCGATCCGCGGTGCCCATATGATCAGACAAAAGCTGACATTTAGTGCAGGCGCCACCAAAACGCGTGAGCGGGCGGCTGATCAACGCCCCGGCGCTGGACCTAGGCTCGTGTCGTGATCGATACCGTGGTGCTGGACGTGGGCGAGACCCTCACGCGTGACGACCGCTACTGGGCCCGCTGGGCCGACTGGCTGAACGTGCCCGGACACACCGTCTCCGCCCTCGTCGGCGCCGTCGTCGCGCAGGGGCGCGACAACGCCGACGCCCTCCGCCTCGTCAAGCCTGGCCTGGACGTAGCGGCCGAGTACGCGGCCCGCGAGGCCGCCGGGAAGGGGGAACTGCTCGACGAGAGCGACTTGTACGACGACGTGCGTCCCGCCCTCGCGGAGCTCCGTCGTCGAGGTGTCCGGGTGATCGTCGCGGGAAACCAGACCGCGAAGGCCGGTGCGATGCTCGCGGCCCTGGACCTGCCGGCCGACCTCGTCGCCACCTCCGGCGAGTGGGGCGTGGCCAAGCCCGACCCGCGGTTCTTCGCCCGCGTCCTGCTGGAGTCCGGCGCCGCCCCGGAGCGCACCCTGTACGTCGGCGACCACCCGCAGAACGACACGTTCCCCGCCCGGGCCGCCGGGCTGCGGACGGCCCACCTCAGGCGTGGCCCCTGGGGACACCTGTGGGCCGACGCCCCCGAGCTCATCGCGGCCGCGGACTGGCGGATCGGCTCCCTCCTCGACCTCGCCGACATCGCCCGGCCGTAGAACGCCGGCGACAACCACCCTTCGGTGTGCTGGGTAGTGCCTTTCCCGGGCCGGGCGTCCTCCGCGCGGATACGGTGCGACGGGGAACCCGAATGGAGAACGGCATGCCCGGTGACAGCGCGCTCGAAGTAGGCGGACGCATCGCCGCCATCCGCCAGTCCAAGCGCATGAGCCAGCCCGTCCTCGCCCGCTGCGCGTACCTCTCCCTCGCCACTGTCCGCGCCATCGAGCAAGGCCGGCGCAACCCCAGCGACAGTGCCCTCGAATCCATCGCTGCCGCGCTCGGCGTCGATGCCTCGCGCCTCGCCTCCGGCTACACCGGCACCGAACACCGCGTCCACCTCGCTCTGCCGAGGATGTCCGCCTCGCTCGCAGGGTTCGACTTCCCCCAGGGCCCACCGGCCCGTGACGCCGCGCAGCTCCGCGCCGCGGTGGACGACGCCCTCAAGTGGAGGCTGGCCGCCCAGTACGGCAAACTCGCCCTGGCCGCGCCCACCTTGCTGACCGATACGATCCGCCACCTCCACACGGCCACCGCACGTGACCGTCCCGCGGCGGCCCGCTTCCTTGCCACCGTCGCGCGCGCCGCGGACGCCGTCGCCTACAAGCACGGCGCCCGTGACCTGTCGGCCCGTCTGATCGACCTCATGCGTTGGGCCTGCGAGCACGCCGACGATCCCCTTCTCACCGCCCACACGGCTTACGTACGCACAGAAGTCTTCTTCGCGGCCCGCGAACACCGCGCCGGGCTGCAAGCCCTTGAAGCGGCGCTGGATGAAGCACCCCCGGCCTACGGCACCGCCACGGCGGCCGCCCGGGGCGCCCTGCACATGAGGGCTGCGGTCGTCGCCGCGCGCATTCCGGACCACCACGCCGCCGACACCCACCTTCGCGAGGCCCGACGGCTGAGCGAGACCGTAGGCGAAGGGATCTACGGCGGGACGGCGTTCGGCCCGTCGTCCGTACGCATCCACGAACTGTCCCTCACCGTCGCCATGGGCCAGGCACACGTCAGCCGAGCATTGAAGATCGCCGCGAATTGGAGTCCTCCGGACGACCTCCCCGCTGAGCGCCGCAGCGGCTTCTACATCGAACTCTCGCGCGCCCAACTCTGGGCCGGACGACCCCAGGACGCCTTCGAGTCCCTCAAGGCCGCCAGACGTGTTGCTCCCCAGCACACTCGCGAACACCCGTGGGCCCGGGAGAACGCGGCCACGCTGCGTCGCCTTCGCCGCTCGGGTGCGGAGGAGCTGACCGCGTTCGCCGAATGGGTCGGAGCCCTCTAGACAACCCCTTCGGACGAGTTGGGGTGCTACAGGGTGTGGCACTCGTGATGCTTCGCAGGGGCCACCATCTGGCTGTCCTCAGCACACAGGCAGATGGAGCGGCGATGCGCCAGACACCGACTGAGCAGTACCACCCCCAACCGGACGGAGAGGTCAGCACGTGGCTCGCCAGCGCACTGCCGCACCCCGAGGAAGCGCGAGCGGCATGGCGGCACGGGCTTCGACCGCCGATGATCCCGATGGGCACCCTCTTCGACGCGATTCGCATGCCAGAGCAACTGGTCTACGCGGCCACCGGGCACGACGCGGCTGCTCCGTACTCCATCGCCACCGCACTCTCCCGGTTCGGGCTCGGCCCGGTGATCCGAACCTATGACCATTGGTACTACGCCCTCGTCCCACCGCAGACCGCCGCCCACTGGACATCGCCGCACGCCGTGTGTCGAAGCAGCGGGGCGTGGATGCCCGTCCCGGCGGTGAACCGTACGACCCCGGACCACGCCGTGCACTGGACGATCCCTCCGGCCAGGGCCCGGCACCTGGGACGTCCGGGTGTCGTCGTCGCGTTGCTCGAGCGAGGGGACGCCGCGCTCGAAGACGCTTCGGCCGGCACGGAATGACCGATGGGTACGTCCGGTGGCCGTGACGGGCCATCGGCACTCCGTGCCGCGTTTCTGGACTACCGGCCCGGCTCAACGCCCCCGAGTGCGCTCCAGGTAGTGGTCGTCGACCGCGATCACGTCGTGGCACAGGGCCCGGCCGCGCAGGGTGCCCAGGTTGCCCTTGAGGTGGATCGTGCGGCCGGTGACGCGGTACGTGCCCTGGTTCAGGGCGAGCTTGAACTGCGGGCAGATCCGGTCGTTGCACTGCACGCCCGGCACCAGGGTGAAGCGGCCGTCGCGGGTGAAGGTCAGCTTGCTGGTGTAGAAGGTGATGCCCGGGCGGGACTTGTCCACGCGCTCGGCCCACGAGCCGACCAGCCAGTGCGCGCCGGCGGCCGGGGTGCTCGTGGTCTGCTGCGTCGTGGGGGCGGGGGCGTCGTACGCGGCGGCCGGGGCCGCGAGGGCGCCGGTGGTCAGCAGGGCCGCCGCCGCCACGCCGAGGGCCGCGCGGATCTTCGAGGTCTTGGTCATGCCCGCAGCTTCCCCGGCGCCGAGCCCCGCCGCTCGCGTCCCGCGCGTGTCTCACCCGTTCGCGCCAACGGGCGGTCGCCTCAGTCCCGTACGGACGGTTCCGGGTCGGTGGCCAGGCGGGCGTGGCGTTCGACGTCGTAGCGCACCCCGTCGTACTCCAGCTTCTGGCGCTCGTACCCCTCCACGGTGAAGCCTGCTCCGAGCGCCACCTTGCAGGAAGCGGGGTTGTTGGTTCGGTGCCCCAATTCCAGGCGGAAAAGGTCCAGTTCGTCGAAGCTCCAGCGGCACAGCGCGCGGCAGGCCCGCGTCGCGACTCCCCGGCCCCGCGCCGCCTCGGCGAGCCAGTACGACACGAAACCGGTCCGGTGGTCGTGGTTGACGTTGCCCACCGCCATGTTGCCGAGCAGCGTGCCCGCACCGTCGACGACGGCGAAGTGGTGGGCCTCGCCCGACTCCCACCGCTCGCCGCGGGCGGCGATCCAGCGTTCGGCGTCCTCGACCGCCGCCATGGGTGCGGGCAGCTGCCAGCGGATGCTGGGCTCCGACATCGCCGCCAGTGCCGCCACCGCGTCCGCGGGCGCCCAGGGGCGCATCAGCAGTCCTTCGCCGGCTTGGAGTCGATCACGCATGCGGCGAGTGTCGCTCCGGCCGCCGCGGGCCGCAACGGCTTTGTGGCCTGTGATGTGCGCCACTTGTTGATCATGGCTTAAGGGGGCCTCAGACTCCCTTAAGTCGATATTCACGGGTCAGTCGAGATTGGTCGGAAATATGGTGCGTTGACAGGTGATCAACGAGTAGCGGAGAGTCACCGCACTCCCATCTCCCTTGTCACCACCTGGAGTTCCGCATGCGTACGACCGCAGCCGTCGCCGCGCTCACCCTCACCGGGTCGCTCGTCCTCGGCCTCGCCCCCGCCGCCTCCGCCACCACCGCCTGCGCCACCGAGCCGCTGGGCGTCGCCGGGCGGTACGCGGAGTTCGTCGAGGGGGACTCCACGCGGGTGTCGGACTCCGAGGGCGCCGTCGCGGTGGGCGGCGACGCGCGCTTCGGCGACCCGGCCACCAAGGTGGGCTTCTCGGTGGGGTCCAAGCTCACCGCCGACGACCTGAAGGCGCTTCCCGGCGGCCACAGCCTCGTCGTCGCCGGGACCCTGCACGCCAGCCAGGTCGTCCTCAGCCACGGCACGGGCGTGTACGGGAAGCTGGTCGACGCCTCCGCCGAGGGGCAGTTCGCCCTCGACGGGAAGGCCGCGCAGGGTTCGGCCCCGTTCGACTTCGGCCGGGAGTTCGCCAGGCTCCGCGCGCTGTCCGGGAAGTGGGGCGCGCTGAAGCCCGGCGGCACGGCCACCCCGTCCGGTGCGACCCTCACCCTGGAGGGCGGCGACCCCCGCCTGAACGTCTTCACCGTCGAGGCGTCCGTCCTGGAGAAGGCCGCCGAGATCCGGGTGAAGGTCCCGGCCGCGTCGTCCACGGTCGTCAACGTCACCGGCTCGTCCTACGACATGGGCACCGCCCCGACCCACAGCGTCCTGCTCTGGGACGCCGAGCGAGGGGCGTACGTCCAGGACGACTACGCGGCCGGCAGCCCCGCCTTCAAGCAGCTCCGCTCGCGCCTCCTGTGGAACTTCCCGCAGGCCACCCGGGTCCAGAAGAACTACACCTCCTGGCCCGGCACCCTCTTCGCGCCCGGCGCCGAGGTGCGGCTGGGGGCCAGGACCCCGGGCGGCGAGACCGGTCCCGGCCACGTCAACGGCGCGGTCGTCGCGAAGACCCTCACCAGCGTCTCCGGCGCGGAGACCCACCAGATGCCGTTCCGCGGCTGCCTGCCCACGGGCACCCAGGACACCCCGGCGCCCGGCCCGACCCCGTCGCGGCCGTCGGCGACGCCCGCCAGCCCGTCGCCCAGGCCCCCGGCCGAGGGCCACCCCACCCCGTCGGGCTCCGCGACCCCGTCGCCCGGCGCCCCGGTCCCGCCGCGGGAGGGGAGCGGGGCGCCGAAGCCCCCGACGGGCGACCTGGCCCGCACCGGGTCCGAGGTGGGCCCCGGGCTCATCGGGGGAGCGGTGGCCGCGATCGTGGCCGGCGGCGCGCTGGTCGCCGTGACCCTGCGCCGCCGCCGTACGCGTTCCTGACGTACGCGTTCCTGACGTACGTGCTCCTGACGTACGCGTTCCCGTCGGCCGGCCGGGTCCGTCAGACGACGATCACCCGCCGTCCGCGCGTGTGCCCCGCCTTGCTGTCGGCGTGCGCGAGGGCGGCCTCGGCCAGGGTGTACGAGCGCTCCACCGGGATGTGCAGCTTCCCCGCCGCGATCAGCCGGGACGCCTCCGCGAGCGCGTCGGGGACGCTCCCGGCCTCGCCCGAGAAGAGGACGCCCAGGGCGGGCGCCGAGAAGTCGGCGATGGAGACGACGCGCCCCGGGTCCCCGGTGAGCTCGACCAGTTCGCGGACCACGCCCGAGCCGGCCAGGTCGAGGGCCGCGTCGACCCGGCCGAGCCCCCGCACCCGCTCGACCCAGCCCTCGCCGTACGTCGTCGCCCGGGCGCCCAGCTCCCGCAGGTAGTCCTGGTTGGCGGCGCCCGCCGTGCCGATCACCGCGATGCCCCGGTCGCGGGCGATCTGCAGGACCGCCGAACCGACGCCGCCGGACGCGCCGCTGACCAGCAGGGTCTGGCCCGGGCGTACCCCGGTCTGGCCGATGATCCGCAGGGCGGTCTCCATCACCGAGGGGTATCCCGCCGCCTCCTCGAAGTCCAGGCCCCGGGGCATGGGGGCCCAGGCCGACAGGACGGCGAACTCGGCGTACGTACACGTCCCTTCGCCGAAGACGCGGTCGCCGACCGCGACCCCTTCCACGCCTTCGCCCACCTCGTCCACCACCCCGGCGGCGTCCAGGCCGACCCCCGAGGGGAGCCGGAGCGGGTGGGCGCCGAGGACCTGGCCCTCGCGCAGCCTCCAGTCGACTGGGTTCACGCCCGCGGCGCGGACGGCGATGCGTATGCGGCCCGGGCCCGCGTGGGGCTCCGGGGCGTCTGTGAGGTGCAGGACTTCGGGACCGCCGAACTCGGCGAAGCTCACCATCTTCATGCCGCCGACGTTAACACTAACGGTTAGTGTTTCGTAGTCGGTAGTGTTTCGAATTCGTGAGTATTCCGCATCTGATAGCGTCCGCGCATGAACGAGCCCGCCGGACGTCGCGAGCGCAAGAAGGCCGCGACCCGCCAGAAGATCGCCGATGCCGCGCTGCGGCTCTTCCTGGAACGCGGGTACGACGCGGTCGGCATCCGCGAGGTCGCCGCCGAGGCGGACGTGGCCGTGACCACGCTCTTCGCGCACTTCCCGGCCAAGGAGGCGCTGGTCTTCGAGCAGGACGCCGACTTCGAGCGGCGCCTCACCGAGGCGGTCACCGGCCGCGCGCCCGGCGAACCGCTGGTCCCCGCCCTGCGCCGCGAGGTCCTGGTCATGGTGCGGCACTGCACCGGGGAGGGCGCCGGGCCGGTCTGGGAGATGGTCCTCGCCACCGCCGACCTGCGGGAGTACGAGGAGTCGATGCGGCTGCGCCACACGGAGGCGCTGGCGGCGGCGGTCGCGGCGGAACTGGGCGCGGCGCCGGGCGACACGGCCTGCCGCGCGCTCGCGCGGTTCGTGATCGACGCCTACGCGCTGGCCCGCGAGGCGGACGAGCCCGAGGCCGCCGTGGACGAGGTCTTCCGGATGATCGAGGCCGCCTGGGAGGCCGGGCGGCCGCGCTGAGCGTTCCGAGCCGGGTGCCGCGTCGAGCGTCCCGTAGGAGTGCCGTCGCGCCCTCTTCCCTTACGGGCCAAGGGCGTTGGAGGATTCCCGGATGAATCCGCATGAGACCGAACCGGCGGCCGACGCCGCGGCCGCGTACCTCACGGCGCTCCACGCGAGACTGACCGCCGACAGGTGCACGGTGACCACGCCGCCCTGGAAGGACCGGCGCGTCGTGGCCGGGGCCCGGGCCGACCGCAAGGCCCGCTGGTTCGGCACCAAGGCCGAGCTGTTCGTCTTCGCGGCCGCCGTGCCCGAGGTCGACGCGGCGACGCTGGGGGAGTTCACCGTCTGGGCCATGAGCTACGCCAAGGGGCTGCGGGGCGGCATCCCCGGGGCCCGCAACGCGGCGCTGGTGCTGCCCGCGCTGGTGAGCACGCGGGTGCGTCCCGAGGCGGCGCAGTGGGCGGCCCAGGACGCCCGGATCCTCGACACGACCCTGATCAGCCGCCCCATCACGGTCGAGGCCGCGCCGGACGTGGTGCGGACGACCCTGTACCGGGGGCGGGTCGCCTGGGGCGGCATGTTCACGGGCCACGTACTGGAGAAGGCGGCGCTGTACTTCCCGTGAGGCGACTCCCGTGAGGGCCGGGCCCGGACTTCCCGCGCGGGCGACCCCCTCGGGCCCCCCGCGCGGGCGACCCATCGGGCCACTCCGCGCGGGCTGCCGCGGGTTACTTCGTGACCAGCTTGGTGAAGTCCGCCGGGGAGATCGCCGACTGGGGGCTCGCCACCACGTTCAGCCGCTCGCCGTCCAGGAAGACCGCGGGGGTCCCCGGACGGCCCGGCAGCTTCGCCTTCGCCCAGGCGTCGTCGAGGTGCCGCCCGTTGTCCTTGCCCGCCTTCTTCGCCCACGGGAGGTACGTGCCGTCCTGGACGGCCTTCTTGAAGGCCGCCTGGTCGAGGCCGGGGACCCCGGCGGTCAGCTTCAGGAGCTCGGAGGTGTCGGCGAAGGTGTCGGAGGACTCCTCCGGCTGGTGCTCGTAGAGCGCGGCGTGCACCGCGGCGAACTGCTTCGGGCCCTGGTCCAGAGCGGCGCCCATCGCCGCGAGGGCGTTCTTCGAACCGCCGCCGCCCGTCGCGTCGTCCAGGAACGTCGCGACGTGGTAGCGGACCTTGACCTTCCCCTCGTCCGCCAGCTTCTGCATGGTGGACCCGAGCCCGCGCTCGACGATGCCGCAGAACGGGCAGCGCGGGTCCTCGTAGACGTCGAGGGTGCGCTTGGCGGACGGGTTGCCGTAGACGACGACGGAACCGCCGGACTCCGTGGTGTTCTTCGGCGTGACGAGCGGCCCGTCGGCGGCGGCGGCGCTGCTGCTCGTGTCGCCGTCCTCGGCGCTCACCGTGAGGGCGACCGCGCCGCCCGCCACCAGGACCCCGGCCAAGACGCCGCCGACGACCAGGTGGCGCCGCCGCCGGGCCGCGCGGGCCTGCTTCTCGCGTTCGGCGTGCATCCGCTGGCGTGCGCTTCGGTGGGCAGTCACAGGTCGTCCGTGCTTTCGGTCGTTCTTCGGCGGGCGTTCACCGGCGTACGGTGATCCGTCCAGCCTCGCGGAGGGACGCCCGGGGGAGTAGGGGCGTAGGTCACCCGCGGCCGAGCCGAAAGACCACCGGGCCTCACGGAACCCTTACAACGCCCCCCCGCCCCGACGCCCCCGCCCCGACGCCCCCGCCCCGACGTCCCCCGGTCCCGGCAGTCAGGTTCCCCCCGGGCTGCCGTCTCCCGCCCCCCGCCCCAACGTTCCCCGCAGCAGCGCCGCCTCCTCCTCCAGGTGTTGGAGGAGGGCCTGGAGTGCCGGGGTGCGGGTGCGGTGGGATGCTTCCGTCGTGCCCACCGTGCGGCCCACCGAGGGCAGTTCGACCGGGAGCGCCGCCAGCCGTTCGTCGTCGCGCAGCACCAGTTCCGGCAGCAGCGCCACCATGTCCGTCTGGAGCAGCAGGGCCCGCATCGTCAGGATCGACGTGCACTCCACCCGGTCCACCGGCAGGGCCAGGCCCCGCTCCACGAACAGTGCCCCCAACTCCTGTCGCAGCGCGGTCTGTTCGACCGGCAGGATCCACGGGAAGGCGAGCGCGTCGGTCAGGGTGGCCGCCGCGTCGTCGAGCAGCGGGTGGCCGGCCCGTACCGCCAGCATGATCCGCTCCCGGTAGAGCATCCGCTGGTGCAGCCGCTCGCCCTCCTTGGGCGCGGGGCCCACCCGGCCCACGATCACGTCCAGTTCCCCGCCGAGCAGCGCCGGGTGGAGCACGTCGAGGGTGCCCTCCCGCACCACCACCGTCAGGCGCGGGCGCTCGCGCTTGAGCCGGGCCACCGCGCGCGGCAGCAGCACGTTGGCGCCCGCGAACAGGGTGCCGACGGTGACCGTGCCCTCGTGGCCCTGGCGCAGTCCCTCCAGGTGCTCCCCGGCCCTGCGCACCTCGGTGATCACCGCCCTGGCGTGCCCGGCCAGCGCCTCCCCGTACACCGTCGGGCGCATCCCGCGCGGCTCGCGCACGAACAGCGGCAGGTCCGCGATCGCCTCCAGCTCCCGCAGCGTGCGCGTGGCGGCGGGCTGGGTCAGGTGCAGGGACTCCGCCGCCCGCGCCACGGCGCCGTGCTGCACGATCGCGACCAGGAGCGTGAGGTGCCGGAACTTCAGCCGGCCGTCCAGGAGGTCCAACGCGAACCGCTCCTTCCGGGGCGTTCGTTGCGGAAGTGCTGCCGGGGGTGTCGGGAGTACGTCGGGAGTGCGTCCCGCGCATGACGTCGTTGCGGCGGTGTGGACCCCCGTGAACCGCCCACGAACCGCGTACGAACCGGACGCGAACCCCGTGCGCGGCGCGCCACCGACCCTCCCATACCCGGATCGATATGGGAACTACACCAATCGGCATTGGTTCGGCATACCCGAGTCGGCGCATGATGCCTGCACGCTCCGGGGGCGACGAACCGAAGTCCCCGGCCTGGCAAGGAGGTCAGCAAGGTGAGCTCACCCGTGCGGCACTACGTGGGAGGCGGGTTCGACGCGTCCGGCGAGCCGTTCCCGCTCGTCGACCCGGTCACGGGACGCACCGTCGGAGAGGTGCCCGGCGCGTCCGCCGACCTGGTCGACCGCGCGGTGGGCGCCGCCCGGGACGCGCTGCGCGGGCCGTGGGGCGCGTGGAGCCCGGCCGACCGCTCCCGGGTGCTGCACCGGATCGCCGACGGTATCGAGCGGCGCTTCGAGGAGTTCGTCGCCGCCGAGTGCGCCGACACCGGCAAGCCGCGCGAACTGGCCGCCACGGTCGACATCCCGCGCGCCGTCGCCAACTTCCGCGCCTACGCCGACCTGCTCGCGGGCCGCGCCGAGCAGTCCTGGCACACGGTGACCCCGGACGGGCGCGGCGCGCTCAACTACACGGTGCGCAAGCCGCTCGGCGTGGTCGCGGTCATCTCCCCCTGGAACCTGCCGCTGCTGCTCCTGACCTGGAAGGTCGCGCCCGCGCTGGCCATGGGCAACACGGTGGTCGCCAAGCCCTCCGAGCTGACCCCGGGCACGGCCTGCCTGCTCGCCGAGGTGACCGCCGAAGCGGAACTGCCCCCCGGCGTCTTCAACCTCGTCCACGGCGAGGGCGCGAACGCCGCCGGGCAGTGGCTGACCGAACACCCGGGCGTGGACGCCATCGCCTTCACCGGCGAGTCCGGCACCGGCACCACGATCATGCGCGCCGC
Source organism: Streptomyces sp. NPDC001941 (assembly GCF_040296945.1). NCBI lineage: Bacteria > Bacillati > Actinomycetota > Actinomycetes > Kitasatosporales > Streptomycetaceae > Streptomyces > Streptomyces sp. NPDC001941. The sequence goes on along the minus strand of NZ_JBEOYE010000079.1, from coordinate 28,966 downwards.
GGCGGCCCGCCTGGCGCCCGTCTCCTTCGAACTGGGCGGCAAGAACGCCGGCCTGGTCTTCGCCGACGCCGACCTGGAGCAGGCGGTCGCGGGCACGGTCCGCTCCGCCTTCACGCACAGCGGCCAGGTCTGCCTGTGCACCGAGCGGCTGTACGTCGAGCGGTCCGTGTTCGACGAGTTCGCCGGGCGGCTCGCGGAAGAGGCGCGCAAGCTCAGCGGCTACGGCCCGATGGTCTCCGCGGCCCACCGCGACAAGGTCCTCGGCCACCTGCGCGGGGCCGCCGCCGACGGCCGGGTCCTCGCGGGCGGCGGCGCGCCGCGCTTCGACGACGAGCGCGACGGCGGCTTCTTCGTCGAGCCGACCGTCCTGACGGGCCTGCCCGAGGACCACCCGGCGGTACGGGAGGAGATCTTCGGCCCGGTCGTCCACCTGGCCCCCTTCGACACCGAGGAGGAGGCCCTGGCGCTGGCCAACGCGGGCGAGTACGGCCTCGCGGCCACCGTCTGGACCGGCGACCTCGCCCGCGCCCACCGGGTCGCCCCCGCCCTGGAGGTCGGCATCGCCTGGGTCAACACCTGGAACCTGCGCGACCTGCGCACCCCCTTCGGCGGTGTGAAGGCGTCCGGCATCGGGCGCGAGGGCGGCGACCACTCCCTGGACTTCTTCTCCGAGCCCATGAACGTGTGCGTGAAGCTGTGAGCACGACGACCGGTCCCGTGACCTCCGCCGCGAACGACCCCGTACGGACCGCCGCCGAGCGCATCGAGCGGGCCTGGCGCACCGGGGTGCCCTGCGCGCCCGTGCGCGACGTGCTGCCCGCCGGCGACCTGGACACCGCGTACGCCGTGCAGTCCCTGCTCACCGACCGCCGGCTCGCCGAGGGGCGCCGGGTCACCGGCTGGAAGATCGGCCTGACCTCCGCCGTCGTACAGGAACAACTCGGCGTCGACACACCCGACTTCGGCGTCCTGCTGGACGACGCGGTGGTGCCCGACGGCGCCGACCTGCCCTGGGGCACGGTCCTGCAGCCCAAGGCCGAGGCCGAGGTCGCCCTGGTCCTTGAGCACGACCTGACCCACGAGCGGCACACCGTCGCCGACGTCATCCGGGCCACCGGCTTCGCCCTGCCCGCCATCGAGGTCGTCGGAAGCCGCATCCGCGACTGGGACATCACCGCCGTCGACACCATCGCCGACAACGCCTCCAGCGGCGCCTACGTGCTCGGCACCCGGCCGGTGTCCCTGCGCGACCTCGACCTGCGCACCGCCGGAATGGTCCTGGAGCGCCGTGGCGAGCCCGTCTCCACCGGCGCGGGCGCCGCCTGCCTGGGCCACCCGCTGCACGCCGCCGTCTGGCTCGCCGACACCCTGGTCCGCCTCGGCCACCCGCTCAGGGCGGGGGACACCGTGCTCACCGGGGCGCTCGGGCCCATGACGGCCGTCGCCCCCGGAGACGTACTCGAAGCGCGCATCGAAGGACTCGGCTCCGTCCGCGCGGCCTTCGGCACCGACGCGGACGCGGCCGGTACGGGGAACCCCGACGCGGCCGGTACGGAACAGCAGGAGGCACGACGATGAACGTCCAAGCGGTCGCCGAACGGCTCGATGACGCCGCCCGCGAGGCCCGCGCGCTGCCCGGCGGGACCACCGGACTCACCACCACCGACGAGGCGTACGCCGTCCAACAGGCCCTGGTCGCCCGGAAGGTGGCCCGCGGCGAGCGGATCACCGGCTTCAAGCTCGGCTTCACCAGCGTGGCCAAGATGCGCCAGATGGGCGTCTCCGACCTCATCCACGGCCGCATCACCGACCGGATGGAGGTCGCCGACGGCGGCAGCCTGGACACCACGCGCCTCATCCACCCGCGCGTGGAGCCGGAGGTGGCCTTCCTGCTCGGGGACGTGCTGCGCCCCGGCGGCGACCCGTCCGCCGCCGTCGCAGCGGTGGCCCCCGCCCTGGAGGTCATCGACTCCCGCTACGACGGCTTCCGGTTCTCGCTGCCCGAGGTCATCGCAGACAACACCTCCGCCGCCGGGTACGCCCTCGGCCCCTGGAGCGCCCCCGGCGACCTGGGCAACCTCGGCGTGCTCCTGGAGCTCGACGGCCGCCTCGCGCAGACCGGGTCCACCGCCGCGATCCTGGGCCACCCGCTGCGCGCCCTGGCCGCCGCCGCCCGGCTCGCCGGGGAACTGCCCGCGGGCACCGTCATCCTGGCGGGCGCGGCCACCGCCGCCGTACCGCTGCCGCCCGGCACCCACGTGCGGGCCACCGTCGCGGGGCTCGGCACCGTGGCCCTCACCACCGACAAGGGCGTGACCGCATGATCGTCCCCGGCGCCGCGGAGCCCCGCGGCCGCTTCCCCCACCTGCGCCGCGCCGGCGACCTCGTGTACGTCTCCGGCACCAGCTCCCGCAGGCCCGACGGCACCTTCGCCGGCGCGAGCGCCGACCCGATGGGCGTCACCGACCTCGACATCCGGGCCCAGACCCGCGCGGTCATCGAGAACATCGGCAACCTGCTCGGCGCGGTCGGCGGCGGGCTCGGCGACCTGGTGTCCGTCACCACCTACCTCGTCAGCATGAACGACTTCGGCGGCTACAACGAGGTCTACGCGGAGTACTTCGACGAGACGGGACCGGCCCGCACCACCGTCGCCGTCCACCAACTCCCGCACCCCCAGCTGCTGATCGAGATCAGCGCCGTCGCCCACCTGCCGATCAGCGGCACGAACCAGGAGCAGCCCGCATGACCATGCCCCCGTTCAACCTCCACGCGTGGATCGAGGAGCACCGCCACCTGCTCAAGCCGCCCGTCGGCAACGTGCAGATCTGGCAGGACGCCGACCTGATGGTGACGGTCGTGGGCGGCCCCAACCGGCGCACCGACTTCCACGACGACCCGATCGAGGAGTTCTTCTACCAGCTCGAGGGCGACATGGTGCTGCGCGTCATGGACGAGGAGGGCAGCCCGCCGCGCGACGTGCACATCCGCGAGGGCGACGTCTTCCTGCTCCCGCCGCACGTGCGCCACTCGCCGCAGCGTCCCGAGGAGGGCAGCATCGGCCTGGTCGTGGAGTTCGCCCGGCCGCAGGGCAGCCGCGACGCCTTCGAGTGGTACTGCATGGACTGCCACCACCTGGTGCACCGCAGCGAGGTGCAGCTCACCTCGATCGTCGACGACCTGCCGCCCGTCTTCGACGCCTTCTACGGCGACGAGTCGGCCCGCACCTGCCAGCACTGCGGCGCCGTGCACCCGGGCAGGGAGTGGCCCGAGGCGCTGCGCCCGCGCACCCGCAGGGACGGGGCGGGCGCATGACCGTCGTCGACACCCACGCGCACGTCTTCCCCGAGATCGGCCGCGCCGAGTCGCGCCTGCTCACCGGCTCCGACGAGGGCCCCTGGCTGCGCACCTCCGACGGCCCCGACGCCGGGATGATGATGTCCGGCGCCCGCGAGTACCGGCCGGTGCGCCGCACCCTGTGGGACCCGGCCGAACGCGTCGCCGACCTGGACCGGCTCGGCGTCGACGTGCAGGTGCTGTCCAGCACGCCGCTGATGTTCGGATACGGCCTGGAGACCCGGCGGGCCGCCGACTGGTGCCGCATGGTCAACTCCCGCATCCTGCACTACAGCTCGTACGCCCCCGACCGGCTCGCCCCGCTCTGCCAGGTGCCGCTGCAGGACACCGAGGCGGCCTGCGAGGTCGTCACCGAGGCGATGCGCCAGGGCTTCCGCGGCGTGCACATCGGCAACCACCTGGGCGACCGCGACCTCGACCACGGCGCGCTCGTGGAGTTCCTCGCCCACTGCGCCGAGCAGGACGCCGCCGTCCTGGTCCACCCCTGGGACCTGCCCACCGGGCCGCGCTTCTCCCGCTACATGCTCGCCTGGCTCGCGGGCATGGCCGCCGAGACGCACCTGACGATCCTGTCGCTGATCCTGTCCGGCGCCTTCGAGCGGCTGCCCGCCTCGCTGCGGCTGCTGTTCGCGCACGGCGGCGGCAGCTTCCCGTACCTCCTCGGGCGCGCCGACAACGCCTGGCACCGGCGCGACCTGGTGCGCGCGGACAGCCCCAGACCCCCGTCCGCGTACACCGAGCGCTTCTCGGTCGACTCGGCGGTCTTCGACCCCGGCGCGCTGCGCCTGCTCGTCGACGTGATGGGCGCGGAGCGGGTGCTCCTCGGCTCCGACCACCCCTTCCCGCTGGGCGAGGAGGAGATCGGCCGGCTGGTGCGCGAGAGCGCGCTGACGGACGACGAGAGGTCCGCCGTGCTCGGCGGCAACGCCGTCCGCTTCTTCGGACTGCACCACCTGGTGAAGGAGGGCGCCCGATGAAGGCCGCCGTCATCGGATCCGGAAACATCGGGACCGACCTGCTCATCAAGATCATCCGCGGTTCGGGCGCGGTCACCGCCGCCGCGATGATCGGCATCGACCCCGACTCCGAGGGCCTCGCCCGGGCCCGCCGCCTCGGGGTGCCCACCAGCGCCGACGGCGTACGGGGCCTGATCGCCCTGGACGGCTTCGCGGACGTCGACGTGGTCTTCGACGCCACCTCCGCCGCCGCCCACCACGCCAACGCCGAGGCCCTCGCGCCGTACGGCAAGACCCTGATCGACCTGACCCCCGCCGCCATCGGCCCCTACGTCGTGCCGCCCGTCAACCTCGACGAGCACCTGGACGCCAAGAACGTCAACATGGTCACCTGCGGCGGCCAGGCCACCATCCCCGTCGTCGCCGCCGTCTCGCGCGTCGCCCCGGTCCACTACGCCGAGATCGTCGCCTCCATCGCCTCCCGCTCCGCCGGACCCGGCACCCGCGCCAACATCGACGAGTTCACCGAGACCACCTCCCGCGCCCTGGAACAGGTCGGCGGCGCCACCCGCGGCAAGGCCATCATCGTCCTCAACCCGGCCGAGCCCCCGCTGCTGATGCGCGACACCGTGCACTGCGTCACCGACGACTGCGACACCGACCGAGTGGCGCAGTCCGTACGGGAGATGGCGGCGTCCGTCGCCGCGTACGTGCCCGGCTACCGGCTCAAGCAGGAGCCCCAGTTCCGCACCCTGGCCGCCGACGACCCGCTCGTCGCGCTCGGCGGCGGCGGACGCCTGCTGGTCTCCGTCTACCTGGAGGTCGAGGGCGCCGCCCACTACCTGCCCGCCTACGCCGGGAACCTCGACATCATGACGTCCGCCGCGCTGCGCACCGCCGAGCGCCTGGCCGAACGGAGCCCGGCCCGATGACCCGCGTCTACGTCCAGGACGTCACCCTGCGCGACGGCATGCACGCCGTCTCCCACCGCTACACCACCGACCAGGTCCGCGCCATCGCCGCCGCCCTGGACGCCGCCGGCGTCGACGCCGTCGAAGTCGCCCACGGCGACGGCCTGTCCGGCTCCTCCGTCACCTACGGACCCGGCGCCCACACCGACTGGGAGTGGCTGGAGGCCGCCGCCGACGTCCTGGAGCGCGCCCGGCTCACCACCCTGCTGCTGCCCGGCATCGGCACCGCCGAGGACCTGCGCCGCGCCCACGCGCTCGGCGTCACCTCCGTGCGCGTCGCCACCCACTGCACCGAGGCCGACATCTCCGCCCAGCACATCGGCCTCGCCCGCGAACTCGGCATGGACGTCTCTGGCTTCCTGATGATGTCCCACATGGCCGAGCCCGCCCTGCTCGCCCGCCAGGCCAAGCTGATGGAGTCCTACGGCGCGCACTGCGTGTACGTCACCGACTCCGGCGGGCGCCTCACCATGGACGGCGTGCGCGACCGCGTCCGCGCCTACCGCGACCTCCTGGACGACACCACCGAGATCGGCATCCACGCCCACCACAACCTCGGGCTCGGCGTCGCCAACAGCGTCGTCGCCGTCGAGGCCGGCGCCCTGCGCGTCGACGCCTCGCTCGCCGGACAGGGCGCCGGCGCGGGCAACGCCCCGCTGGAGCCCGTCGTCGCCGTGTTCGACCTGATGGGCTGGGAGCACGGCTGCGACCTCTTCCCCCTGATGGACGCCGCCGAAGCGCTCGTACGCCCCACCCAGGACCGGCCCGTGCGCGTCGACCGCGAGACGCTCACCCTCGGCTACGCCGGGGTCTACTCCAGCTTCCTGCGGCACGCCGAGGCCACCGCGGCGCGCCACGGCCTCGACACCCGCGACCTCCTCGTCGAGGCCGGCCGCCGCGGGCTCGTCGGCGGCCAGGAGGACCTGCTCACCGACATCGCGCTCGACCTGGGCGCGTCCACCGCCGGCCCCACCGGCACCGCCCCTTCGTGTACCGAGGAAGTACCCGCATGCTGAACCAGCGCGCCGCCGCGCTCGACGCCGCCGACCCGCTCGCCCGCGTCCGCGACCGCTTCACCCTGCCCAAGGGCGTCACCTACCTCGACGGCAACTCCCTGGGCGCCCTGCCCGCCGCCGTCCCGGCCGCGATCGAGGACGCCGTCCACCGCCAGTGGGGCACCGACCTCATCCGCTCCTGGAACGCCAACGGCTGGTGGGAGGCGCCCGTCCGCACCGGCGACGCCGTCGGCCGCCTGATCGGCGCCGCCCCCGGCCAGGTCGTCGCGGGCGACTCCACCAGCGTGCAGCTCTTCAACACCCTGGTCGCCGCCGCCCGGCTGCGCCCCGGCCGCCGCCTGCTGCTCACCGACCCGGACCACTTCCCCACCGACCAGTACATCGCCGACTCCGTCGGCCGCCTGCTCGGCCTCGACGTGCGCCGCGTCCCCGCCCGCGAGGCCGCCGCCGTGCTGGCCGCCGAGGGCGAGCAGGTCGCCGTCGCCGCGTACGCCCCCGTCGACTACCGCACCGGCGAGCTGTACGACATGGCCGCGCTCACCGCCGCCGCGCACGCCGCCGGAGCCCTGGCGCACTGGGACCTGTGCCACGCGGCGGGCGCGCTGCCGGTGCGACTCGACGCGATCGAGGCCGACTTCGCCGTCGGCTGCGGCTACAAGTACCTCTCCGGCGGCCCCGGCGCCCCCGCCTTCGCCTACGTCGCCCGCCGCCACCAGCAGGACTTCGACCACCCGGTCACCGGCTGGCACGGACACGCCGCGCCCTTCTCCATGTCCGGTGACTACGCCCCCGCGCCCGACATCACCCGCGCCCGCATCGGCACCCCGCCGCTGCTCTCGCTGGTCGCCCTGGAGGCCGCGCTCACCGCGTTCGACGGCGTGGACATGGACGACGTGCGCACCAAGAGCCTGTCCCTGACCGGGTTCTTCCAGGAGTGCGCCGACGAACTGCTCGACGGGCTCGGCTTCACCCTGGCCACCCCGCGCGAACCGGAGCGCCGCGGCAGCCAGGTCGCGCTGCGCCACCCGGAGGCGTACCCGCTGGTCGCCGCGCTCACCGCGCGCGGCGTCATCGGCGACATGCGCGCCCCCGACCTGCTGCGCTTCGGCTTCAACGCGCTCTACCTCACCCACGCGGACGTCCTGCACGCCGTGGAGGAGCTGCGCGCCATCGCGACCTCGGGCGCCCACCGGGCCGCCGAGTTCCAGGAGCGCCCGACCGTCACCTGACGGCCCCGGCACCCCACCGACGGGATCCCCGGCCGGTCCGGCCCCCACCGGACCGGCACCCCGTCACCCGTGCGCGACGCACACCCCGGCGCGCGCACGCGACCCGCACGGCCCGTCCCCGTACCCCCAGCGCGCGGACGGCGGCACGAACCCGCACCACCCCGACACCCCATCGCAAGTCCCCTCTCCGCCGTCGAGACCCCTAGGACTCCCATGCGATCCCTCCGCACCAAGAAGGCGGTGCTGGCCACGGCCGTGGTCACCGCCACCGCGGCGACGCTGCTCGCGCCCGGCACCTCCGGCGCCACCGCCACCAGCGCCGCGACCGCGACCGACCCGAACATCGTCGACGTCTGCGAGGACCGCCGACCCGAGCCGGCCGACCCCGGCGCGTACGGCATGCAGCTCGACGGCAGCTTCCGCCACCCGGCGCAGACCCCGGTCGACGAGGAGCACGAGCACTCCTTCCCGGGGCGGAACAAGGACTACGACACCAAGTCCTACATCAAGAACATGAAGGTCGAAGCCGCCTACGAGGGCGCCGACTTCACCCCCGACTACTTCCACACCTGGCAGAACGTCGTCGACTTCGACGGCCGCCGGTACATGTTCCAGTACGACCGCTCCGAGGGCCGCGTCTACGACATCACCGACGTCAAGAAGGTCAAGGTCGTCGAGAAGCTGACCCGCGACGACGTCGACGGCGACGAGACCAAGGGCAACGCCTCCTGGGCACCCGACGACTACTGGGGCGCCTCCACCGTCCAGTGGAACAAGAAGCTGAACGCCTACGTCATGGTGATGAGCTTCGAGGACAAGCGGCAGATCAGCGAGCTCACCGACGACCCCGCCGAGGACAAGTACAACAACCCGGAGGGCGTGAAGAAGCTGCGCGAGAAGCCCGGCCTGAAGGGCTTCAAGGTCTTCCGCCTCGACGGCCCGCGCAAGAAGGACTGGAAGCTCCTCGCGACGGTCTCCACCGACGCCACCCAGAAGGACCCGCTGCACTCCGACACCACCAAGCCGCAGCAGGGCTCCGGCTCGCTGGACGTGCCGTACTGGACCGGCGAGAAGTACATGTTCGTCGCCACCGCGCCCGACGACACCTACTCCGGCTCCGAGTACCCGACCAACCTGCACTCGGCCGGCTACCAGTCCTGGGACATGTCCGACCCCGCCCGCCCGAAGCTGCTCGACACCTGGCACCTGCCCGGCCAGCGCACCGGTGAGGACGCGGCGTACCGCAAGAACCCGCGCTGCGGCAACCGCACCAGCTGGATGGGCGCGCGCATGCCGCTGTTCCTCCCCAAGCCCGTGGAGAAGGGCGGGCGCTACGCCTTCGCCGCGATGGGCGGCTACGGCCTCACCGTCCTCGACGTCTCGAACCCCGCCGACATGAAGACGGTGGGCCACCTCGACCTGCCGCCGTCCGTCTCCGGCACCGAGGGCGACAACATCGACGTCTCGCAGTACGAGAAGACCGGGATCATCTACTACTCCGGCTACCCGCTCACCGAGGACTGCTACGAGCCGTACAAGGACGTCTACCAGATCGACGCCAAGGACCCGAAGAACCCGCGCGTCGTCGGCGTACTGCCCCGCCCGACCCCGCCCAGGGCGGCCGGCTTCGCGGACTTCTGCCAGCGCCGCGGCAGCTTCGGCCCCAAGCGCACCGGCTACTACACCAACCCCGGCAAGCACGACGCGGGCGTCCTCGGCTACGGCTTCTACAACGCGGGCGTGCAGTTCTTCGACGTCTCCAGGCCCGCGAAGCCCGAGATCGAGGCGTACTTCGTGCCGAAGGCGTACGGCCCGCAGACCCCGGACTACGCGTACGGCAACCAGACCCACGGCGTGTACGTGGAGTGGGACCGCAACATCGCCTGGGCGCTGACCAACCACGGCATCTACGCCCTGTCCGCCCCGAAGGTGCTCGGCAAGCCGCACCTGACGCGCCCCGAGAAGCCGTTCCGCAACAGCGAGTTCTAGGTCCCGCCACCAGGCCCCGGCCCCGGGGCGGCGGCCGAGCCGCCCGCCGCCCCCGCCATCCCCGGCTCCCCGCTCCCACCGCGCACCACCGCAGAGAAGGACGTCCCCGCCATGGCTGCTCCGGAAAGACCCGCACCCGCCGCACCGCCCGCACCCGCCGACGCGCCCGAGGGCCGGGGCCTGGTCCGCTCGCTCACCCCCCGCCAGACCACCATGATCGGCCTGGGCTCGGCGCTCGGCACCGGCCTCTTCCTCGGCTCCGGCTCCGCGATATCCGCCGCCGGGCCCGCGGTGATCATCTCGTACGCGATCGGTGCCGTCCTGGTCGCCGTCATCGCGGTCCTGCTCGGCGAGATGTCCGCGGCCCACCCGGTCCAGGGCTCGTTCGGCGCCATCGCGCACAAGTACCTCGGCCCCTGGGCCGGTTTCGTCACCCGCTGGACCTACTGGTTCAGCGCCGTCGTCGTCATCGGCACCGAGGTCGTCGCCTCCGCGCTCTACATCCGCTGGTGGTGGCCCGGCGTCCCGATGGGCGTCGCCATCCTCGCGGTCGCGGCGGTGGTCCTCGCGGTGAACGTCATCAACGTCAAGTCCTTCGGCACCACCGAGTTCTGGCTCTCCACCATCAAGGTGACCGCCCTCTGCGCGTTCATCCTGTGCGCCGCCTTCCTGGTCTTCTTCGGCCTGCCCGACACCGAGGCCACCGGCTTCGCCCACCTCACCGACGACGGCGGCTTCGTGCCGCACGGCGCCAAGTCCGTCTGGATCGCCATGTCCGTGGTGATGTTCGCGTACGCCGGGTTCGAGGTCGTCGCCATCGCCTCCGCCGAGGCCACCGACCCGCAGCGCACCATCCGCACCGCGATGCGCCAGCTCGCCTGGCGGCTCAGCGTGTTCTACGTCCTGTCCATCACCCTGGTGACGGCCCTCATCCCGTGGAAGCGGCTGGCCGGCGGCGACGGCAGCGTCGAGGCGAGCCCGTTCGTCCGCGTCTTCTCCGACATCGGCGTGCCCGCCGCCGCGACCCTGACCAACCTCGTGGTGCTCATCGCCGCCGTCTCCGCCGCCAACGCCCACCTGTACGGCGCCTCCCGGCTGCTGCACTCGCTCGGCGACGACGGCCTGGCCCCGGCCCCGCTGGCCCGCCTCACCTCCCGAGGCGTCCCGGCCGCGGCCCTGGCCGCCTCCACCCTGGGCATCGCGGTCGCCGCGCTGCTCGCCTTCTACGACGTCGGCGGCATCTTCGGCATCCTGATGTCCATCGCGCTCTTCGCGGTGCTGCTCGTCTGGCTGCTGATCCTCGCCTCGTACATCGCCTTCCGCCGCCACCGCGACGCCCACCCGGCCGAGTTCACCGGCTTCAGCGTCCCCGGCGGCCCGAAGCTCGCCGTGCTGGCCGGCGCCGGGGTGCTCGCCGTCGCCGCCACCGCGATCGAGGTCCCGGACATGCGCCAGGCGGCGGGCGTCGGCCTCGCCTTCACCGCCGTACTGCTGGTCGGGTACGCGGTGGTGGCCTGGCGGCGCAAGGGGGGCGGCGCGGGCCGCTGACCGTGTGACTGCTCCGAGTACTTGCTCCGAGTACCTGCTCCGACGTGGGGGAGGGGCAGGAGGTGTGACGCAGTCGGCCGCCCGGGAAACCGGGCGGCCGACTGCCGTCTTGGTGGTGGTCGCCGGGTGCGATCAGCGGTGACCACCCGTCATTCCGGCTCGTCCCCGGTCAGTCGACGATCTTCGTCGTGACCGGGGTGCCCGCCTCGACCGTACGGCTCACCGTGCAGAGCTTGTCGTGCGAGGTCTTCACGGCACGCGGCAGGATCGCCCGGGCGCGGTCGCCGGTCCCGCCCTCCGGGAAGCGGACGGTGAAGGTGACCTCCAGGTCCGTCATGCGGTTGCCGCCCTCGTCCTCGACCTTGTGGCCGTCGACGGTGAGGGAGAAGGTGTCGGGCTCGGCGTGGCGGGTGGTGGCCACGTCGACGTCGGCCGCCGAGCAGCCGCCGATCGCGGCGAGGAACAGCTCCACGGGCGTGAAGCCCTCGCCGGAGCCGGTGCCGAAGGTGACCGTGCCACCGCGGGAGTTGGTCGCGGTGAACTGGCCGGGGCCGGTTCGCTCGATGGTGACCGAGCGCAGGGAGTCAGCTGTCATGACATCGACAGTAACCCCAGGTCGCAGCCGCCCCGCGCGCACCGCGCCCGGGCGTCCCGCCGAGCGCCTCACCGCACGCCTCACCCGCGCCGCGAACCCCCGGAGGGGAGGAGCATGTTGAGGACGCGGTGGTAGTCGAAGAGGGCGGAAGGGGGCGCCGCCCAGTCCGGCCCCGCCAGTTCGTTCACCCGGTCCAGGGCCTCGCCCGGCGGGGTGCTCTCGATGACCCAGCCGATCTCCGCCCGCGTCACCCACCAGACGGTCCGTTCCTCCTGGTCCAGCAACATCCTCACGTCGCAGAGGTGTTGGGAGAGTCGGTCGAGCGAGGAGGCGCGGGCCGCCGTGAGGCGGCCGACGAGTTCCACTGCCTCGGACTCGGTCGGGAACATCGCTATGTAGGTCAAGGGGGAATCCAGGATCGCTGGCGGTCGTCCTTCGGGCGATGGCTCAAGTTATGTGCGCAGATATTTGACCGATGTTTTATAAGAGGCTTCTGAGAAATCGCAGAGTAGTCAGGTGAACGCTGGGTTAACGGGGGCTTTCCGGTGCTTGCTGTGAGCGCTCATGAAAACGGTTCCTATGTGCGCAGGAGTGGAAATTGGCTGGCCTTGTAAATGCCGGGGCCTGCCCCAAAGTGCAAGATCCGAAAGCAAGTTGACGTTCCAAGCGTAGAGATTTCACAGATGGTGTGACTTTGGGTGAGCCCTGCCCCTAAGGGTTGCGTAAATCGAGCAGACGATTTCTTACAGACATGGTTGAAATGCCGCCTTCAGTAGCTTTCTCGGTGTCAGAGCAGCACTGCGAACAAGGAGCTCAACGTGAAGGCCAGCAAGCGCATTGCAATCGCCGCCGCCACCGTCATGGGTGGAACCGTCGTCCTGGGCGGGGTTGCCTCTGCGACTCAGTCCGACGGAATGCAGGGTGGAAACGGGTCCGGCCAGTCGGTTCCGGTCAAGGACCCGAACACGGCTCGTCCGGCCGGGTCCCTCGGCACGCCCGTCGACGTGGCCAAGGCCAAGGCCCAGGCGAAGAAGGTCGGTGTCAACAAGGCCAAGAAGGTGGCGAAGCACGCCAAGCCCGCCGTTGCGGCCAAGGCCCAGACGAAGAAGGCCAGCGTCAACGAGGCCAAGAAGGCGGCCAAGCACGCCAAGCCCTCCACGGCGTCGTACAGCACGACCATCAAGGTTCCCGCCGGCACCCCGTCGAAGCCGGCGAAGAAGGTGGCCCTCGGCTCCGCCTCCGCGACGGTGAAGAAGGCGAACGGAAACGTTGCCTTCAAGCTCGCGAAGCCGGTCGCCCAGAAGGCGCACACCCACAAGCCGCAGGCCCAGAAGGCGCCGGTCAAGAAGCCCTCCGCGCAGACGCCGCCGGTCAAGACGCCGCCGGTGAAGACGCCGCCGGTGAAGACGCCGCCGGTGAAGACGCCGCCGGTGAAGACGCCGCCGGTGAAGAAGGTGGGCGGTGGGGGCGAGACGGTGAAGCCCGGTTTCGGTAAGCCGACCACTCCGCCGGTGAAGACCCCGCCGGTCAAGACGCCGCCGGTGAAGAAGGTCGACGGCGGTGGCGAGACCGTGAAGCCCGGCTCCGGTACCTCCACCACCCCGGCCCAGCCGAGCTCCTGACCCGGGTGACTCCCAGGTCCGCGGACGCACCCCGGACCTGACCGCGTGGCGGAGGCGGCACCCAGCGACTGCTGCCGCCTCCGCCGCGCCCTCCCGCCCGCCGTCCGTCGGCGGGTCGAGCGAAGGAGTGGAGAGATGGGAAACCGGCTCTGTGCCGCCCTCAGAGCGAGGTTCCGCAGGCTTCGCTGCGCCTACGGCAGGTGCTCCACCGCCGGGCCCGTCGAGGCCGCGCTCGAACGGTCCTTCCCGCCCACCGCCCCGTTCCGGGTCACCCACCCCGCCGCCGGCACCGTCTGGCGCGCGGGCGGGCACCACAGCGTGATCTGGTCCCTGGACGGGATCGTGCGCCACCCCGTCGACGTCCTGCTGGTGTACGAGGACTGCTGGCGGATCACCGAGGTCGCGGTACTGGCGGAGGGCATCGGGCCCCAGCAGCGGCAGGCGGCCTTCACCGTGCCCCCCGTACCGCCGGGTACGTACCTCGTCCTGCTCACCACCGGGGACCCGGCGGACGCGCTCAGCGCACCGATCACCGTGCTGGCCGCACGCGCCTAGCCGCTCCGGCGCCCCGGTAGCCGCCCCGGCCGTGCGCGCGGTCCGGAATCCGGCGTCTTAACGCGGACCAAATCCCCTGTTCCACACACTCATGGACAAGTCAGACCTATCGGTGCCGACCGGGTCCTGTGGCCAGGCGGCGGACCCGTGCCCCAGGAGGCTCCCGTGCCCCACAGCTCCCTCAGCCCTCCCCCGTCCGGATCCCGGGCCCAGGACACCCGTCTGATCGTGGTGGTCGGTACCCGCGGCAGGGCCCGCGCCGCCTCGGCGCTCGCCGCCGCGCTCTCGCGGACGAGACCGGTGCGGTCCGCCGGTCCCCGCCCCTTCTCCGTCGTCACGGCCGACGAGGGCGACCGCTGCGCCACGCCGCTCGCCCCCGAGGTCACGCTCGTCCTGGACGCCGAGGTCGCCCACCGCACCCACGCCGAGCGCCACACCTTCAAGGAGTGCCTGGACCGGGTCGCCCCCAGCGGCGCGTGGGTCGTCTCCGCGGACTCCCCGCTCAGCCGCCGCCTGACGCGCTACCTGCGCTCCGCGGCGTCGACGCGGGTCGTCACGTACGGCTTCTCCGAGGGCGCCGACGTGCGCGTCCTCGACGCCGTCACCTACGGGCCCACCCTCCGCATCCGCGTCGTCGCCGCCGGCGACACCGTCGACTTCACCGTCCCTGCCACCGGTGACGACACGGCGCGCCTGCCGGATACCCACCGTGCCGTCGCGGCGCTCGCCGCCGGGCACGCCCTCGGCCTCGACACCGCCGAGTTCGCCAACGCCCTGGGCAGGCCGCGCGGCACGGACCGCGGCCTCACGCCACACGGCGAGGCGGGCGGCGTCACGGTCGTCCGGTCGGACGCCCGGCACCCGACCGAGATGGCCGCCGACCTCCAGGCCCTGCGCGAGATGACGCGGGGCGCGCCCCTGCTCGCGGTCTACCAGCCCGGGCGCGCGTACGGCGAACAACACCTGGGCACGGCCATGGGCCACGCGCTCACGCTGGCCGACGCCTCGCTCGTCCTGGACCCCTCCGGGGCCGGCCCCCGTCCCCAGGGGACGGCCGCGACCGCGATCACCAGCGAGACCGTCGTCGACGCCGCCGTGTCCGCCGGGTCCTGCGCCTTCGCCCTGCGCGACGCCGAGGCGGCACCGGGCTTCGTGTCGTCGCTCGTCAGCCCCGGGGACGTCGTGGTCACCATGGGCGACACCGGGGCGGAGCTCCTCGCGCCCAAGATCCTCGCCGCGCTCGAACGCAGCGGCGAGGACCGGCGCCGCTGACGGCCCTTGCCGTCCCGTAGCCCAGCAACCCCGGCCCCGTAGCTCCGCACCCCCCTCAGCCCCGTAGTGCCCCGTGACCCCGTGACCCCTTGGCTCCGCAGCCCCCGCCCCGGAGGTTCCGCCCATGCCCGTGTCCAGCAGCCCCGTCGCACTCGCCGCGGGCGGAGTCGTCTCCGGCATCGAGGACGCCGTCAACCAGTTCGTCCAGCCCCTCACCGACGCCGTCTCGAAGGTGATCTTCTTCGAGGTCCCGATCGGCGGTGTCGGCGTCCCGCTCATCGTCGCGTGGCTGCTCGTCGGCGGCATCGTCTTCACCGTGTACCTGGGCGCCGTCCAGATCCGGGGCCTCAGGCTCGCGTACGAGATCACCCGGCGGCGCGGCTCGGGAGAGGACGCCGACGCGCCGGGCGAAGTCACCCAGTTCCAGGCACTGATGGCCGCCTGCGCGGGCACGGTCGGCCTCGGCAACATCGCGGGCGTCGCCGTCGCGGTCAGCGTCGGCGGCCCCGGCGCGACGTTCTGGATGATCGTGTGCGGCCTGCTCGGCATGGCGCTGAAGTTCGCCGAGTGCACGCTCGGCGTGAAGTACCGCGAGGTCAACGAGGACGGCACGGTCTCCGGCGGTCCGATGCACTACCTGCGCAGGGGCCTCGCGGACCGCGGCTTCGCGCGCCTCGGCCGGGTGCTTGCCGTCGCCTTCGCGCCGATCATCATCGTGTTCGGCCTGACCGGCGGCAACATGTTCCAGGTCAACCAGACGGTGGCGCAGCTGCGTTCGGTGACGGGCGGCGACAGCGGGGTCCTCGGCGGCTCGGCCGCGGGCCTGGGCATCGGCGTCGTCATCGCGGTGCTGATCGGCGTGATCCTGCTGGGCGGGGCCAAGCGCCTGGGCGCGGTGGTCGGCAGGCTCGTGCCGCTGATGGCGGTCGTCTATCTGATCGGCTGCGTGATCGTCCTGGCCGTGAACGCCAGTGCGCTGCCGGGCGCGTTCCAGCTGATCGTCCGCGAGGCGTTCGACCCGGCGGCGGGCGCGGGCGGCGTGATCGGTGTCATGGTCGTCGGCTTCACCCGCGCGGCCTTCTCCAACGAGGCGGGCCTCGGCTCCGCGCCCATCGTCCAGGCCGCCGCGAAGACCCGCCACCCCGCGTCGGGCGGCCTGGTGTCGATGCTCGGCCCGCTCATCGACACGGTCATCGTCTGCACCATGACCGCGCTCGCCATCATCGTCGCCAACCCGCCGGAGTACGCGGCCGCCAGGGCGGCGGGCCGTGCGGAGGGCGTGGAGCTGACGTCGGCGGCGTTCGCGTCGGTGCTGCCCTGGTTCCCGTACGTGCTCACCGTGGCGGTGGTGCTGTTCGCGCTGTCGACGACGGTGACCTGGTCGTACTACGGACAGAAGTGCTGGGAGGGCGTGTTCGGCGCGGGCGGGCGCAGCGACCTCGCCTTCAAGCTGGTCACGATCGGCTGCGTGGTCCTGGGCTCGGTGCTCACCCTGGGCGCGGTGCTCGACCTGGCGGACGCGCTGCTGTTCGTCCTGGCGCTGATCAACATCTTCGGCCTGTACCTGATGGCACCGACGGTGAAGCAGGAGCTGAAGGACTACCTGCGCCACCGGGCGACGAGGGGCGGACAGGACGGGCCCGACGCGCAGGAGCTGGTGGCGGTCCCGGAGGCGGCGGGGCGGCAGGGGTAGCCACCGCCCCCGGGCGACCCCGGTCGGCCCTGGTCGGCCCCGGCCGGTCAGCGCGCCAGCAGGACGATGCCGACCAGGACCCCCGTCACCAGCAGCGCCATCACGAGGACGCAGCCCAGGTAGCCGGTGGTGCCGGAGGTGGCACGGGCGGGGGACGGTGCGGAGGCGGGGGGCGGTGCGGAGGCGGCGGACTTCTGGTCCTTCCCCTTCGCCGTGGTGCCGCCCGCGGCCCCCGCCCCCTTCCGGGCCGCGGACGCCGTCCCGGTCCCGGTCCCGGTCCCGGTCCCGGTCTTGGTACCCGTCCGGGTCCGCCCGGTCGCCTCCTCCAAGCACCGCTGCCACTCCCGCGCCGTGGGCCGGGCGGCGGGGTCCTCCGCCCTGAGGCTGCGTTCGGCGAGGCGGCCCAGCCGCGGGTCCACCGCCTCCAGGGCGTCGGCCTTCCGCGTGTCCTGGTCACCGGCGAGCAGGCGCACGGCGAGCAGCGCGAACTTGAACACGTCGCCCGCCGCCGTCGCGGGCGGCTCGCCCTGGGGCAGCGACCAGCCGGGCGTCTGCACCTGGGGCAGGGCGCTGCGGCCCCGGAACCGTACCGAGTCGCAGTCCATCAGGAAGCAGCGCGGCGAGGGTTCGAGCGCGAACAGCACGTTCTTCGGGGAGAGGTCGCCGACCGCGATGTCCAGGTCGTGCAGCTCGGCGAGGAGCCGGGCGAGGTTCGCCAGGAGCCGTACGCGCTGGCGCGGTGACGGGTCGGTGCCGAGGGCCCGCTTCACGTACGCAGGGGAGTTGAGCAGGAACTCCAGGCCGGCCACCCGTCTGACCCCGGGGTCGAACGCCATCTCGCGGCGGAAGGCGTCCGGCGCCGTCCGCATGAGGAACCCCACGGTCCGGCCGTTCTCCCGGACCACGGCGGCGGGCCAGGCGGTGTGCTCGCCGAGCCAGCGTCCGCTCTCGAAGTCGAGCGAGGGCAGCAGCGCGACCAAGCCGTCGAGGACGTCGGCGTCGAGCGCGGCCAGGGCCGGGCGGCGGTACTCCTTGTACGCGACCTCCCATTCCCGGTTGATCCGCAGGCGCGGTACCGCGTACACGGTGCCCTGCCCGCCGTCGCCGAGCCGGTCGCCGAGGACCATCCGGTCCTTGTCGACGCCGGCCGCGCCGGCGGCCCCGCTCCTCGGTTCCATCGGACCCCGTCCCCCGTCCCCCGTCACCGGGTCTCGTCAGATCTCGTCGATCGCGATCTGGAAGCCTTCGGGCACTTCCACGACCAGGCCGGGAAGCACCCGCGCGGACTTCACCACGCTGAGCGTCAGGGCGGAGAAGAACCGGTCCACGGCCCGCGGTACGTCGAGCGCCTCGCCCGGGACGAAGCCGAACCCCGGCTCGGTGGCGACGGCCGCCACCACCGGGGCGTCGGCGGCGCCCAAGCCGCAGGCGACGATGTGCGGGGCTGTTCTGCTGAGATGACGGGACGTCAACTCGTGGTGTGCGGCGGGCCAGTCGTCCGTCGGCAGCCCGTCCGTCAGGAAGAAGACCACCGGGCGCATCACCCGCAGGCCGCTCTCGCGCAGGGTCGCCACGTCGTCCGGGATCTGCTCCGCGAGGAACCGGAACAGGGTGCCGTACCGGGTCATCCCCGTCGGCTTCAGCTCGGGCATCGACTCGACGTCCCGCAGGTCGGTCAGCGGCAGCCGTACGACCGGTCCGTCGGCGAAGCCCAGCAGGCAGATGCGCACGCGTGCCGCCGCCATCGGCTCGGACAGCAGCGCCCGGTGCAGCGCGTCGACACCGGCGTTGAGGTCGCGGGCGAAGGGCCGCATGGACGTGGACTCGTCCGCGGCGACGTACACGGGAAGGACCGGGAGCCGGTCGACGGGGTCAGTCAAGGCGGTGGGCCTCCAGCGGCGAGGTGAAGGCATCGCGGCCGGGGCCGGAAGCGGGCCCGGGCACGTCGTCGGCCGGTGCGGCCTCCGTCCCGGGGTGCAGGAACCGCACCACGTACACGATCCCGCCCAGCGCGAAGCCGAAGAGAGCGCCCTCGACGGCCGTCAGCAGGGCCACGCCGACCACCCTGCCCTCCTGGATCCCCGCGGACACCCCGAGGAACAGCCCGGCGAAACCGCCCCAGCCGGCGAGCCCGCCCAGCGCCTCGCGGATGAGGTAGAGCTTCCCGACCCGGGCGGCGCCCATGCTGGCGATCACCGTGCCCGCGAACGTGCCCACGAACAGCCCCGCGATCGCGCCGATCACGCCGTTGTACTGCTCGTGCGAGGTGGCGGGGAGGACCGCGCCCTTCACCAGCAGGCCGATCACCATGCCCACCAGCAGGCCGGACGCCGCGTGGAGCCCCAGCACGGCGAGGGTGTGGGTGCTGAACCCGGGCAGGCGGCGGTGCGGGGCTGCCGAGCGGGGGGCGCCGGGCGCTTCCGGTTGTGGTGGTCGCTCCTTCCGCGGCTCCGTCGCCGCCGCCTCCGCGCGGGCGGCGTCGCGTATCTGCTCGGCGTCGGCCTCGGCACGGGCGTAGAGGGCGGTGAGCAGTTCCTCGGCGCGTGCGTTGCGCAGGGCCGTCTCGCGGGAGAAGACGGGAGGGGAGGGGGAGGGGGGCGGGGAGACGGGCGAGGGTGGGGGCGGCTCGGGGTGCGGGGAGTGCGTCGTGCCGGGCGTGGGGTCCTCGGCCCGGGCCCGGCGCCACAGGTCCCGGAAGTGGAGCTCCACCGCGGAGGGGTCCTGGTGGCCTTCGATCAGGCATAAGTGCCGTACGACGATCTTCCACTTGTCCCACCCGGGCAGACCGGCGCCGAGCAGCATCTTCCGGATCGTCTCGTAGCTGACGCCCTCGCCGTCCCTGCCCTTCGCCTTGGTCAGCTCGGCGAGCTTGCGCAACGAGGGCTTGGCGGCGCGCTCGTGAAGGTCCTCGAGCGCCTTCACCAGAGCGCCGTGCGCTCCGTCGGGGAGATCGTCCTCGGTCACGCACTGCTCCCCTCGGCTCCCGGCAGCGGTGGCCCGGTCGCACGGAGCGACGGCAAGAAGCGTCAAGAGTCGGCCACCGCGGCAGTCAAACGCTGACAACAGAGGCGGGTTGTCAGCAATGGCCTTGAGACTACCGCCACTTGGTCACCGACTACCGGCACTTGTCACTAGTCGCCCCGCTTGTCACGCACGGTGACTCAGGAGCGGGCCGACAGGAGCCGGCGAGCCGACAGGCCGAGAGGAAGCGAAGGATGAACGAGCAGAAGACCCCCCTCTGGTACCAGCGCCACCAGTGGTGGATCCGGCTGGTGCTGGAGGTCCTTGCGGTGATCGCGGCGCTGGTGACGGTCGTGGTCCCGTACGTGCGCTGACACCGGCGCTGACCCTGACCCTGACACCGACGCGGATGTTGGCGCCGGACGTCGAGGCCGACGGGTCGCAGGCCCCGCCCGCCGCTGCCCGGGCGGGGCTCGCGGAATGCGATTGCGCGACGCTGACCAGGTCAGATAGGAAAAGCGCATGCTGAAGGGCGAGAAGGTCGGGCTCAGGGCCCGGCACGAGGACGACATCCCGGTGCTGCAGGCCGAGCTGTACGACGACGTGGTCTCCCACTCGCGTGCCCAGGCGAAGCCCTGGCGGCCGTTCACCCCCGGTTCCAAGGCGACGGGCCTCTTCGTGGACGACACCGAGCAGGGCCACATCCCCTTCTCCGTGGTGGAGTTGGAGAGCGGTGCGCTGATGGGCTCGGCGGTGCTGTGGGGCATCGACACCCACAGCCGCTCGGCCCACATCGGCATGGGCCTGCGCCCGTCGTACCGGGGGAGGGGGCACAGCACGGACGTGGTCGCGACGCTGTGCCACTACGGCTTCGTGGTGCGGGGCCTGCACCGGCTCCAGGTCGACACCCTGGCGGACAACGCCGCGATGCTGCGCGCGGCCGAGCGCAACGGTTTCGTACGGGAGGGTGTCCTGCGCTCCTCGGCGTGGGTGCTGGGCGAGTTCCTGGACGAGGTGCTGCTCGGCCTGCTGGCGGAGGAGTGGCAGCCGCGGGGGAGCCGGGGACTCTGAGGAGGCGGTCGGCCTCCTGCAACGGCACGACACCGGAAGGTAGTTCGCGGCCGAGTGTGCCGCAGCGCGCACCCCGCATACTGCACACCACATCCCACATATCGCACCCCGCGTACCGCACCCCGCATACCGAGTCCCACACACCGCATCCCGCACATCGCCGGCCTTGCGCCCGTGTCGCGGTGCGGCGGCGATCCTGAGGGCCCGCGATCAAGCACCGCGCCCGGCCCGGCTCAGCCCGGCGCGGCCCGATCCGGCCCCGGCCCCACCAGGCCGTGCCCTGCCCTGCCCTCGTCACGCCCGGCGCCATCGGACCGGGCCCGGCAGGCGGGGCCCGGCCCGGCCCCGACGGCCGAGCCCAGCCCGACCCAGAAAAGCCCAGCCCAGCCCCGACCACTGGACGAGCCCGCTCTGGAAGGACTTCACGTGACCACTCGCACCCGCATGACCCCGGCGCTCGGCGCCGCGATCCTGCTCACCCTGTTCACCCCCGCCGCCGCCGAAGCCGAGCAGGGCTCCGGCCAGGGCGTCACGACCGTCGCGACCGGCCTCGACAACCCGCACGGCCTGGCCTTCGCGCCGGACGGTTCGCTGTACGTCGCCGAGTCCGGCGTCGGGGGCCCCGGCCCCTGCTTACCCGGGCCGCAGGCCGAACTCGAGTGCTTCGGCACCACCGGCGCCGTCACCAAGGTCAGCCGCGGCACCCAGCGGCGCGTGGTGACGGGCCTCCCCTCGATCGCCGCACCGGACGGCGCGCGGGCCATCGGCCCGTCGGACGTCGCGGTGGTCGGCGGCGTCCCGGTGTTCACCGCCGGCCTCGCCATCGCGCCCGCGAAGCGCGACACCCTGCCGTCCGGGGGCCACAACATCGGCTGGCTGCTCACGGCGGCGGGCAACCGCGTCGTCCCGGTCGCCGACATCGCCGGGCACGCGGCGAAGACCGACCCGGACGGCGGCAACCCCAACTCCGTGGCGGTCACGGGGAGCGGCGCGGTCGTGGTCGACTCGGCCGCCAACACGCTCGTCCGCGTCGCGCCGAACGGGCGGGTCTCCACCCTGGCCGCCTTCCCGGGCCAGGAGGTCGACGCGCCCGTGGAACTCGGGCTGCCGCCCGGCACCAAGATCACCGCACAGGCCGTGCCCACCGCGGTGGCCGTGGGCCCGGACGGGGCGTACTACGTCGGCCAGCTCACCGGGTTCCCGTTCCCGGTCGGCAAGGCCAGCGTGTTCCGCGTGGTGCCGGGTGAGGAACCGACGGTCGTGGCGGGCGGGTTCACGAGCATCATCGACCTCGCGTTCGACCGCAGGGGCGCGCTCCACGTGCTCGAACTCGCCCACAACGGCATGCTGTCCGGCGACCCGTCCGGAGCACTGATCAAGGTCGAGCGGAACGGCACCCGGAAGATCGTCACCACCGACCTGACCGGCCCCGGCGGCCTGACCATCAAGGACGGCGCGGCCTACGTCACCGACTGCGGCACGTGCGCCGGTACGGGAAGGGTGCTGCGCATCCCGCTGCCGTGAGCGGCTGACTCCAGGGCACGCGTGGATTCAGCCGAACAACCGCCGGAGCACGACGAGCCCCGTGGGCACGAACGGCTCCGGCGGTTCCGTCAGCAGCCCCACCAGCGGGACCACTTCGTGGTGGGGGATCCGCAACGGATCGGGCCGCAGCGGCCCGTGCAGATCGGCGAGGTGCACGGTGAGGTGGCAGGGTCCGGCCGGGGTGGCGGCGCGCAGCCGCAGCACCTCGTGCAGGGCGGGCCGCACGCGCAGCTGCTCGGCCAGCCGGCGTCCGGCGGCCTGGCGGTACGTTTCTCCGGCCCGGGGCGCCCCACCGACGAGCACGTCGTGGTGGCCCGGGTAGAACCGCGAGGCGAGGGGCCGCCGGTAGAGCAGGACCTGGCTGCCGTCCTCGCTGAGCAGGATGGTGGCGGCGGTGCGGTGGTGCAGCCCGCTGTCGGAGGCGCGGCCGTGCGGACCGGTCGAGACGAGGCGGTCGTCGACGTCCACGTAGTCGACGGCGTCACGGGTGTCCGTCCCGCCCCCGTCCGGGCTCCTGTCGGCGAAACCCGTCGCCGTCGCCGTTTCCACCCCCGCCGTCATGGAGAGGTCCATGCACGCTCCGCATCCGCCTCAGCAGCTGTGATCGCCGAATCCCTGTGGCGCGGAATGTAGCAAATAGGACGGATGGCACGGGCGGCGCCTGCGTGTCGCGGACCGGGCCCTGTTCCGTGCGGTGCCGCCCTGCGGCGGCGGTGCGTCAGCTCTGTGCGGTGTCGTCGCCCGCCTCGCCGGTGTCCTCGGCCGCGTGTACCTTCTCGCGCATCTTGCGTACCAGCTCCGCCTTCTGGTCGGCGGCACCCTGGCGGTCGAGGTTGCGGTGGGGACCGTTGTTCTGCCGTTCGGCGCGGGACAGCTTCTTGCGCTGGCCGCCGCCCTGGCCCACGGGGTTGTTGATGTTCTTGCTGTCGGTCACGGGTTCTCCCGGTGGTGGCGTGAAGTGATCTGCGGATTCATCGGTGGGGGCGGGCGGTGACGTCGAAGGACGTCAGCGGGGCCCGTAACGCTCTCACTCGTAAATCGGCGTCTGGAAGAACATGACAATTACGTTACCCGGTTCCGTCGGCCCCGCCTGCCATGCTCTTTGCCGCCCCGGCGTCGGCCGGGCCTTCGGCGAGCGCCCGGTGTTTCCGATCACCCAGGACATGGAAGGCGTGGGGCGCTTCGGCTGGGTGATCGACCCGGAGGGCCACCGCGTCGAACTGTGGGAACCGGCCTGACACGACCGGGTGGGGGTCGCACGGCCGCGGGCCGGTGGCGTGGTCCCGTCCGGGCCGGTTCGCTCGTTCGGGCGTAGCTCGCCCGGATGCGGCGACCGGCGCGACGGGGCCGGTCACAGTGGCAGCATGCAGACCCAACGGCTGGAAGCCGAGCGAGTGGTGGACGCGCCTGCCGCGCAGGTGTTCGCTGTGCTGTGCGATCCGCACGGACACGTGGACATCGACAGCTCCGGCATGCTCCAGGCGGCCTGGGGCGGACCGGTACGGAGGGTCGGTGACGGCTTCACCGTACGGATGGACCGTTCGGCGCTGAACGACGAGATGCCGCGCTGGTACGACGTCGAGGTCACGATCACCGCGTTCGCGCCCGCCCGTCACATCGAGTGGACCGTCGGGATGGCGGGCGGGGAGCAGGTACAGCACCGGTACGGGTACCACTTGACGCCGCAGCAGCCTCGGGGCACCCACGTGGTCTCGTACTACGACTGGAGCGGCGCTCTGCCGCGGTACCAGGAGCGCGGCATCTTCCCGATGGTCCCGGAGTCGGCGCTCCGGGCGACGCTCGGCATCCTGGCCCGCGTGGTCGCCCCGGGGCGCCCGCCGCGCAGGGACCTGCCGGCGCAGTGGTCGTACACCGGCGGAGAGGCGAACGCGGGGCTGATGACGGCGCCGTAGCCGGGTCCGTCCTCGTCACACTCATCACACGCGAGTCCTGTGCGGCAGCACACGGGGACACGGGCATACAGGGACACAGGGACACGGGGACACGGGCAGTGGTGTCAGTGCACCGTCCTACGATGGCGCACACCACACCGGTACCGGACGCGAGCCCGGCGCCCCCGCACCTCGTACCGCCCGCACGCCCCGGAAGTGAGCCCCTGCCATGGCCGTGATCCACCAGACCGTCCTGAAGCCCACGAAGCTGGAGCTGCTCCACGCCTGGCTCCCCACCCGAGCCTGGTACGCGGGCGGTCCGGCCGGGCCGGAGCTGGTGAAGGCGGGCGGCTTCCGGGTGGACGACCCGGCGGGCGAGGTGGGCATCGAGTTCGCCGTGATCGCCGACGTGTCGGGCGCGGGGGAGGGCGACGAGCGGGTGGAGCCGGTCACGTACCTGGTTCCCATGTCCTACCGGGGTGCCCCGCTGGAAGGGGCCGAGGGCGCTCTCATCGGCACCATGGAGCACGGGGTCCTGGGCACGCGCTACGCGTACGACGCGTGCCACGACCCGGTCGCGGTGGCCGAGTTGGCCGCCCTGATCGAGGGCCGCGCCCAGGCCCAGGACCAGCAGCTGAGCGATGTGCCCGACCGGAACGTCACGGCGGTGTACGACGGTGAGGGGTCCCTGTGCGCCGGGCTGAAGGCCGTTGAGGACGACGTGGACGGCACCCTGCTGACGCTGCTCCCGGGCAGCCGGATCCGCGTCAACCGGGTCCTGCGCCCCGGCGCGCCGGCCGGTGGGCACGGACACCTCGCCGGTGCGTGGCGCACGCCCGGGGGCGCGCGCGTCGAGGGGGCTTTCGCCGTCGTGGAGTAGGGACGGGGGCAGCTCTTCTTGGGCCCTCAGGGAAGCTCCCACCTGATCTCGCCGTCCCGCACCCGGTCGGTCGGCGCGAGACCGGCGGCCCTCGCCACGGCGGCGGAGGCCGTGTGCTCGGGGTGCACGTGGGCGTGGACGTCCCGCACCCCCTGCGCCCGCAGCCCGTCGACCAGACCGCGCGCCGCCTCGCTCGCGATGCCGCGCCCCTGCCAGGCGGTGCCGACGACCCAGGCGACCTCCGCAGTCCAGCCGCCGTCGGTACGGGTGAGCGTGGCCTGCACCGTGCCGGTGAGGCGGTTCTCGTCGCGGAGCCGTACCACCCAGTTCCACCAGAGCTGGGCGGGGTCCGGGGAACCGGCGACCAGGCGCTCGTACCGCGCCGTCAACTCCTCGGCCGAGCAAGGGGTCCCGCCGATGAAGGAGTGCAGGGCCGGATCGGCGAGGATCCCGGCCATCTCGGCGGCGTGCGACACGGCGAGCGGGACGAGGGTCAGTCCGGCGGTCTCGATGGGGCTGATCTGCATGCCCCCATCCTGCCGTCCGCGCGGTCCCGGCCCTCCATCAGGCGTGAGGCCCGGACGGCGGGATCACAGGAGGCCGACTGCCTCGGCCAGCCAGCGGCCCGGGACGTCCAGGTCGAGCAGGGCGGGCACGGCCACCCCGCCGGGGATCGCGGTGCAGACCGCCAGGGTGACCAGAGTGTTCGGTGCGCGGATGCCCGTCCCCGGGTAGGAGTCGGCCCGGCGGTAGGCCCAGGCCCCGCAGAGCAGGGCGTAGCAGAACCCCAGACTGGCGAAGAGGAGCAGCACCCACTCCGAGGGCCGGTCCTGTGCCCGTAGGCAGGCCGAGAGAGTTGCGCCCAGTAGCCAGATCTGCGCCAGGTGCACGGCGACGGCGAGGCCGTCGCGGAGCACTGTGGACTCGGAGCGCCGCTCGCCGTCGAGGTCCCGGCCGCGCAGCAGCCGTAGGGCCAGGACGAGGTCGCTCGGCCGCCCGCCCGGCCCCCAGGCGAAGCCGCCGTTCCCGGGCCCGCCGGTCGTCTCGGCCACCGGGGGCGTGGCGGGGCCGTTCCCGCTTTCGGGAACGCCCTCCACCATCACGAACGGGCCCCCGTGCCGAGCCGAGTTCCCGACGGCGGTCCGGTACTGCTTGCCGGGCGGCGGCCCGTTCTCCCCGCGCAGGGTGCTGACCTCCCCCTCCAGCGACCTGACTTGGGCGCGGAGGGCGGCGGTTTCCTTCCGGCGGTCCTCGGACCGTTCCCGCTCGCCGGCCAGCTCCACGGCGTTCCGGCCGTTCTCCTCCTGGGAGTGCCGCAGTTGTTTGTCCTGCTCCAGTACGTGCGCCTGGTGCAGCTCGACGGCCTCTTCGGCCCTACGGGCCCGGGCCAGGGCCGCGTCCCGCTCGCCGGTGAGCCGTGCGCAGGCCTCCTCGGCCGCCCGCAGTGCCCGGCGGTGTTCCTCCCGCAGGGCCGCCAGCTCGCCCCGGGCTTCGGTGAGCCGGACTCCGGGGGAACCGCTGGAACGGTGCGCGCGCTGGCACAGCTCCCGCAGCCGGGCCGCCGCCTCCTCGTCCACGGTCCGGTCCCGTTCCCGGAGGAAGCCGAGCAGGGCGTCGAGGACGGCCCGGGAGGCGACGCGTTCCCCGCCCAGGTAACGCGACAGGGTGGCCGGGGCCACGGTCAGGCCCCGGGCCAACTCACGTTGGGTGCCGCCCCCGGCAAGGAAGGGGGCCACCGCCGTGCGCAGACCGGCTGCGTACTCCCGGACGGGGTCGTGCTGTTCCTCAACCGCGCTCATCGGGCCCCCACTACCCCGCCCACCTGCGTTGACGGTGCGGGGAACCGGCTGCCCACCCCGACAGCCGTTACCACCCCGCTGGAAACGATTTCTTCCCCCTCCCGCACAGTTCACGCCATGTCGAGGCTGGAGGGGGCGCCACCGGTGCGGCGGCGCGGTCCGTTTCGAGCGAGGAGTCCCGGCATGGCCGTCACCCCGAACCTGGTCCCGGCCTCGGTCGGCGCGGTGAGCGGTCTGGCAACCGCACTGGCGGGCGCCCCCTGGTGGGGGGTGGCCATCTGCCTGCTGCTCTCGCTGGTGGCGACCGCCATCCAGACGGTGTTCCCGCAGGACTCGTCCGATCGCCTCACCTGGTGGACCGACCGTCGGGAACACCGCACCCGCCGCGCCGCCACCCGCGCCGACGGACGAGGTCGTTGACGAGCCCGGCAGCGTGTCGCCGGCTCGCGTTCGACTCGACCGGATGGGGAGGGCCGGTTCTGACTGTCCTGCGGCATCGCGCGAATTCGCTGAACGGGCCGCATTCAGTCTGCCGGCCATTACCGGCTTCGGTAACTGGCGATGTGACGTGGTCGAGCTGGTTGAAGGCGGTGGATTCCGTACGGCCCGGGGCCGGCTGTGTTCGCCGGCCCCGGGCCTCTCTGCTACGTACGGCGGCTACGGGCCCCTACGGACGGGACACGGTGATGGAACTGTGCCCGCACGCGCTGTACTTGATGGTCGTGGTCGTGGTGGGGGACTTGCTGGTGTGGGTCAGGGTGGCGGCCGGAGCGCAGTCCATGTGGCCGGGGCGGAGCCCCTCGTCGGCGGTGATGGTGATGCGCTTGCCGGGGTCGACGCTGACGCTGTACGTGCCGTGGCCGTCCGGGTCGGCGTAGGACCAGTGGGTGGTGGCAGGGTCGTCACCGGGCTGCTGGGGACGCGGCTCCGAGACCGCCGTGGCCGGGGCGTCGGTGGCGGGTGGGTTCGGGTCGGCGGCCGCCGTGGCGGTGTGCGCCCCGAGGGCGAGGAACACGGTGGCGCAGAGGGCGGCGGCCCGGGGGGCCGCTCGTCGACGAGCGCGCATGGGCAGGTCCTTTCGTGGGGACGAGCGTGGGACGGGGAACCGCCCTGGACGGGGCGGCTGTTGGCGAGCCGTGAAGGGGGACAGCTCGCAGGTCAGTTGTCCACACACGGGCTGTCGATCATGCGGAGTACGCGGATCTTGCCCTGATCGCCGCAGCGCGCGGCGCACCACCCGCGCCGGGGCGTGCGCCCCTCTGCGCGCCGCGCTTCAGGGGAGCTCCATCCCCTGGGCACGGCGTGAGGGCGGCCGCTGTCCCGGTGGCGTACGGCCGGTGACGTACGGCCGGTGGCGTACGGCCGCGGTGGGCTTGGCCGGGAGGACTATCGCGATATACCGTGAGTCTGGCAGCCCGTCGCGCCGCTGCCCGCGACGCGCGGAGAGGGACGACTGGACCAGGACGGAACCATGCCGGGAGAGATCACACCCACGGGGACCGTGCCGGCCCCCGAGCTGCGCGCCTCGCACGCCGACCGCGACCGGGCGATGGAGGTGCTGCGGGTCGCGGCCGGGGACGGCCGGCTGACGCCGGACGAACTGGACGAGCGCCTCGAAGCGGCCGACGCGGCCCGTACGGTGGGTCAACTGGCCGTCCTCACCGCCGATCTGCCGCCGGTGTCGAGCACGGGCGGTGGTGCGGTGGCCGAGGTCAAGGACGTGGTGCGGGTCGAGCAGCGCTTCAGCCCGGTCACGCGCACCGGGCGCTGGGTGGTGCCGAGGCGGCTGGAGCTCGACACGGACTGGTGCGACGTGACGCTCGACCTCAGCGAAGCGGTGGTCACGCAGGAGGTGCTGCGGATCGACGCGGAGATGACGGGCGGGCGGCTGACGCTGGTCGTGCCGCCGGGGACCGTGGTGGACACGGAGAGCGCGGTGCGGCGGTGCAAGAGGGCCTCCAGGCGGGGGTCGTGCGGCAGCGGAACGACCTTGCGGTGATCGATGGTAGGCAGTG
>NZ_JBEOYE010000078.1:0-42413 GCF_040296945.1 Streptomyces sp. NPDC001941 | reverse complement strand
CGCGCGGCCGCCGACGCGCACGCGGTCGCCCAGGCCGGTCCGGCCGGGGCCGACGCCGTCCGCGCCACCGCGCGCGCGGTGCTCGACGAGGCCGCGCGGGCCACCCCGCCGCTGGAGCTCGACTACCTGGCGCTGGTCGACCCGGCCGACTTCACCGAGGTCCCCGACGGCCACACCGGCCCGGCGGTCCTCGCGGTCGCCGCGCGCGTGGGCACCACCCGGCTGATCGACAACCTCCCCCTGACCTTCGGGCGCCCCGCCGAGGCCGGCACCCAGACCATCGGAGCGCACGCATGACCGGAATACGGCTGAACGCCCCCGCCCCCGGCTGGGCCATCGAGGCCGACGTCGTCGTGGTCGGCTCCGGCGTCGCGGGCCTCACGGCGGCGCTGCGCTGCACGGCGGCCGGGCTGCGCACGGTCGTGGTGACCAAGGCCCGCCTGGACGACGGCTCCACCCGCTGGGCCCAGGGCGGCATCGCCGCCGCGCTCGGCGAGGGCGACACCCCCGAGCAGCACCTGGACGACACCCTGGTGGCCGGCGCGGGCCTGTGCGACGAGGAGGCCGTGCGCCTGCTGGTCACCGAGGGCCCCGACGCGGTACGCCGCCTGATCGGCACCGGCGCCCGGTTCGACACCGACGACGAGGGCGCCATCGAGCTGACCCGCGAGGGCGGCCACCACCGCCGCCGCATCGCCCACGCGGGCGGGGACGCGACCGGCGCCGAGATCTCCCGCGCGCTGGTCGAGGCGGTGCGCGAGCGGGCCGTGGACACCGTGGAGAACGCGCTCGTCCTGGACCTGCTGCGGGACGCCGAAGGCCGTACGGCGGGCGTGACCCTGCACGTGATGGGCGAGGGCCAGCACGACGGCGTCGGGGCCGTGCACGCGCCGGCCGTGGTCCTCGCGACCGGCGGCATGGGCCAGGTCTTCTCCGCCACCACCAACCCGCCCGTCTCCACCGGCGACGGCGTCGCGCTCGCCCTGCGCGCGGGGGCCGAGGTCAGCGACCTGGAGTTCGTCCAGTTCCACCCCACCGTGCTGTTCCTCGGCGCCGGTTCGGAGGGCCAGCAGCCGCTGGTGTCCGAGGCGGTGCGCGGGGAGGGCGCCCACCTGGTCGACGCCGACGGGGTGCGCTTCATGGTGGGCCAGCACGAACTGGCCGAGCTGGCCCCGCGCGACATCGTCGCCAAGGGCATCATGCGCCGGATGCGCGAGACCGGCGCCGAGCACATGTACCTGGACGCGCGGCACTTCGGCGCCGAGATGTGGGCGAGCCGCTTCCCCACCATCCTGGCCGCCTGCCGCGCCCACGGCATCGACCCGGTCACCGAGCCGGTCCCGGTGGCCCCGGCCGCGCACTACGCCTCCGGCGGCGTCCGCACCGACCTGCACGGCCGCACCACGGTGCCGGGCCTGTACGCGTGCGGTGAGGTCGCCTGCACCGGCGTGCACGGCGCCAACCGGCTGGCCTCCAACTCCCTGCTGGAGGGCCTGGTCTTCGCCGAGCGGATCGCCGACGACATCGCCGCCCGCCGCCCCGGCGCCCCGGGCGAGCCCGCCCCCGCGCACGGCGAGCCGATGGAGCTGATCGCCCCCGAGGCGCGCCGCGACATCCAGCGCGTGATGACCCGGGGCGTCGGGGTGCTGCGCTCGGCGGCCAGCCTGGACGACGCGGCCGACGCGCTGGAGGCGATACGGCTGGACTCCGCGCACGAGTACGCGGGCAAGCCCGCCGTGCCCGGCGTGGAGGCGTGGGAGACCACCAACCTGCTGCTGGTCTCGCGCGTCCTGGCCGCCGCCGCGCAGGAGCGCGTGGAGACCCGCGGCTGCCACTGGCGCGAGGACTTCGCCGACCGCGACGACGCCCACTGGCGCCGCCACACCGTGCTGCGCCTCACCCCGGACCGGCGCCTCGTGGTGACCCGCACCGCCACCCAGGACTTCCCGCCCACCGCAGACGCCCCCAGGGAGCAGTGAAATGAGCATGCCCGAAGAACGCCCGCAGCCGGTGGACGTACCGCTGATCCACATCGGCGCCCCGGCCGCGGACGCCGGAGGCTGCGGCGACGGCTGCGCCTGCGGGGACGCCGAGGTGTACGAGTGCGGCCTCGACCCGGCGCTGGCCGCGCTGCTCGCCCAGGCGGGCCTGGACCCCGTACAGGTCGAGGACGTCGCGCACCTGGCGATCGAGGAGGACCTGGACGGCGGGGTGGACGTGACCACCGTCGCCACCGTCCCCGAGGACGCCGTCGCCACCGCGGACTTCACCGCGCGCGAGGCGGGCGTCGTGGCGGGCCTGCGGGTCGCCGAGGCGGTCCTGTCGATCGTGTGCACCGAGGAGTTCGAGGTCGAGCGGCACGTCGAGGACGGCGACCGCGTCGAGGCCGGCCAGAAGCTGCTGAGCGTCACCGCCCGCACCCGCGACCTGCTCACCGGCGAGCGCAGCGCCCTGAACATCCTGTGCCGGCTGTCCGGCATCGCGACGGCCACGCGCGCGTGGGCGGACGCCCTGGAGGGCACGGGGGCGAGGGTCCGCGACACCCGCAAGACCACGCCGGGGCTGCGCGCCCTGGAGAAGTTCGCGGTGCGCTGCGGCGGCGGCGTGAACCACCGGATGTCCCTGTCGGACGCGGCGCTGGTCAAGGACAACCACGTGGTCGCCGCGGGCGGCGTCGCGCAGGCGTTCAAGGCCGTGCGTGCGCAGTTCCCGGACGTGCCGATCGAGGTCGAGGTGGACACCCTGCACCAGGTCCGCGAGGTCCTGGACGCGGGCGCCGACCTGATCCTGCTGGACAACTTCACCCCGGGCGAGACGGCCGAGGCCGTGGCGGTCGTCGACGGCCGGGCGGTCCTGGAGTCCTCGGGACGGCTCACCCTGGCCACCGCGCGCGCGTACGCGGAGACGGGCGTGGACTACCTCGCGGTGGGCGGCCTGACCCACTCCTCCCCGATCCTGGACATCGGCCTGGACCTGCGAGAGGCGCGGGGCTGATGCTGCTCACGATCGACGTCGGCAACACGCACACCGTCCTGGGCCTGTTCGACGGCGAGGAGATCGTCGAGCACTGGCGCATCTCGACGGACGCCCGCCGCACGGCGGACGAGCTGGCGGTGCTGCTCCAGGGCCTGATGGGCATGCACCCGCTGCTCGGCGACGAGCTGGGCGACGGCATCGAGGGCATCGCCATCTGCTCCACCGTGCCGTCGGTGCTGCACGAGCTGCGCGAGGTGACCCGCCGCTACTACGGCGACGTCCCGGCGGTCCTGGTGGAGCCCGGCATCAAGACCGGGGTGCCGATCCTGATGGACAACCCCAAGGAGGTCGGCGCGGACCGCATCATCAACGCGGTCGCGGCCGTCGACCTGTACGGCGGCCCGGCCATCGTGGTCGACTTCGGCACGGCGACGACGTACGACGCGGTCAGCGCGCGCGGGGAGTACGCGGGCGGCGTGATCGCCCCCGGCATCGAGATCTCGGTCGAGGCGCTCGGCGTGCGCGGCGCGCAGCTGCGCAAGATCGAGCTGGCCCGTCCGCGCAGCGTGATCGGCAAGAACACGGTCGAGGCGATGCAGGCGGGCATCGTGTACGGCTTCGCGGGCCAGGTCGACGGCGTGGTGCGGCGGATGAAGCACGAGCTGGTCGGCCCCGCCGGGGACCCGCAGGACGTCACGGTCATCGCCACCGGCGGCCTGGCGCCGATGGTGCTCGGCGAGGCCTCCGAGATCGACGAGCACGAGCCCTGGCTGACCCTGATCGGGCTGCGCCTGGTGTACGAGCGCAACGTCTCGCGCATGTGAGGCGGGCGGGGAGCGCGCGGGCGCGCGCTCCCCGCGCCCGCCGCCAGCGCCGCGCCCAGGCACCGGAGTTAAACGAATTTTGTCCGATTAGCGCGTATCTTCGGCGCATGCCCACGCCATACGGATCACGCGGCGGCCTGGCGTTCGGCGCGGACGAGCTGCGCGTCCTGCGACGCGCCCTCGCCGTGGCGCTGAACCCCGCCCCCCTCGACGACGAAGCGGTACGGGACTGCCTGCGCCTGGCCGAGTCCCTGGACGAGGCTGCGCGCGAGGCCGGCCGGCTGCGCGCCTTCCTGCTCGCCGACCTCACCCGCTACCGCGCCGCCCTGCCCGGCTCCGCCACCGGCTACCTGGAACTGCTCCAGGACGCCCTGGCGGCCGGCTACGAGCCGGGCCCCGACGACCTGGCCGCCCTGCGCGCGCTGCGCGGCACCCCGGCCGCGGCGGCCCTCCTGGAGCGCTGCCGCACCCTCGCCGAGCGCTCCGTGCGGGCCCGCCTGGCCCGGGCCACCCCGGCGCCCCGCACCCGGCTGCTCGCCCTGCCCGGCGGCCGCGCGGCCGACGAGCCCAAGGACCCCGGCCCGCAGCGCCCGGCGCCCGGGGCGCGGCCGGTGCCCAAGCCGTCCGAGGCGTTCCCGCCGCGCCGCCGCCCGGTCCAGCCCCCGCCCGAGCACCGCGCCGCCGGATAGCTACTCTGGTCGGCATGGAATACGTATCCGCGCTCCTGCCGCCCGTGGTGATGGCCGCCTTCTTCATCGGCCTGGTCGTGACGATCGTGAAGAGCCAGGGCGGACCGAACAAGGCCAAGGAGGACGCGGCCGTGGACGCGGCGCTGGCCCGCGCCGAGGCGGCCCGCCAGCCGGACGGGACCGCGCGCCCCGGCCAGGCCTGAGTCCGCCCGCTCCACGCCGCACCGACGGGGACGTACGACTGCTTTCAAGTCGTACGTCCTTTTTGTTACGTCAATAACCAGCCATTCTGGTTTGGCCCACTATGGTGGCGACGTGCCCCGTCAATTGGGAGAGCTGGAAGACGCCGTGATGACGCGCGTCTGGCAATGGAACCGTCCGGTCACCGTCCGGGAAGTCCTGGAGGATCTCCAGCAGGAACGCTCCATCGCCTACACCACGGTCATGACCGTAATGGACAATCTCCATCAGAAGGGCTGGGTGCGCCGGGAAGTCGACGGACGCGCCTATCGATATACCGCGGTCTCCACGCGCGCCGCCTACGCCGCCGCACTGATGAACGACGCGTGGGCCAAGAGCGACAACCCCGCGGCCGCCCTGGTCGCCTTCTTCGGCATGATGTCGCCCGAGCAGCGCGAGTCCCTCCAGGACGCGGTGCGCATGGTCCAGCGCGACGGCCCGGAACGCGAGGTCCCCGAACGCGAGGCAGCGCGGGAGCGGCGGCCGGAGGGCGGCGGCGCCGAGGCGGTCCCGGGGCGATAGCGTCGCCCCATGTCCTCCCCGCTTCCGCTTCCCAATGCCGCGTCAAAAGCCGTCACGGTACGGCGCGCCAGGACCGGTGATGTGGCCGCACTCCGCCGGCTCGTGGATCCGTACGTCACCGAAGGCATCCTGCTCGACAAAGCGCCGGTGACCCTTTACGAGGACATCCAGGAGTTCTGGGTCGCCGAACGCGACGAGGACGCCACCGTGGTGGGCTGCGGCGCGCTGCACGTGATGTGGGAAGACCTCGCCGAAGTGCGCACTCTCGCGGTGGACCCGGACTTCAGGGGCGCGGGCGTGGGGCACCAAGTGCTGGACAAGTTGCTGCACACCGCCCGATGGCTCGGCGTGCGCCGCGTTTTCTGCCTGACCTTCGAAGTGGACTTCTTCGCGAAGCACGGCTTCACGGAGATCGGCGAGACCCCGGTCGACACGGATGTCTACAGCGAGCTGCTGCGTTCCTATGACGAGGGCGTCGCGGAGTTCCTCGGTCTCGAACGAGTGAAGCCGAACACCTTGGGCAACAGCCGGATGCTTCTGCACCTGTGATCGCCCCCGGGTTCGGGCCGCCGTTCACGATCCGGTTCGCGATCCGTTCGCGACAACACCGGATCCCTATGTCCGAATCGCGCATGTTTCCCGCGTTCCCGGGGTTCTGAACCTCTGCCAGGGGTTTGTGTTTTGCAGGGAAAAGCGGTTTCCTTTCCGCGTACTGCATTTTCGATGAAAGGAAATCCGGTGGCACAGAAGGTTCAGGTCCTTCTTGTCGACGACCTCGACGGCGGCGAGGCGGACGAGACCGTGACGTTCGCTCTGGACGGCAAGACCTACGAGATCGACCTCACCACCGCCAACGCCGACAAGCTGCGCGGCCTGCTCGAGCCGTACGCCAAGAGCGGCCGTCGCACCGGTGGCCGTGCCGCCGGTGGCCGCGGCAAGGGCCGCGCCGTCGCCGCGGGCGCTCCGGACACCGCGAAGATCCGCGCGTGGGCCAAGGAGAACGGCTACGACGTGAACGACCGCGGTCGCGTACCGGCGGGCATCAAGGACGCCTACGAGAAGGCCAACGGCTGACCACGGCCGTCCGCGGCGCGCTCGGCAGCGCTCCGCAGCCGGAGCCGGTGGCACTCCGCTGCCGCCGCCTCCACCAGCCGTACGAGACCGGGCCCGTGCCCGGTGCCGCGAGCGAGACCGTCGAGGGCCGGCAGCGTCGGCTCCACCTCGTGGCCGGGCTCGGGGGGCCGCAGCCAGACGGCGGTCCCCCGCGCATCCCGCGTCCCCTGCCCCGGGGGGACGGGGGCGGCCATCCGGCCGCCCGTGCCGAGCGCGGACAGGTCGAGGGCGACCCCGCCCCACTCCAGCCAGTCCAGCAGCCCGGGCAGTTCCTCCGCGCTCCCCGCCGCCACGAGCATCCGCACCCGCCGTCCCATCAGGGCGACCGGACCGGTCCTCGGGAAACGCTTCAGCACCGCCTGACCGGCGGCAGCGGGCAGCTCCAGGACGTCGAAGCGCAGCCCGGTCACCAGCTGCACCGGGGGCCCGTCGGACGTGGCCCAGCCGAGCGCGTTCTCGTACCACCGCGCGCGGCCGTCGTCGAACGGCTCGCGGGGCAGCGGGACAGTGAGGGCCATACCCCGGGAAACGGCCCACCCCGCCCTTGAGTTACGCACCGCGTCCGGCCGGATGCGCAGAGTGTCCGCTTCGGGGGCTTGTGGGCGCACTCGGCAGCGCAAGGTTGTTCGCCCGTAGCGGAGGGACGGGGGGTATGCCGCATGGACTGTCAGTCCTTACGGGTAAGACATTCCTAGTGGGGAGGGGCGACACGCCGACCGGAGCGGTCTCACGTTCGCCATCGGCGTACTGATGGTGAGGGTAACTGCCTGGCCTGCGGGAACATCGTCTCGCACCATCGGGTTGGAGCAGTTGTCGGCGTTCGGGGTCAGGAGGCCAAGGACGGGTGTCGGCAGTTGGAATGAGCGGTCCCCGCTTGCGGGACTAAGCTGCGGAAGGACAGGGAGGGGACCGACCCCTTACTGCCTGACCGCTCTGAGGAGCGATTAACGATGTTCGAGAGGTTCACCGACCGCGCGCGGCGGGTTGTCGTCCTGGCTCAGGAAGAAGCCCGGATGCTCAACCACAACTACATCGGCACCGAGCACATCCTCCTGGGCCTTATCCATGAGGGTGAGGGTGTCGCCGCTAAGGCCCTGGAGAGCCTCGGGATTTCTCTTGAGGCGGTCCGCCAGCAGGTGGAGGAGATCATCGGCCAGGGCCAGCAGGCCCCGTCCGGTCACATCCCCTTCACCCCCCGTGCCAAGAAGGTCCTGGAGCTGTCGCTCCGCGAGGCCCTTCAGCTGGGCCACAACTACATCGGCACCGAGCACATCCTGCTCGGCCTGATCCGCGAGGGCGAGGGCGTCGCCGCCCAGGTCCTCGTGAAGCTGGGCGCCGACCTCAACCGGGTGCGGCAGCAGGTCATCCAGCTGCTCTCGGGTTACTCCACGGGCAAGGAGAGCGCCACCGCCGGCGGTCCCGCCGAGGGCACGCCCTCCACGTCCCTGGTGCTCGACCAGTTCGGCCGCAACCTCACGCAGGCCGCTCGCGAATCCAAGCTCGACCCGGTCATCGGGCGCGAGAAGGAGATCGAGCGCGTCATGCAGGTGCTGTCGCGCCGCACCAAGAACAACCCGGTCCTCATCGGCGAGCCCGGCGTCGGCAAGACGGCGGTCGTCGAGGGCCTGGCGCAGGCCATCGTCAAGGGCGAGGTGCCCGAGACCCTCAAGGACAAGCACCTCTACACCCTGGACCTCGGCGCGCTGGTGGCCGGCTCCCGCTACCGCGGTGACTTCGAGGAGCGCCTGAAGAAGGTCCTCAAGGAGATCCGCACCCGCGGCGACATCATCCTGTTCATCGACGAGCTCCACACCCTGGTGGGTGCGGGTGCCGCCGAGGGCGCGATCGACGCCGCCAGCATCCTCAAGCCGATGCTGGCCCGCGGTGAGCTCCAGACCATCGGTGCCACCACGCTCGACGAGTACCGCAAGTACCTGGAGAAGGACGCGGCCCTCGAGCGCCGCTTCCAGCCCATCCAGGTCGCCGAGCCGTCGCTGCCGCACACCATCGAGATCCTCAAGGGCCTGCGCGACCGGTACGAGGCGCACCACCGCGTCTCCATCACGGACGAGGCCCTCGTGCAGGCGGCCACCCTGGCCGACCGGTACATCTCGGACCGCTTCCTGCCGGACAAGGCGATCGACCTGATCGACGAGGCCGGCTCCCGGATGCGCATCCGCCGGATGACCGCGCCGCCGGACCTCCGCGAGTTCGACGAGAAGATCGCCGGCGTCCGCCGCGACAAGGAGTCCGCGATCGACTCGCAGGACTTCGAGAAGGCCGCGTCCCTGCGCGACAAGGAGAAGCAGCTCCTCGCCGCGAAGGCCAAGCGCGAGAAGGAGTGGAAGGCCGGCGACATGGACGTCGTCGCCGAGGTCGACGGCGAGCTCATCGCCGAGGTCCTCGCGACCGCGACCGGCATTCCCGTCTTCAAGCTGACCGAGGAGGAGTCCTCGCGCCTGCTGCGCATGGAGGACGAGCTCCACAAGCGCGTCATCGGCCAGAAGGACGCCATCAAGGCGCTCTCGCAGGCCATTCGCCGTACGCGCGCCGGTCTGAAGGACCCGAAGCGTCCCGGCGGCTCGTTCATCTTCGCCGGTCCGTCCGGTGTCGGTAAGACGGAGCTGTCCAAGACGCTCGCCGAATTCCTCTTCGGCGACGAGGACGCGATGATCTCCCTCGACATGTCGGAGTTCAGCGAGAAGCACACCGTTTCCCGCCTCTTCGGCTCCCCGCCCGGATACGTGGGCTACGAGGAGGGCGGCCAGCTCACCGAGAAGGTGCGCCGCAAGCCGTTCTCCGTCGTCCTCTTCGACGAGGTCGAGAAGGCCCACCCCGATATCTTCAATTCCCTTCTCCAGATCCTGGAGGACGGTCGTCTGACCGACTCCCAGGGCCGGGTCGTGGACTTCAAGAACACGGTCATCATCATGACGACCAACCTCGGGACCCGGGACATCTCCAAGGGCTTCAACCTCGGCTTCGCGGCCCAGGGCGACGTCAAGACCGGTTACGACCGGATGAAGGCGAAGGTCAACGAAGAGCTCAAGCAGCACTTCCGGCCGGAGTTCCTCAACCGCGTCGACGACACGGTCGTGTTCCACCAGCTGTCGCAGGAAGACATCATCCAGATCGTCGACCTGATGATCAACAAGGTGGACGAGCGCCTGAAGGACCGCGACATGGGCATCGAGCTCAGCGGTGACGCCAAGATCCTGCTGGCCACGCGCGGGTACGACCCGGTCCTGGGTGCCCGTCCGCTGCGCCGCACGATCCAGCGCGAGATCGAGGACGTGCTGTCGGAGAAGATCCTCTTCGGCGAGCTGCGCTCCGGTCACATCGTGGTGGTCGACACCGAGGGCGAGGGTGAGCAGAAGAAGTTCACCTTCCGCGGTGAGGAGAAGGCCGCGCTCCCCGACGTGCCGCCGATCGAGTCGGCGGCGGGCGGGTCCGGTCCGGACCTGTCGAAGGGCGCGTAACCCCCCAGCAGCACCCGGCCCGCCCCGGGTCCCGTACATCGCGTACGGGACCCGGGGCGGGCCTTTTCCGTGTACGGGTCCCGCGTGTACGGGTCCCGTGTGCGGGTTCCGTGTACGGGGGCGATCGCGCCGGGGCGTCAGATCCAGCCGTCCACGGAGATCCGGTCACCGAAGGCCTCCGCGCCGAGCACGGGTGAGGCGGGCGGGCGCGCGAAGCGGATCTTCAGGCCGGGCAGGTCGTGCAGCGGGGTGAGGTCCCAGGAGACGTCGTGGGCCTTGCGCGACGCCTTCAGGCGCAGTGACCGCAGTCCGGGGAAGACCCGGGCGACGTGCTCCGCGCCCTCGAACGCGTGCAGGCCGGAGAGGCGCAGCCTGGTCACCTGCGGCAGGGGGGCGGCCCCGTCGAGTGGTGCGAGGGCGGGGAGCCCGAAGCCCAGGCTGGTGAGCAGCGGCAGCCGGACGGCCTCCGCCAGCAGTGCGGGGACGTTCGACGCGAGGCCGTCGAACGACGCCTCGGTGAGCCCCTGCCAGTCGCCGAGGCCGACGCCGTCGAAGGTGCCGGCGTCGATCAGGAGCCGCTTCACCCCGGTGAGGGCGGGGAAGCCGGTGAGGGAGCCGCCCTGGAAGAGCCGCCCCAGGCGCAGGGTGGACAGGGCGTCGAGCCCGCCGAGGACGGTCAGCTGGTCCGGGGGCAGTCCCGCGGCGTCGAGCGCGAGGACCCGCAGGGCGCGCAGCCCGGCCAGGGCCGACACGTCCTTCAGGGCGGAGCACTGCAGGGACAGCTCGCGCAGGGTGCGGGCCGAGGCGTCGAGCGGGGGCAGCCGGACGAGGGCGGAGTTGAGCTGGACGTGCAGCCGCACGAGGTCCGCGGGCAGCCGCTCGGCCAGCTCCGTGGTGCCGAACGCGGCGGTCAGGGTCAGGTGGTGCACCGGGCCGAGGCCGGGCAGGGCGTCGAGCTGCTCCCGCGTCGAGACGTACACGCTGACGGGCGTCAGGTCCCGGTGCGCGAGCACTTCGCGCGCGTAGCGCTCCGCGGGGTAGCGATCCCAGGCGCCCGCCAGGTCCTCGGTGGTCGGCACCGGCCGGTCGAGCAGGGCCAGCCGGGTCAGGTAGGGGAGGACCCCGGTGTCGCCGCTCTCCAGCGCCAGGGTGCTCGTCCAGTACAGGGCCTCGTCGTCCAGCCCCTCCGGGTCCGGCAGCAGGGGCAGGACGTACGGCCCCAGGCGCTTCAGCGACACCACCGCGTCCCGGTCCGCCGGCGGCAGCAGCCCCCGTACCGCCTCCCGCACCCGGTCCGCCAGCGGCTCGTCCAGCCAGGACGCGTGCTGGGCGCACAGGGCCGCCTGGACCGGGTCGGGGACCGCGAGGAGGCCCTGGACCAGCTCGGCCAGGTCGCGGCGGGAGCAGTGGCCCGCGGCCAGTACGAGCACGTCCTGCCACTGCTGCTCCTGGCTGCGCAGGACCAGCTCGTCCAGGTCGCCGTTGTCGGTGAACTCCTTGGCGGCCAGGAAGTCCTGGAAGGTGCGGTGGATGAACTCGTAGCTCTCGTCGGTGCGTTCGCGCAGCAGTCCGCTGCGGTTCAGCAGGTGCGCGAGGACCTCGGGGGCGCCGCCCTGGGCGCTGACCCGGCTCATCCCCTTGAGCGTGCGGCCCAGTTGGCGCAGGGCCTGGTCGCGGGTGAACTCCGCCTGCCCGCCGCGCACCATCGCGGCGGCGATCCGCTGGAGCAGCTGCTGGTGCTCCTCCACGGTCATGGTGATGCCCTCGGGCGCCCCGACCCGGCGCCGCTTGTCGCGCTCGCCCAGCAGCATCTCCAGGGCCGAGCGGTACAGCTCCCAGCGGGTCTCCGGCAGGAAGCCCTGGCGCTGGCGGTGCAGGGCGCAGATGACCGCGCACAGCAGCGGGGTGCGGGCCAGGTCCCGCAGCTGCGGGTTCCGCGCGAACTGCTGGGCCAGGTCCCGTTCGAGGCCGCGCAGCCCCGCGTGGTCCGGGTCGTCCAGCCGCGCGGCCGTGTGCCAGGCGGCCGTGAACTCCTGGACGTCCTCGTCCCGCATCGGCAGCAGCCGCAGCTCCTCGAAGCCCTCCCCGGCCAGCCAGTCCGGCTCCACCGCGAGCGGCCGCACGGTCGCCAGGCAGCGCAGCCCCGGGTGGCGGCGCAGCAGCGCGGCCAGCCAGCGGCGGGCCTCCTCGCGCTCCGCGCCGGGCACCTCGTCGAGCCCGTCGACCAGGAGCAGCGCCCGGTCCGCCGCCAGGACCCGGCCGGCCCAGCCCCGCGGCGGCTCGTCGACGACGAGGCGGGCGACCTCGGGGAGCCGGGCGACGGTGGGGTGGCCGGAGCCCTGGGCGTGGACCGAGCGCAGCGGGACCACGAAGGGGACCAGGCCGTTGAGGGCGGCCAGCTCGGGGCCCAGGGTGCCGGCCGCCGCGCGGGCCGCGAGCCGCCAGACCAGGGTGGTCTTCCCGGCGCCCGCGTCGCCGCGCAGCAGGACCCGGGGGCGGGCGGCGAGCATGTCCTCGACGCGGTGCGCGGGGGTGGTGGCGGAGGCCGGTTCCCCGGCGGCGGCCTCCAGGGAGAGGTAGGCGGTGTCCAGGTCCCACTCGGAGCCGTGCCGCCCCAGCGCGTCGAGGCCGAAGACCTGGGTGCGGCGGTACTGGGCGGCGAGCGCCTCCGCGTACTGCTCCTCGTAGGCGGTGTCCTCGGGGCTGGCGCGGGTGATGCGCTCCAGGGCGGGGGCCGGGGGCCGCAGTACGGGGATGCCGGTGACGGTCTCCGCGTACCACTCCAGGAAGTCGGGGTGGGAGAAGATCCGGGACACCGGGACGCACTCGATGCGCTGGTGCCGGCGGCCGCGCGGGACCTGCCGGACGATGCCGAGCAGGCTGCGGCCGGCGAAGACCGGGCCGCCGGAGAGCCCGGCCAGCGGTGAGGTGCCGTCGGGCCGCTCGGCGGCGGGCGGCTGGTCGCAGGCGAAGACCATGGTCCTGCGGACGAGTCCGGCGAGCGGCAGCACGGTGCCGCGGTACTGGTCGGCCTCCAGCTTCCGCCCGTCGTAGCGCTGGACGTCGGGGAAGCCCGCGGCGTAGCAGCCCTGCACCGGCTGGTCCGTGCTGATCGTGCCGATCCGGATGCCGATCTGGGGGAAGCGCTCGGAGGTGAAGCGGACGCCGGTGCCCGCGGCGGGCAGCAGCAGGGCGGCGTCCACGTCGTGGTCGATCCAGCCGACCCGGAAGGCGCGCGCGGCGGGCTGCCCGGGGGCGGCCACCTTCGCCGTGCGGCCCAGACCGACCACGTGGGCGCAGGTCAGCACCATGCGCGGGCTGACCATGACGCCGCTGCCCTGGCGCTCGCCCAGGACGGCCACCACGGTGCCCGTCTGGAACGTCTCGGAGGAGGGCATCAGCGCGCGTCCCCGAAGCCCGACACGTCCCCCTCCTCCTGGTTGCCCACGTGCCAGGGCCCGCCCGTCGCCGCGTCCCGGGGCTTGAGGGTGAAGGCGACCCGGTGGGTGGAGCCGGTGGCGCGGGAGGCGTCGGCGCCCGCGTCGACCACCCAGGCCTTGATCCGGCCGCCCCCCTTGAGCTCCTTGCGCAGCTCGATCGTGAACTCCAGCTCGATGTCGCCGACCTCGAAGGAGACGGGGCGTCCGGTCGCCCGCGAGGCGGCCTCGACCAGCTGGTTGCGTACGGTCTCGATGGCGTCGGCGAGCTCGATGTCGTCGGTCATGGCGGGACCGTACCGGCGGGCGGGGAGCCGGGGGAGGGTTTCGCGCAAGCCGAGGTCACGGGACCCTTGCCGCGCCGAAGCGGGACCTTGGTCCCGAAACGGAAGGACCTTGGTCCCGGCGGAAGGCCCGGGTCTATGACACGCCGCACGTGGGCCACGTCACCTACGAGCGGGATTAGGAGGCGCCGGGGCCGGGCGGGCGTACGCCGGGGGCGTCACGGTGGGGCGATTGCTACGACTTCGCGTCGTAGTGGGGTGGTTTGGGGTGGTGCGGGGGCGCGGGTTACCAAGGGATGGCCAACGCCCGGTGCGCCGCTCGCACCGGGTCCGTTCATGTCGGAGGTCTTCCCCAGATGTCGAAGCGCGCCAAGCATCCCGCCCGTACCGTCGCCGCCGTCCTCGCCGTGGGCGTGGGAGCGTCGATGGTGCTCGGAGCGGGCGCGGCCGTCGCGGCTCCGGCCGCCGCCAAGAAGGCCTCCTCCTGGGACCAGCCGGTCGAGCGCTACACGCTGAGCGCCACCTTCGGCAAGGGCGGCAACATGTGGGCCCACAAGCACTCCGGCCAGGACTTCGCGGTGCCGGTGGGCACCCCGGTCGAGGCCGTGCACGGCGGTACGGTCGTCAAGGCCGGCCCGAACGGCGCCGGCGACGGCCCCGCGTACGGCAACGCCATCGTGATCCGGCACGCCGACCACACGTTCTCCCAGTACGCCCACCTGTCGAAGGTCCAGGTCCGCGTCGGCCAGCACGTCGACACCGGCCAGCGTATAGCCCTGTCCGGCAACACCGGCAACTCCAGCGGCCCGCACCTGCACTTCGAGATCCGTACGACCCCGAACTACGGCTCGGCGATCAACCCGGTCGCCTACCTGCGCTCGGTGGGCGTGACCGTCTGACACCCGCGCCCGGTGGGCGTGACCGTCCGGCGGTCACGCACCCGCGAGAACTCCATACCGCTCAGGCCCGGTGGGCCTGGGTGATCAGCTCGGAGGCGACTTCGAGGATGGCCTTGCGCTTGTCCTCGTCGTCGCCTTCGACGTCTTTCAGGGCGAACATGCCGATGTGCATGGTGAACAGCCCGCTGGCGCACCGCACCTGGTCCACCAGGTCCGCGTCCGGGCGCCTGACCAGCTCGGTCAGCCCGAGCATGCCCTCCTTGAAGCGATGGCCGATGCTGAGGTCGCGCATCGTGGCCTGGTTCTCCTGCATGAAGCGGAAGAGGGGCGCGGCCCCGGAGAGCGCGGCGCCGTAGCGGCGCAGGATCTCCAGCTTGGTGTCCAGGGTGGGGGGCTGCTCGCGGCCCCACTCGATCAGCTCGGTGATGGGCTTCGTCAGGTCCTCGAAGAGGCTGATGACGATGTCTTCCTTGGTCTTGAAGTGGTAGTACAGCGCTGCCTTGGTGACGTCGAGCCTCTCGGCGATCTCGCGCAGGGACGTCTTCTCGTACCCCTGCTCCGCGAAGAGTTCGAGAGCCACGTCCTGGATGCGCTGGCGGGTGTTCCCTCTGGCGGCCATGGTCTCTCCCAAGAACTTACTTGACGCCCGGCTAGTAACCGGTCTACCTTCCTCATTGTAGACAACTAGCCGGGCGGCAAGTAAGTACCAGGAGCCCGGAGCCGGACCCAGGGGAGTGGGGACATGAGTACCGACAAGGCGATAGCCGCCGAGAAGGCGAAGGGGGAGGGAGCACAGCCGCGCAGCGTGCGCGTCGTCCTCCTGGCCCTGATGATCGCGATGCTGCTCGCGATGCTGGACAACATGATCGTCGGCACCGCGATGCCGACCATCGTCGGCGAGCTCGGCGGCCTGGAGCACCTCTCCTGGGTCGTCACCGCCTACACCCTGGCCACCGCCGCCTCCACCCCGATCTGGGGCAAGCTCGGCGACATGTTCGGCCGCAAGCAGGTCTTCCTGACCTCGATCGTGCTCTTCCTGATCGGCTCCGCGCTCAGCGGCATGGCCCAGGACATGGGCCAGCTCATCGGCTTCCGCGCGATCCAGGGCCTGGGCGCCGGCGGTCTGATGGTCGGCGTCATGGCGATCATCGGTGACCTGATCCCGCCGCGCGATCGCGGCAAGTACCAGGGCATGATGGCCGGCGTGATGGCCCTCGCCATGATCGGCGGCCCGCTGGTCGGCGGCACCATCACCGACCACTGGGGCTGGCGCTGGTCCTTCTACATCAACCTGCCGCTCGGCGTCGTCGCCCTCGCGATGATCACCGCCGTGCTGCACCTGCCCAAGAAGGAGCGGCCCGCGGGCACCCGGATCGACTTCCTGGGCGCCGGCCTGCTG
The DNA here is from genome assembly GCF_040296945.1 of Streptomyces sp. NPDC001941. Classification (NCBI taxonomy): domain Bacteria; kingdom Bacillati; phylum Actinomycetota; class Actinomycetes; order Kitasatosporales; family Streptomycetaceae; genus Streptomyces; species Streptomyces sp. NPDC001941. Next base: position 26,551 of record NZ_JBEOYE010000078.1, on the reverse strand, counting down.
ACCCTCGGCATCACCGCGATCGTGCTGGTCACCACCTGGGGCGGCACCGAGTACGCCTGGGGTTCGGGCACCATCGTCGGCCTCGCCGTCGGCGGCGTCCTCGCCCTCGCGGCCTTCCTCTTCGTCGAGACCCGCGTCAGCGACCCGATCATGCCGCTGCACATCTTCCGCAGCCGCAACTTCACCCTGATGTCCGTGATCGGCTTCCTCACCGGCTTCGTGATGTTCGGCGCGGTGCTCTTCCTCCCGCTGTTCCAGCAGTCCGTGCAGGGCGCCTCGGCCACCAACTCCGGCCTGCTCCTGCTGCCGATGCTGCTGTCGATGATGGTCGTCTCGCTGGTCGCGGGCCGCGTCACCACCAGCACCGGCAAGTACAAGATCTTCCCGATCCTGGGCGGCGCGCTCATGGTCGTCGGACTGTTCCTGCTCTCCACCATGGACACCGACACCACCCGCTTCACCTCCGGCCTCTACATGGCCGTGCTCGGCGCGGGCATGGGCTTCCTGATGCAGATCACGATGCTGGTCGCGCAGAACAGCGTCGAGATGAAGGACATGGGCGTCGCGTCCTCCTCGACCACCCTGTTCCGCACCCTCGGCTCGTCCTTCGGCGTCGCGATCATGGGCGCCCTCTTCAACCACCAGGTCCAGGACGAGATGGCCTCCCGCGGCGGCGGCGCCGCCACGGCCGCCTCGGCCCAGCTCGACGCCGCCAGCCTGGCCAAGCTCCCGGCAGCGCTCCGCGAGGCCTACCAGCACGCGGTGGCCGCCGGCACCCACTCCGCCTTCCTCGTCGGCTCGGTCGTCGCGGTGCTCGGATTCGCCCTCGCCTTCTTCGTCAAGGAAGTGGCGCTGCGCGGCACCGGCACCCCGGCGAAGGCCGAGGAGCCCAAGGCGGAGGTCAAGACGGCCGAGACGGTCTGACCCCCGGGTCACACCCGAGCCGCCCGCAGACGGGGACGTACCACTCCCCTTCCCCGGTGAACGGCCCCCGGCGCGCGGTGCGCGCCGGGGGCCTTCGCGTGCCCGGGGCATCGGCGTGCCGGGGGCCTTCGCGTGCCGTCCGATGGTGCGGCCCCGTCCGACGGAGCGGCCCTGTCCGGCGGTGCGGCCCTGTCCTGACCGAGCGGCCCCGTCCGACCGAGCGGCCCCGCTACTTCTTCTGCTCCCGCCCCTCCGGCAGCCGCAGCACCGGGAAGCTCCCGGTCGTCGTCGGCGCGTGCTCCGGCAGCCACAGCACCGCGATCGCCCCGCCCGGCTCCAGTGCCCCCTCGGGCGCCGCGTTGCGGAAGGTGAGCCGGGCCCCCAGCACCCGGGCCTGGCCCGCGGCGATGGTCAGGCCGAGCCCGTGGCCGTGGCCCGCGCGGTCGTAGGCGCCGGTGCGGAAGCGGCTCGGGCCCTCCCGCAGCAGCGCCTCGGGGAAGCCCGGGCCGTGGTCGCGGACCCGGACGACGCGGCCCTCGACGGTCACCTCGACCGGCGGCTTGCCGTGCTTGGCCGCGTTGGCGAGCAGATTGCCCAGGATGCGCTCCAGGCGGCGCGGATCGGTGCTGACCCAGGACTCGTGGACCACCCGCACCTCGGCCTCGGGCGCCAGCACGGTGACCCGGCGGCTGACGAACTCGCCCAGCGCGATCTCCTGCAGCTCGGCCCGCTCCGAGGCGCTGTCGAGCCGGGCCACCTCCAGGACGTCCTCGACCAGGGTCCGCATGGCCTGCGCCCGGTCCCGCACCAGCTCGGTGGGGCGGCCGGGGGGCAGCAGCTCGGCGGCCGTGAGCAGGCCCGTGACCGGGGTGCGCAGCTCGTGGGCGATGTCGGCGGTGACCCGCCGCTCGGCCTCGATGCGCTCGTTGAGGGCGTCGGTGAGGGCGTCCACGGCGCGGGCCAGCTCGTCCGTCTCGTCCCGTACGACACCGCCGACGGCGTCCCCGACCCGTACCCCGGTGTTGCCCTGGGCGACCTTCCCGGCCGCCGCCGCGGCGTTGCGCAGCCGCCGGGAGAGCTGGCCGCCGATCAGCACGCCCAGCGCGCAGCCGCCGAAGACCACCGAGACGGAGCCGACGACCAGGGCCTGGTCCAGGTCCTGCATGATCTGGGTGCTGCCGTCGGCGACGATCCGGCTGTGCATGGACAGCACGTCGCCGTTGCCCAGCGGCACCGCGGCCCAGACGTCGGGGGCGCCCTTGGGCGTCTCCCTGACGTAGGTGCCGCGGCGGTTCTCCCGCATCAGCTTGTCGAGCTCACCGGGCAGCCCGGGGTCGTTCAGCTTGGCCCCGAACTTGGGCTCGCGCGGCTTGGACGCCTCGTACAGGCGCTGGGCGAAGCGCAGCCGCTCCATCTGGACCTCGCGGGCGTTGTCCAGCATCGAGACGCGCGCGGCGTTGTGCACGACCAGGCTGAGCGCGATCGCGATGAGCGCGCCGACCGCCGCGATGGCGATCGAGATCTTCCAGCGGACCCCCGTGCGCAGGACGAGGCGCCTCATGACGTGACCCGATCACTGCGCCCCGGGCCTGCGGGAGGGTTCATGCCTTCAGCTTGTACCCGAAGCCGCGGACCGTTTCGATCCGGTCCTGGCCGATCTTGGTACGGAGCCGCTGGACGTGGACGTCCACCACCCGGGTGTCGCCGCCCCAGCCGTAGTCCCACACACGCTCCAGGAGCTTGTCGCGCGAGAGCACGGTGCCGGGCGCCGAGGAGAACTCGAGCAGCAGGCGCATCTCGGTCGGGGTGAGCGCGACCGGGGCACCGGCCTTGCGCACCTCCATGCCCTCGGTGTCGACCTCCAGGTCGCCGAAGACCAGCACGCCGCGCTGGCCGGGGTCCGGCTCGTCGGCGTCGGCGGCGCCGCCCGCCGGGCCGCCCGCGTGGCCGAAGCGGCGCAGCACGGCGCGGATCCGGGCGACCAGCACGGACCCGTCGAACGGCTTGGTGACGTAGTCGTCGGCGCCGGCCTCCAGGCCGAGCACCACGTCGATGGAGTCGGCGCGCGCCGACAGCATGATCACCGGGACGGTCGACTCGTCGCGGATGCGACGGCACAGGCTCACGCCGTCCATGCCGGGCAGCATCACGTCGAGCAGCGCGATGTCGGGCTGCTGCGCGCGGAACGCCTCCAGGCCGGACAGGCCGTCCGGCATGGCGGTCACCACGAAGCCGTCGCGCTCCAGCGCGAGCTGGGTGGCCTCACGGATGACGTCGTCGTCCTCGACGAACAGGACATGGGTCTCGGCCATCCCGTGCTCTCAGTTCTCCTTCGGAGCGGTGGGCTTCGGCTCGGTGTCCTCGTCGCCGCCGCCGACCGCTCGGCTGTATTCGTTGCGCACCCGGTCGTGCTCCGTGAACTTGTTGCCCGCCCAGCGGTACGTCACGACCTCTTCGGCCGAGGGGTACGCCATCGAGTCCCCCTTCTCGTACAGGGGCTTGTTCACGACCAGGTCGCCCCGGTCGATCGTGGAGTAGACGGCGGGCTCCTCGACCGCAAAGACATTCTGGTACTTCTCGGCGTCCTCGCGATACACGTAAGTACCGAGTCCCACGGCATCTCCGCAGGTCATCACGTTGACAACCACATCGGGGGCCGTTCCGCCGGTCAGGTTGCCGTAGGAGGTGTCCACCGGGTAGGCGTCGGCAGCGCAGGGCTTCAGGTCGGCCTTGATCCGGGCGCTGACCTTCGGGTCCTCCTTGAGGAGCTCGACCGGGTTCACCTTCTTGGCGGGCAGCGGCGTGCCCGTGGCGGTCGGCGCCACCGAGGGCGACACCCGGTCGACCGAGGCGGGCCCGGCGTCGCGGGTCCCGGTGCCGCCGGTGGCGCACCCGGCCACGAGCAGGCCGAAGACGGCGAGCCCGGCAACCGCCGTGGTACTCGCCGCCCAGAGACCGCTCCGCGCCCGGCCCGCGCCGGGATCGTCCTGTCTGGCACTCAGGCCGCGCACCGCTCCCGCTCCCTGTCGTCACGCCGTCCGCTCGGGCGCTCCAGCGCACGGACGTCGGCGGCGGTGTCGACGGACCGGCTCTCCAGCTCCTGGCGCAGACGTGCCAGGGCCCGGTGGAGCGTGCTCTTCACCGTACCCGTCGACATGCCGAGCGCGGCAGCGGTCTCCTCGGTGCTCATCTGCTCCCAGTGCCGCAGCACGACCACGCTGCGCTGCTTGGGGGCCAGCACCTTCAGGACGTCCATCAGCAGCGCGCGGTCGGCGTGCTGCTCGGTGGCGTCGTCGACGCTGGCGTCGGGCAGCTGCTCGGTGGGCACCTCTTCGAGCTTGCGCGCCCGCCACCACTCGGTGCGGGTGTTGATCATCACCCGGCGGAGGTACGCGTCGGCGAGCGACTTGTCCGCGATGCCGTCCCAGCGGCCGTAGGTGCGGACGAGGGCCGTCTGCAGCAGGTCCTGCGCGTCGACCGGGTCGGGGACGAGACGACGGGCGCTGCGCAGCAGGGCCTCCTGCCGCGTGCGTACGTACTCCTCGAAGTCGAGCACCTCGCCGTGCGCCATTCCCAACCGCCTCCGATCCCCGTGACAAGCCGTGATTCGCTTACGTGACAAGACGCTACGGAGCAGTTGTCACGGGGCTGTGCGGAGCAGCCGTCGGCGGACGCACGGCTGCCCATCGGTTGTGTAACGGAGGGGCGCGCGGGCGGTTCCGGGGCCCGGGGGCCCCGGAACGGGGGCTATCCGGGCAGTCGGTACAGGCCGTCCGGCAGCGGCTCGACCAGACCGTCGGCGACCAGGCCGTCCAGCGCGCGGGCCCGCTGCACCGGCTCGTCCCACACCGCGTCGAGGGCGGCCTGCGGCACCGGGTCCACCGCCTCCCGCAGCACGGCGAGCAGCCGGCCGCGCACCTGGCGGTCGGTGCCCGCGTACGTCTGGCCGCGGCGCGCCGGGCCGTCGTGCGCGGGCTTGCCCGCGAGGCGCCAGGCGCACTCCCGGGCGATCGGGCAGCGCCCGCAGTCCTCGTTCTTCGCCGTGCACACCAGGGCGCCCAGCTCCATCGAGGCGGCGGCCCAGCGGGCGGCGGTGGCCTCGTCCTCGGGCAGCAGCGCCCGGGCCAGCTTGCGCTCGGCGGCGGTGGTGGCGTTCGGCGGGTACTGGATGCCGGTCGCTGCCCGGGCGAACACCCGGCGGACGTTGGTGTCGAGCACGGCGTGGCGCTGCCCGTACGCGAAGGAGGCGACGGCCGCCGCCGTGTACTCGCCGATCCCCGGCAGGGACAGCAGCTGGGAGTGGTCGCTGGGCACGTCGCCGCCGTGCCGCTCCGTTATCGCCACGGCCGCGCCGTGCAGGCGCAGCGCGCGGCGCGGGTAGCCGAGCCGGCCCCAGGCGCGCACGGCCTCGCCGGACGGCTCGGCGGCCAGGTCGGCCGGGCGCGGCCAGCGGGCCAGCCACTGCTCGTACACCGGCAGGACACGGCTGACGGGGGTCTGCTGGAGCATGAACTCGCTGACCATCACGCCCCAGGCGCCCGCCTCCGGGCGGCGCCAGGGCAGGTCGCGGGCGTGCTGGTCGAACCACGCGATGACGGGCACGTGGAGCTGGGCGGGGGCGGGGGTGTCGGTCGCAGTCATGGCACCCCCGATCCTGGCACGTTCAGCGCGCGCGGTGGCGCACCCGCCGCGGCGCCCGGTGGCTGGTGTGCTCGGGCCGGGTCGCCGGCCGCACCGGGCCGCGCCCCGCCAGCCAGGCCACGGCCGGGGCCCGGCTGCTGCGCACGGCGTCGGTGAGCGCGGTCACGGGCCGCCGCAGCAGGCGTACGAAGAGGAACGCGACCAGCGCGCCGAGCACCAGGCCGGCCGCCACGTCGTGCGGGTAGTGCACGCCCACGAAGACCCGGGAGGAGGCCATCAGCACCGCCATCGGCACGGTCAGCAGGGCGACCCGGCGCCAGGCGAGCGCGAGGCCGACCGCCCCGGCGCCCGCGATCGCGGAGTGGTTGGAGGGGAAGGACCAGTCGCCGTGCGGCGGGCAGGCCACCAGGGACGCGGCGGCCCCGGCCACGGCCCGGCACGGGCGCTCCTCCTCGATCAGCGACTTGAGCACCTCGCTGACGACGTAGCCGGCCGCGGTGGCCAGCGGGGCGAGCACCGCGAGCGCCATCAGCCGGGTGTCCCCGGCGCGCGCCCGCCACCAGGCGACGACGAACAGCGCGCCGAACAGCAGCAGCCCCAGCTCGGTCCAGAGCTCGGCCAGGCTCTGGAACCAGGAGGGGGTCTCGTGGGCGAAGTCCAGGACGTCGCGGTACAGCTCTTGATCCATGTCCATGAACCGTACCGGGGCGCGCGGGGTACCGGGGCACGCCCGTGACCGGGGGAGGAGCGGCGGCCGGGGGGGCCGGACGGCCGGGGGTATGTGATCATCCGCAAAACTTGCGGGCTACGGCGGCGGGTGGGGCCTGAGTTGGCGCCGATCTCTCGTACAGTTCGGTCCGTGGGATCTCTGCGCAATCCGGTCGGTCCGCTTCCCTCCTCCATCTACTGGCGGCGGAGGGCCGTCGCGCTGTCACTGGCCGCGGTGCTCGTCCTGCTGGCCGTGTGGGCGCTGAGCTCCGGCGGCGGTACGGGCGACGAGGGCGGCGGCAAGGGCAAGGGCGGCCCCACCCCCGCGCCGTCCATCACCCCGGGCCCCTCCCAGTCGGGCCCCGCCATCAGCTCCCAGCCGGGCGGCCGCGACGACTCGGGCGACTCCGGCGGCGGCGAGGGCGGTGACGGCGGCGAGGACGGCGGCGGCACGGCGGGCGGCGACGGCGCCGGCAAGAACGGGGACACCACGGTCGGCGGGAGCGTCGGCGGCAGCGAGGGCCAGCAGGTCCCGGCGAACTCCCCGATTCCCGACTGCGCCCCCGGTTCCGTGCAGTTGACACTGCGCAGCCTCAAGGTGTCGTACGCGCCCGACGAGAAGCCCACCTTCCAGCTCGTCGCCCGCAGCACCGCCGCCGCCGAGTGCAAGGCCGACCTCGGGCCGAAGGCCGCGGTGCTGACCATCCGCGACGACCAGGACGAGCCGGTCTGGTCCTCCGGGGACTGTCCGCGCGGCGCCGAGCACGTGCTGCTGCGGATGCCCGCGGGCAAGACGGTGACGCACACCGTGGAGTGGGACCGCAAGCGCAGCGCCGCCCAGTGCGCGACGCCGCCGGCCGGACTGCTGGGCCCGGGAACGTACTTGATCGAGGCTCAGGTCCCCGGCGTCAAGGTGATGCCGGCGTCCTTCACCCTGTCGAAGGACTGAGCCGGGCGAGCCGACCGGGCCGACTGAGCTGGTCCGCCCGACCGAGCTGGTCAGGCCGACCGGGCCGGGCGGGCCGGGCCGCCCGGCGACGGGTCAGACGTAGCGCTCCAGGATCGAGGACTCCGCCAGGCGCGACAGGCCCTCGCGGACGCTGCGGGCCCGCGCCTCGCCCACGCCGTCGACGGTCTGCAGGTCGTCCACGCTGGCGGCGAGCAGCTTCTGCAGGCCGCCGAAGTGCTCCACCAGGCGCTCGATGATCGCGCCGGGCAGCCGGGGCACCTTGGCGAGCAGCCGGAAGCCGCGCGGCGAGACCGCCGAGTCCAGCGTCTCGGGGGAGCCGCTGTAGCCCAGCGCCCTGGCCACTATGGGCAGTTCGAGCAGCTCGGTGTGGGTCAGCGCGTCCAGCTCGGACAGCGCCTCGGCGACCGTGCGCGAACGCTTGGCGGTCGGCTCCGGCACGTAGTCCCGCACCACCAGTTCGCGCTCCGGCTCGACGCCCGCGATCAGCTCGTCCAGCTGGAGCGAGAGCAGCCGGCCGTCGGTGCCCAGCTCCACCACGTACTCGGCGATCTCGGTGGCGATCCGGCGCACCATCTCCAGGCGCTGCGCCACCGCCGTGACGTCCCGGACGGTGACCAGGTCCTCGATCTCCAGGGCCGACAGGGTGCCCGCGACCTCGTCCAGGCGCAGCTTGTAGCGCTCCAGGGTCGCCAGCGCCTGGTTGGCGCGGGACAGGATGGCCGCCGACTCCTCCAGGACCCGGCGCTCCCCGTCCACGTACAGCGCGATCAGGCGCATGGACTGGGAGACGGAGACGACCGGGAAGCCGCACTGCTTGGAGACCCGGTCCGCGGTGCGGTGCCGGGTGCCGGTCTCCTCGGTGGGGATGGACGCGTCCGGGACCAGCTGGACGCCGGCCCGGTGGATCTTGGTGATGTCCTTGTCCAGGACCAGCGCGCCGTCCAGCTTGCACAGCTCGCGCAGGCGCGTCGCGGCGAACTCCACGTCGAGCACGAACCCGCCGGTGCACATCGAGTCCACGGTCTTGTCGAGGCCGAGGACGATGAGACCGCCCGTGTTGCCCCGCAGGATGCGCTCCAGGCCGTCGCGCAGGGCGGTGCCGGGCGCGACCGCGCTCAGGGCCGCGCGCATCAGCGCTTCGTTGCCGGAGCCTTGGCCGGACTTTCCGGATGCTGCTGCCCGGTCGTTGGCTGCCACTGCACTCCTCCGGCTCGTACGGATGGGCGAGACCAGGGCAAAGTCTACCGGCGCTCTTCCTCCGGCTGTGGGGACTCCGCACGGCGGCGCCTCGGCAGCACCCTGAGCGCGTCCCCCATGTCCGCGACCTCGGTCACCTTCATGCCCGCCGGGACCCTGCCCGGATCGGTGGGCACCAACGCGTGCGTGAAGCCCAGCCGGTGCGCCTCGGCCAGCCGCCGCTGCACGCCGGTGACCCTCCTGACCTCGCCCGCCAGGCCCACCTCGCCGATCGCGACCAGGTTCTTGGGCAGCGGGGTGTCGCTCGCCGCGGAGGCCAGGGACAGGGCGACCGCCAGGTCGGAGGCCGGCTCGGAGAGCCGCACGCCGCCCACCGTGGCGCAGTAGATGTCGCGCTTGCCCAGCGCGCTGATCCGGCCGCGCTGCTCCAGGACGGCCAGCATCATCGAGACCCGGGAGGTCTCCAGGCCCGAGGTGGTGCGCCGGGGGGACGGGATCTGGGAGTCCACGGTCAGCGCCTGGACCTCGGCCACCAGCGGGCGGCGGCCCTCCAGGGTCACCGTCAGGCAGGTGCCCGGCACGGCCACGTCGCGCCGGGTCAGGAACAGGCCCGAGGGGTCGGCGAGGCCGGTGATGCCCTCGTCGTGCAGCTCGAAGCAGCCGACCTCGTCCGTCGCCCCGTACCGGTTCTTCACGCCGCGCACCAGGCGCAGGCGCGCGTGCCGGTCGCCCTCGAAGTGCAGGACGACGTCGACCAGGTGCTCCAGCAGGCGCGGGCCCGCGATGGCGCCGTCCTTGGTGACGTGTCCCACGAGCAGCGTGGACATGCCGCGGTCCTTGGAGGCCCGGATCAGGGCGCCCGCGACCTCGCGGACCTGCGCCATGCCGCCCGGGGCGCCGTCGATCTCGGGGGAGGCGACCGTCTGCACCGAGTCCATGATCAGCAAGGACGGCTTCACCGCGTCCAGGTGCCCCAGGACCGCGGACAGGTCGGTCTCGGCGGCCAGGTACAGGTGGTCGTCCAGCGCGTTGATCCGGTCGGCCCGCAGCCTGACCTGGCTGGCGGACTCCTCCCCGGTCACGTACAGCGTCGGGTGCTCCGCGCTGGCCGCCTTGGCCGCCACGTCCAGCAGCAGCGTCGACTTGCCCACGCCCGGCTCGCCGGCCAGCAGCACCACGGCGCCCGGCACCAGGCCGCCGCCCAGCACCCGGTCCAGCTCGCTCACGCCGGTGGAGCGGGCGGTCGCCTGGCGGCCGTCCACCTGGCCGATCGGCAGGGCGGCGGTGGAGACGCGTCCCGCGGCGGTGGTGCGGACCGCGGGCGCGCCGTACTCCTCGACCGTCCCCCAGGCCTGGCACTCGGGGCAGCGGCCGAGCCACTTGGCGGTCGTCCAGCCGCACTCGGTGCAGCGGTAGGACGGCCGGTCCTTCGCGGATTTCGTACGGGCAGCCATGCCGAGAACCGTAATGGGAACCACTGACAACGCCCGTGCCCCGGGGCCTCCGTCGCCGGTCACGGGCGCCGGGGCGGTCGCAACCGGTCACCCTCAGGGGGAGGAATCACAGCTTCCTGTCCCCTTTTGAGGGATACGTTCACCCGTAAGGATTAAAAGTGCTCAAGCGGTACTAAGGGCCTGTCCCACAACTCCTACGGTCGCCGGGTGACGAGCAGAGTGGAGCACCCCACGCACACCACCGGCGCGCACCGGGCACACCGCCGGGGCGCGAACCGGTCCGGCGCGCGGACGCAGGCCCAGCGCCCGCCCGCGCGCTACGAGGCGTACCTGGACGGACTGTTCACGTACTGCCTCTCCGTGCTGTGCGACCACGACGCGGCCACCGCCGCCCTCGGCGACGTGCTCGCCGTCTCCGAGCGGCAGTCCGCCCGCTGCCCCGAGGACGAGGGCCGCCGCAAGGCGTGGCTCTACGCGCTCGCCCGCTGGGCCTGCCTGCGCACCCTGGCCGAGCAGAAGCGCAACCGCCAGGGCGCCCACACCGGCCGCCCCGCGGGCCCCGCCCCGTCCGCCCCCGCGCGCGTCACCGAGGAGACCGCCGAGCGCCGCCGCGCCGAACTGGCCCGGCTCGCCTGGCCGGAGGCCGCCGGCACCACCCCCGAGCAGCGCGAGGCCCTGGAGCTCGCCGTGCGGCACGGCCTGGCCACCCGCGACGTCGCCGCCGTCCTCGGCCTCGACCCGATCGCCGCCCGCGAGCTGTTCGCCTCCGCCGCCTGCGAGGTCGAGCGCACCCGCGCCGCGCTCGCCGTCGTCGAGACCGGCACCTGCCCCACCGTCGCCGCCCTCACCGGCGACCACCAGGTGCTGCTCTCCGCCACCCTGCGCCGCGAACTCGTCCGGCACGTCGACGACTGCCCCCGCTGCCGCCGCGCCGCCGAGCGCGCGGGCGCCGCCGGACCCTGGCCCGGCGCCACCCCCGGCCAGGCCGCCCTGCCCCTGGTGCTCGCCCCGCGCGCGGCGGCCCACGTGGCGATGCTCAACGCGCCCCGCGCCCGGCCCGCCTCCCCGCGCTTCGGCCCCACCGGCTTCCCGCTCGACCCCAAGGACCACGCCGCCCGCCGCGACCGGCTGCGCACGCGCGCGGTGACCACCACCGTCGTCGCGGCCGTGGTCTGCGCCCCGGTGCTCGCCCTGTGGGCCGCCTACCGGGGCGACCCCCAGGGCGGCGGCCACGACAGCGCCTCCGTCGCCGTCGGCGACGCCGAGGAGCCGGGCGGCGCCGCCGACCGCGGCTACGACCACTACGCGAACGCGGGCAACGCCCGCACCAGCCCCGACGCCCGCTTCACCGAGGGCAGCCGGGCCCCGGACGTCTCCGTGGAGGTCGTCACCACCGGCGCCCCCGTCCCGCCCGCTCGCCCCGGCCGGGCCGCGCCCGGGCGGCTGACCGTCGAGGCGCGGGCCGCGGGCGGCGACACCACCGCGGTCACCCTGCGCGCCTCGGGCGGCTCCGCGGTGCGCTGGTCGCTGTGGTCGGACGCGCCGTGGCTGTACGTGAGCCGGGCCACCGGCAGCCTGGAGCCCGGCCGGTCGGTGACCGTGTACGTCTCCGTGGACCACGCCCGCGAACCCCGCGGCGCCTGGCACGCGCGCGTGGGCGTCGACCCGGCGGGCGCGGTCGTGCGCATCAGCGGGTACGGGGACGTGCCGACGCCCCCGACCACCGACCCGGAGCCGTCGAGCCCGCCGCCCACCTCGCAGCCGCCCACCTCGCAGCCGCCGACGTCCAGCCCGCCGCCCACGTCGAGCCCGCCGCCGACCTCGCAGCCGCCCGAGTCCAGCCCGCCGCCCACCTCCGAGCCGCCGTCCAGCCCGCCGCCGGTCACCGACCAGCCGCAGTCACCGGCGCCGGACCAGTCCCCGCAGCCGTAGCGCGCCCCGGGGACCGGCGGGCCCGCGCGTCAGCCGACCGGGTCCGCCGGGTGCGGCGCCACCAGCGGCAGCTGCGAGGCCAGCCGGGCCTCGCACAGGCCGACCAGCACCTCGTACGCCCGGGGGCCCATCAGCTCCGTCAGCTCCGGCCGGTAGGTCACGTACACCGGCTCGCCCGCGCCGTGCGCCGACGTCGCCGAGGTGCACCACCAGTGCAGGTCGTGGCCGCCCGGACCCCAGCCCCTGCGGTCGTACTCGCCGATCGAGACCTGGAGCACCTTGGTGTCGTCCGGCCGCTCGATCCAGTCGTACGTCCGGCGCACCGGCAGCTGCCAGCACACGTCCGGCTTGGTCTCCAGCGGCTCCTTGCCCTCCTTCAGCGCCAGGATGTGCAGCGAGCAGCCCGCGCCGCCCGCGAACCCCGGACGGTTCTGGAAGATGCACGACCCCTTCCAGCGCCGCGTCTGGCGGTCGCCGTCCTCGTCCAGCTGCACCCAGCCCGAGTCCGTGCCCACGTCGTGGAACTGCCACAGGTCCGGGGTGAGCCGCTCCACGTACGACGCCACGCGCTTCTCGTCGTCGTCGTCCGAGAAGTGCGCGCCCAGCGTGCAGCAGCCGTCGTCCGCGCGCCCCGCCTGGATGCCCTGGCAGCCGCTGCCGAAGACGCACGTCCAGCGCGACGTCAGCCACGTCAGGTCGCAGCGGAACACCTGCTCGTCGTCCGCCGGGTCGGGGAACTCCACCCACGCCCGCGCGAAATCGAGGCCCTTCTCGTCGTCGACGGCCGCCTTGAGGGTCTTGTCACCCTGCGCGGAGGTCTTCTTCGCCTTGGCTTTGCCCGGCTTCGCCTTTTTCGTCTTTGGCACGGGGCCAAGCGTATGCGCGCGGGAGCAGTAGCGTTCAGTGCATGAGACTCGGAGTCCTCGACGTCGGTTCGAACACGGTGCACCTGCTGATGGTGGACGCGCACCACGGTGCCCGCCCGCTGCCCGCCCACTCGCACAAGGCGGAGCTGCGCCTGGCCGAACTCCTCGACGGCCAGGGCGCGATCGCGCCCGCCGGGGTCGACCGTCTCATCTCCACCATCGCCTCCGCGCTGCAGGCCGCCGAGGACAAGGGCTGCGAGGACGTGCTGCCCTTCGCCACCTCCGCCGTGCGCGAGGCCACCAACGCCGACGACGTGCTGCGCCGCGTCCACGACGAGACCGGCGTCGACCTCCAGGTGCTCTCCGGCGCGGAGGAGGCCCGGCTCACCTTCCTCGCCGCCCGCCGCTGGTTCGGCTGGTCCGCGGGCAAGCTGCTGCTCCTGGACATCGGCGGGGGTTCCCTCGAAATCGCGTACGGCATCGACGAGGAACCCGACGCCGCCGTCAGCCTGCCGCTCGGCGCGGGCCGCCTGACCGGCGGCTGGCTGCCCGGCGACCCGCCGGACCCGGTGGACGTCAAGGCGCTGCGCCGGCACGTCCGGGCCCAGATCGCCCGTACCGTCGGCGAGTTCACCCGGTTCGGCCGCCCCGACCACGTGGTCGCCACCTCCAAGACCTTCAAGCAGCTCGCCCGGATCGCCGGCGCCCCCGGCTCCGGCGACGGCATCTACGCCCAGCGCGGCCTCAGCCGCCGCTCCCTGGAGGAGTGGGTGCCCAAGCTGGCCGCCATGACCACCGAGCAGCGCTGCACCCTGCCCGGCGTCTCCGAGGGCCGCGCCCCGCAGCTGCTGGCCGGGGCGCTGGTCGCGGAGGGCGCGATGGACCTGTTCGGGGTGGACGAACTGGAGATCTGTCCGTGGGCCCTGCGCGAGGGCGTGATCCTGCGCCGCCTGGACCGCCTCCCCGCCGCGCGGTGACGGCCCGTACGCTGTCCCTCGTGGCAGAACCAGTGGTGCGCATCCCGGATGCGAAGGTCGCCCTGTCGACGGCCTCGGTCTATCCGGAGTCGACGGCGACGGCCTTCGAGATCGCCGCGCGCCTGGGCTACGACGGCGTCGAGGTCATGGTGTGGACCGACCCCGTCAGCCAGGACGTGGAGGCGCTGCGGCGCCTCTCCGACTACCACCAGGTGCCGATCCTCGCGATCCACGCGCCCTGCCTGCTGATCACCCAGCGGGTCTGGTCCACCGACCCGTGGGTCAAGCTCCAGCGCGCGCAGGCCGCCGCCGAGAAGCTGGGCGCCTCCACGGTCGTCGTCCACCCGCCGTTCCGCTGGCAGCGGCAGTACGCCCGCGACTTCGTCGACGGGATCTGGCGCATGGCCGACGAGACGGACGTGCGGTTCGCCGTCGAGAACATGTACCCCTGGCGCTACCGCGACCGCGAGATGCTCGCGTACGCCCCCGAGTGGGACGTCACCAAGGACGACTACCGGCACTTCACGGTCGACCTCTCGCACACCGCGACCGCCCGCACCGACGCCCTGGCGATGATCGACCGCATGGGCGACCGGCTCGGCCACGTCCACCTCGCCGACGGGCGCGGCTCCGCCAAGGACGAGCACCTGGTCCCCGGCCGGGGCACCCAGCCGTGCGCGGAGCTCCTGGAGCGGCTGGCCCGCACCGGCTTCGACGGGCACGTCGTGATCGAGGTCAACACCCGGCGGGCGATGTCCGCCGCCGAGCGCGAGGCCGATCTCGCCGAGGCCCTCGCCTACACGCGCCTGCACCTCGCCTCGGCCGCCCGCGTCCGGTGACCGCGGCGCGCAGGGGCCGGGGCCGCCCGCCGCGGGACGCGGAGCAGGGGCCCGGGGCCCGGGAGCGGATCCTCGCGGCGGCCCGCGCGGAGTTCGCCGCCCGGGGGTACGACAAGACGTCCGTGCGCGGCATCGCCAAGGCCGCCGGGGTCGACCCGGCGCTGGTGCACCACTACTTCGGCACCAAGGACGAGGTCTTCGAGGCGGCCATCGAGGTCACCATGGAACCGGCCCTGGTGGTCTCCGCCGTGGTGGGCGAGGGCCCGGACGGCATCGGGGAGCGGCTGGCCCGCTACTTCCTGGGCGTCTGGGAGAACCCGGCGGTCCGCACCCCGATGCTCGCGGTCATCCGCTCGGCGCTGACCCACGACGCCGCCGCCAAGGTGCTCAGGGCGTTCGTGCTGCGCCGGGTCCTGGAGCGGGTCGCCGCCGACCTCGACGTACCGGACCCGAAGCTGCGGGCGGAGCTGGCCGCGTCGCACATGGTCGGCATCGCGATGCTGCGGTACGTGGTGCGGGTGGAGCCGCTGGCGTCGGCGGACCCCGAGGAGATCGTGAAACTGGTGGCGCCGACGCTGCAGAGGTACCTGACCGTCCCCTGAGGCGGTACTGGACCGTCCCCGGGGGGCACCCGATCACCCCCCGGGATCGGCACCCGGCCGTCCCCGGGATCGGCACCCGACCACTCCCGGGATCGGCACCCGATCACCCTCAGGGGCGGTACTCCCCGTCCCGTATTCCGGACACCCTGTCCAGATCTTGGAGTCGCGGCGTAGGCTCGGCCCCAGGAACACCCGTCTGCAAGGAGCGAGCGACGATGCCCGAGCTGAGGTCCCGCACAGTCACCCACGGCCGCAACATGGCGGGTGCGCGCGCCCTGATGCGCGCCTCCGGTGTACCGGGCGCGGACATCGGACGGAAGCCGATCATCGCGGTGGCGAACTCCTTCACCGAGTTCGTCCCGGGCCACACCCACCTGGCGCCCGTCGGCCGCATCGTCTCCGAGGCGATCACCGAGGCGGGCGGCATCCCGCGCGAGTTCAACACCATCGCCGTCGACGACGGCATCGCGATGGGCCACGGCGGCATGCTCTACAGCCTGCCCTCGCGCGACCTGATCGCCGACTCGGTGGAGTACATGGTGGAGGCGCACTGCGCCGACGCCCTGGTCTGCATCTCCAACTGCGACAAGATCACCCCCGGCATGCTGATGGCCGCCCTGCGCCTGAACATCCCGACGGTCTTCGTCTCCGGCGGCCCCATGGAGTCCGGCCGCGCGACCCTGGTCGACGGCACGGTGCGCACCCTGGACCTGGTCGACGCGATCTCCGACGCGGTCAACGACAAGATCTCCGACGAGGACATCCGGCGCATCGAGGAGAACGCCTGCCCGACCTGCGGCTCGTGTTCCGGCATGTTCACCGCCAACTCGATGAACTGCCTCACCGAGGCCATCGGCCTGTCCCTGCCCGGCAACGGCTCGGTCCTGGCCACCCACACCGCCCGCCGCGCCCTGTACGAGGACGCCGCGCGCACGGTCATGGACATCACCCGCCGCTACTACGAGCAGGACGACGCCACCGTCCTGCCGCGCGCGGTCGCGTCCTTCGCCGCCTTCGAGAACGCCATGGCCCTGGACATCGCCATGGGCGGCTCCACCAACACGATCCTGCACCTGCTGGCCGCCGCCCAGGAGGCGGGCGTGGAGTTCGGCCTCAACGAGATCGACGCCGTCTCGCGCCGGGTCCCGTGCCTGGCCAAGGTCGCGCCCAACGTCGGCAAGAACCGTACGTACTACATGGAGGACGTCCACCGGGCCGGCGGCATCCCCGCCCTGCTCGGCGAACTCCACCGCGCGGGCCTGCTGCGCGAGGACGTCCACTCCGTCCACAGCCCCTCCCTCGCGGACTGGCTGAAGACCTGGGACGTGCGCGGCGGCTCCCCGTCGCCGGAGGCCGTGGAACTGTGGCACGCGGCCCCCGGCTGCGTGCGCTCGTCGGAGGCCTTCTCCCAGTCGGAGCGCTGGGACAGCCTCGACACGGACGCGGCCGAGGGCTGCATCCGCTCGGCGGAGCACGCGTACTCCCAGGACGGCGGCCTGGCGGTCCTCAAGGGCAACCTGGCGGTCGACGGCTGCGTGGTGAAGACGGCGGGCGTCGACGAGTCCATCTGGACCTTCGAGGGCCCGGCGGTCGTCTGCGAGTCGCAGGAGGAGGCCGTCGAGAAGATCCTCAACAAGCAGGTGAAGGACGGGGACGTCGTCGTCATCCGCTACGAGGGTCCCAAGGGCGGCCCGGGCATGCAGGAGATGCTGTACCCGACCTCGTTCCTCAAGGGCCGCGGGCTGGGCAAGACCTGCGCGCTGATCACCGACGGCCGCTTCTCCGGCGGCACGTCGGGCCTCTCCATCGGCCACGCCTCCCCGGAGGCGGCGTCGGGCGGCACGATCGCGCTGGTCGAGGACGGCGACCGGATCCGCATCGACATCCCGAACCGTACGGTCGAACTCCTGGTCCCCGAGGAGACCCTGGCCTCCCGCGAGCAGGCCCTGGCGGGCGCCTACGCCCCCAAGTCCCGCACCCGCAAGGTCTCCCAGGCCCTGCGCGCCTACGCGGCGATGGCAACGAGCGCGGACAAGGGCGCGGTCCGGGACGTGTCGAAGCTGGGATAACGGGAGACGGGGGGAGGGGCCGGGTCCCTGCGGGCCCATGACTCCGGGGAGCCCCACAGACCCGAGGGGCCCGCGGGCCCCGGCCCTGTCGGGGGCACGCGCGAGGCCCTACCGGGGTACACGCGCGGAGCCCCACCGGGGTGCAGGGGCGAAGCCCCGCAGGCCCGTGAAGCCCGCGGGCCCCGGCCCTACCGGGGTACCGGGGTGCAGGGGCGGAGCCCCGCTGGGCCCCGCAGGCCCGTGAGGCCCGCGGGTCCCGGCCCTACCGGGGTGCAGGGGCGGAGCCCCGCGCGGGGCCCGGGGGCGCAGCCCCCGGAACAACCTTCCCCCTCCCACCGCCGGAGGCTTTCGGGAAGGGGCGGGGTGGGGCAAGAAGGCCCCGCACCACGACCCCCCGCACCCCCTAACCCCCGCACCACCACCGCCCTACCACCCCTCCACCCCCCGCGCCGCCACCCCGAACACCGCCCCGTCCGGCGCCATCCCCACCACCACGTCCCCGACCACCACCGGCGACGGCAGCGTCGCCGCATAGCCGCCCCCGCCGCCCCCGCCGCCCCCGCCGCCCCCGCCGCCCCCGCCGGCACCTCCGGCCCCCATCCGCACCGCGCTCTCCCCCACCAGCTCCCCGGCCCCCGCCGACACCGCCACCACCCTCCCGTCCGCACCGGACATCAGCACCCGCCCATCGGCCACCACCGGTCGCGACGCCCGCGCCACCCCGGTGTCCAGGCGCCAACTCCGCACCCCGCGCCCCAGGTCGAGCGCCACCAGCGCACCTCCAGCCCCCACCACGTACGCCCGCTCCCCGTCCACCACGCCCTGCGCCTGGTCCATCGGCGAGCCGAGCGCCACCCTGCGCACCGCGCGCGTGGTCGTGTCCAGCCGCACCACCGCGTCCGCGAACAGCTCCGCGTCCGTGGACAGCAGCACCAGCGAACTCCCCTTCGCCTGCACCGGATCCAGCGTTCCGGACAGCCGCTCCCGCCACAGCACGTCCCCGCTCGTGGCGTCGACGGCCACCACGGACGTACGCCCACCGCCCCCCGAAGCCGACCCCGGCGCCGACCCCGAGGCCGCCACCCCGTACACCCGCCGCCCATCCGGCCCCGCGACCCACTGCGCCCCGGCCCCGCCCAGCCGCTTGGTCCAACTCGGCCTGCCCGTGGTCGCGTCCAGCCGCCGCACCCGCCCGTCGGCCGCGGTCAGCAGTACGGCACTCCCCGCGTGCACCACGTTCGTGTAAGCCGAGGTGTCCACGCTCCAGCGCAACGCCCCGCTCTCCGGGTCCCGCGCCTCCAGCCGCCCGGACCCCGGCGGCACCACGTGCACCAGGCCGCCCGCCAGGACCGGCGCGGCCGCCTCGCCCTTCAGGTCGCCGGAGGGCACCGTCCACGCGCGCGTGCCGTTCCTCGCGTCCAGGCGGGCCACCCGCACTCCGGGCGCCGCGCAGTACAGCGCCTTCCCCGCCGCCGAGCACGCGGCCGTACGGTTCGTGCCCCGGCTGGTCAACGGCACCGCCCACGGAGTGAACCCGGCCGCCACCGAACGGGCCGCGCCCGCCGCCCCCGCCCCCCGCTCCGGAGCCTCCCCGCCCCGCGCGACCAGCACCCCGGCGACCACCGCCGCGCACACCAGCACCGCCGCCGCGCCCACGGCCACCCGCCGCCTCACCGGACCGGCCGGACCGGACGCGGACGAGGACCCGGACCCGGACCTGGACCCGGACCCGGACGAGGAAACGGCCCCGGCAGCACCTGCCGCCTCCGGCGTGGGCGTCCCCGCGGCGGGCGTCCGCGTCGCCGCGAACGACCACGACTGCGTGTCCTGGTCCCCGCCGAGCCCCCGCAGCCCCGTCATCACCTCGTCGGCCGTCGGCCGCCGCTCCGGCTCCTTCTCCAGGCAGCGCCGCAGCAGCGGCACCATGCTCTCCGGGACGCCAGCCAAGTCCGGCTCGTTGTGCACCACTTGGTACGCGACCACGTACGGGCTGTCCGAGTCGAACGGCCCTCGCCCGGTCGCCGCGTGCACCAGCACCGCCGCCAGCGCGAACACGTCCGCCGCCGGCCCCACGTCCCTCGGCCGCTGGAACTGCTCGGGCGCCATGAACGGCGGCGTGCCGATCAGCTTCCCCGTCTCCGTGCGCAACTGGCTGTCCACCGGCCGCGAGATCCCGAAGTCGATCACCTTGGGCCCGTCCGCGGCGAGCAGCACGTTGCTCGGCTTCAGGTCCCGGTGCACCACGCCGGCCCGGTGGATGTCGCGCAGCGCCTCGGCCAGCCCCGCGCCCACCCGGCGCAACTCCCCGGCGCCCAGCGGCCCGTTCCCCTTCACCCGCTCGGCGAGCGTCGGCCCCTCGATGAACAGCGTCGCCATCCACGGCCGCAGGGCCTCCGGGTCGGCGTCGACGACCGGCGCGGTGAAGGCGCCGCTCACCCGTCGCGCGGCCGCCACCTCCTGCCGGAAGCGCGCCCTGAACTCGGGGTCCGCCGCGTGCTCCGCGTGCACCACCTTCACGGCCAGGCGCAGCCCCGAGTCGGACGTGGCCAGGCGCACCACGCCCATGCCGCCCGTTCCCAGGCATTCCTCGAGCCGGTACCGCCCGGCGTACTCCGGATGTTCCGCTTCCGGGAACGCCCCGGTGCTGCGCAGCGGCGGCATCGCCCACCCCCGTAGGTTCGTGCGCACACGCGACGCACGGAGCCTAGTCGATGATGCGTGCGATCCCTTCGGGGCTTGCTAGCCTGCGCGCGCCGTACGACAGCCGTACGGCCACGGGGGAGGACCACATGAACGACGAGCAGTCAGCGACCCTGGCCGAGGCCGAGGCCGAGCCGCGCACCGCCAAGCGCTACGCCACGGCCCCCGGTTACCGGGTGAACGTCCGCAGCGGCCCCGGCACCGGCTACCCGGTGGTGCGGGTGCTCGCCGAGGGCGCCCGGGTGCCGGTCAACTGCCAGAAGCCCGGCGAGCGCGTCTCCGGCCCCTACGGAACCACCAGCCTCTGGGACAACATCGGCAACGGCCAGTACGTCTCCGACGCCTACGTCCACACCGGCACCGACGGCTACGTCACGGTCCGCTGCTCCTGAACCGGCTCCTCCATCAGGGGCTCCCGCCCCGCCCCGTTCAGCGCTTGCGCTTCTTGGGGTTCCCCGAGGAGCGCGCGCGGCGCTTGGCGAACTGGGCGCGAGCCGTCTCGTACTCCTCGCGCAGCAGCTTCTCGCCGGGCGCCTCGACGAACGAGCGGACGAAGTACGCCAACAGCGAGCCGATGAAGCCGATGGCCTTCAGACCGCGCAGCGCGTCCTCGCGCCCCGGGTCCGCCGGGCGGCGCACGAAGCCCTCCCAGGTCTTGCGGAAGGCCAGGGCGCTGCACACCGCGAACATGATGATCACCAGTGTGTTGACGAAGCCGCCGACCGCCGCGATCTGCAGGCCCTGGAAGGCGAAGCGCAGCACCAGGCAGCTGATGACGGCCGCCGCCAGCGACCCGACGGCCACGCCGGCGCGCCGCAGCCCGTAGTGGCCGTCGTGGTCGACCCAGGTCGTACCGAAGAACCGGATGGGCTCGGGCTGCGGTCCCTCGGCGATGTCCGCCGCGCCGCTGCTGTCGTCGTTCTGCTCGCTCACAGGGACGATTATCCCCGCCCGGGCCCCGAAGCCGGGGAGGACCTTCGGCCGGATCACGTCCGCGGAGGTCAGGCGCCCCGTATGCCCTTGGCGCCGCCGCGCGCGTTCACGATCCGCCCCACCAGGCCCACCACGCCCGTGACGACCAGGCCCTGCCAGAGGCCCGAGCCCAGGCTCGCGAAGAAGTCCTGCGCGGTCAGCACCTGGCGGATGACCACCTCGCCCACGACCGCGGCCGCGCCCGGCACGAGCGCGACGCGCCAGGGGTGCGCGGCCGCCCACTCCCGTATCCGCCGGTGGTCCGCGCGCCCGCCGGAGACGAGCGCGCCCGCCCCGCCCACGATCAGGAACAGGGTCATGGCGACGGACAGCGCCCCCGCCACCGCCCCCAGCCCCACCCCGCCGCCGATCAGGGAGAACACGAGCGACACCGCGCCGCCCCCCGACCCGACCAGGGCCGCGGTGCGCCACGGCCCGAGCGATGTCGCCGCGACGGCGAGCTGCCGTCGTTCGGCCCTGGAAATCTCACCTTTGTGGCTCATATGCCCACGATCCCGCCCCCGGGCCCCCACCACCATGGGGGATGCCCCCGACTCCCCCCTGACGCCACCCCGAGACGACCCCCGCCCCGACCCCGGCCGGACACGCTCCCGGCCCCTTGACGGCCCCACCCCCCGCGCGCAGAATTCATCACATGATGAATTCTGTGCGCGGCCCCGCCGTCGAGGCCCGCGACCTCACCGTCGTACGCGGTGCGCGCACCGTCCTGCGCGGTCTCGACTTCACCGTGCCGCCCGGCCAGATCACCGGCCTCCTCGGCCCCTCCGGCTGCGGCAAGTCCACCCTGATGCGCGCCCTCGTCGGCACCCAGGCCAAGGTCACCGGCACCCTCCAGGTCCTCGGCCACCCCGCGGGCGCCGCCGCCCTGCGCTCCCGCATCGGGTACGTCACCCAGGCCCCCTCCGTCTACGACGACCTCACCGTCCGGCAGAACCTCGACTACTTCGCCGCCGTCCTGCTCCCCGGCCGCGCCCACCGCGACGCCCGCCACGAGACCGTCACCCGCGCCATCGCCGACGTCGACCTCACCGGACACGCCGACGCCCTCGCCGGGCGGCTCTCCGGCGGCCAGCGCAGCCGCGTCTCCCTCGCCGTCGCCCTGCTCGGCACCCCCGAGCTGCTCGTCCTCGACGAACCCACCGTCGGCCTCGACCCGGTCCTGCGCCGCGAACTGTGGAACCTCTTCCACCGCATCGCCGCCGACCGCGGCGCCACGATCCTCATCTCCTCGCACGTCATGGACGAGGCCGAGCGCTGCCACCGCCTCCTGCTCATGCGCGACGGGCGGATCCTCGCCGACGACACCCCCGACGCCCTGCGCCGCCGCAACGACACCGCCACCGTCGAGGACGCCTTCCTCCACCTCGTCGACGCGGCCAACGCCCTCGAGGAGGCCGCCCGATGAGCACCACCGCCCACGCCCCCGCCGCCGACCGCCCGCGCGCCCTCACCGCCGCCCGCACCCTCGCCACCGCCGCCCGCGTCCTGCGCCAGCTGCGCCACGACCCGCGCTCGATCGCCCTGATGATCCTCGTGCCGTGCGTGATGCTGTTCCTGCTGCGGTACGTGTTCGACGGCAGCCCCCGCACCTTCGACGCCATCGGCGCCTCGCTGCTCGGCATCTTCCCTCTGATCACGATGTTCCTGGTGACCTCGATCGCCACCCTGCGCGAACGCACCTCCGGCACCCTGGAACGGCTGCTCGCCATGCCCCTGGGCAAGGGCGACCTGATCGCCGGCTACGCGCTCGCGTTCGGCCTGCTCGCCGTCGTCCAGTCGGCCCTCGCCACCGGCCTCGCCCTGTGGCTCCTCGGCCTCGACGTCGTCGGCTCGCCCTGGCTGCTGCTCCTGGTGGCCCTGCTCGACGCCCTGCTCGGCACCGCGCTCGGCCTGTTCGTGTCGGCCTTCGCCGCCTCCGAGTTCCAGGCCGTCCAGTTCATGCCCGCGGTGATCTTCCCCCAGCTGCTGCTGTGCGGCCTGTTCGCCCCGCGCGGCACCATGCAGCCGGTCCTGGAGGGCATCTCCGACGTGCTGCCCATGTCGTACGCCGTCGACGGCATGAACGAGGTCCTCAAGCACACCGACGTCACCGCCGGCTTCCTCCGCGACGCCCTGGTCGTCGCCGCCTGCGCGCTCCTCGTCCTCACCCTCGGAGCCGCCACCCTGCGCCGCCGCACCCAGTAGGACACCGGGGGGGCTCCTACCGGACCTCCACCACGTCCCCGAGCACCACCACTCCGTACAGCCAGTGCGCGTCCTCCACCGACAGCGCCAGGGCGCTCCCGCCGATCACCGTGTTGAACCGCGTCCCGAACAGGTAGTACACCGACCCCCCGGACCCGGTCAGCTCGATCACGTACTCCGTCTTGTAGACGTACCCGTCGGACATCCCTGACGCGGGCATGTCCTTGCGCGCGTACTTCGCCGTCACGGTCATCCGTCCCGCCGGCGGCGGGTTCTTCTCCTTGTCCACCAGCACCGGCAGCACCCGCAGCCCCCGCCCGTCCCGGCCCGCCGTCAGCCGCCGCGCGGACACGTCCACCACCACGGCCGGAGCCTTCGGCGACGGGGGCGCACTCGTCCGCGACGCGGCCGGGGGCGCGGGCTCCTCCACGCGCGCGTGCAGCAGCTTCGGCACCCCCACCGCGAGCATCCCCAGCGCCACCACGGCCGCGGCCCCCGCACCCACCGCACGGCGCCGCCGCCCCCGCGCACCCGCCCGCCGCCGGATCTCCTCGCCCGACACCGACGGCGGCACCTGTCCGGCACCGGCCAGGTCCCGCAGTACGTCACGGAGTTCGTCATCCGGCACGGCTGTCCTCCATCTCCCCGGCCGACAGCAACGCGGCGAGCGCCGCCCTGCCCCGCGACAGACGCGCCTTCACCGTCCCCGCCGGAGCACCCGTCTCCACCGCGATCTGCTCCACGCTCAGGTCGCACAGGTGGTGCAGCACCACCGCCTGCCGCTGCGCCTCCGGCAACCGCCGCAACGCCTCCACCAGCACCGTGTGCTCCGGACCCGGGCCCGGCACACCGTCCGGCGGCGCCTGGTGGCGCACCAGGTCCAGCCACCGCCGCGCCCGCCGCCACCGGCTCACCGCGAGCCGCATCGCCACCGTACGGATCCAGGCCTCGGGTGCCTGGTCCGCAAGGAAGGAGGCACGGCGGTCCCAGGCCCGCACGAAGGCCTCCTGCACCACGTCCTGGGCCTCCCCGTGGTCCCCCGTCAGCGCGTACAGCTGCCCCACCAGACGCGGGAAGGCGACCGCGTAGAAGGCGTCGAACTCCTCCTCCGTCACAACCGCTAGGACCCCCTCCGAAGTTTTTCGGTTCCGGTGCAACCCGGCACCCCCCACCGTGCGTACAGCAACCGAACGATCAAACCTCAGGGGGAGGAACAAGACCATGTCCCGACCGGGCACGGCCCTGCGCCGCACGGCGGCAGCAACCACGGCCGCACTGTTCTGCGCGCTCGCGCTCACATCCTGCGCCCAGGCCGGGGGGAACGCGTCGGCGGACGCCAAGGCACCGGCCGTCAGGCCCGCCGCACAGTCGCCGAAGCCGACCGCCACGCCGCCGTCCGCGGCCGAGCTCGCCGCCCGCCGCCACCTCGCCGACGCCAAGCTCAACGTCCGCGACGGACAGTCCGTCGGCGTCGGCATGCCCGTCTCCCTCACCTTCCCCACCCCGGTGCCCAAGGGCGAGCGCGCCGACGTCGAGCGCCTCCTCGAGGTCACCACCGCCCCGGCCGTCACCGGCGCCTGGAGCTGGGTCAAGGACCGCAACCTCCACCAGGGCCAGCGCCTCGACTACCGCCCGCAGGACTACTGGACCCCCGGCACCAAGGTCACCGTCCAGGCCGGACCCGACCTCACCCGCGCCTTCACCGTCGCCCGCTCCCTGGTCGCCACCGTCGACGTCGACGCGCACGAGATGACGGTCGTCGAGGCCGGCCGGAAGAACACGGTCCCGGTCACCACCGGCGCCCCCGGCATGGAGACCTGGAACGGCGTCATGGTCGTCTCCGACAAGCAGCACCGCGTCTTCATGGACTCCCAGACCGTCGGCTACGGCAAGTCCTACGCCGACTGGTACTACTACGCCGTCCACCTCACCACCTCCGGCACCTACCTCCACCAGAACCCCGGAGCGGACTCCGCGGCGGGCCGCAGGAACATCACCCACGGCTGCATAGGCCTCGCCACCGACGGCACCGCCAAGCGCTTCTACGACCGGGTCATACCCGGCGACGTCGTCAAGGTCGTCAACTCCACGGACACCGTCGACCCGGGCAACGGCTACGGCGACTGGAACGTCGACTGGAAGGACTGGCTCAAGGGCAGCGCCCTCGCCACCACCGCCGGGTAGCACCCCGCCCCGCGCGCGCCGCCGACGCGCGCGGGGATGCCCGCCCCTCGGACACCGCACCCGCCCGGAGGGCGCGCGGTGCGAGGATGGCGCCTCGTAACCCAGAGCGGCGAGGTGAACAGAGCCATGACCAAGACAGTCGCAGTCCTCGGCACCGGCAAGATCGGTGAAGCCCTGCTGAGCGGCATGATCCGAGCCGGCTGGCGCCCCGCCGACCTCCTCGTCACCACCCGCCGTACCGACCGCGCGGAAGAACTGCGCGCGCGCTACGGCGTCGAGGCCGTCAGCAACGCGGAGGCCGCCAAGCGCGCGGACACCCTCATCCTCGCCGTGAAGCCCCAGGACATGGGCCGCCTCCTCGACGAGCTCGCGCCCCACCTGAGCGCCGACCGGCTGGTCATCAGCGCCGCCGCGGGCATCACCACGGCCTTCATCGAGGAGCGCCTCGCCGCCGGCACCCCCGTGGTCCGCGTCATGCCGAACACCCCCGTCCTCGTCGACGAGGGCATGTCCGTCATCTCCGCGGGCAGCCACGCCACCCCCGCGCACGTCACGCACACCGAGGAGATCTTCGGCGGCGTCGGCAAGACCCTGCGCGTCCCCGAGAGCCAGCAGGACGCGGCCACCGCGCTCTCCGGCTCGGGACCGGCGTACTTCTACTTCCTGGTCGAGGCCATGACGGACGCGGGCATCCTCCTGGGCCTGCCGCGCGCCCAGGCCCACGACCTGATCGTGCAGGCGGCCATCGGCGCCGCCGTGATGCTGCGCGACAGCGGCGAGCACCCGGTGAAGCTCCGCGAGGCGGTGACCTCCCCGGCGGGTACGACCATCAGCGCGATCCGCGAGCTGGAGAACCACGGGGTACGCGCGGCCCTCATCGCGGCCCTGGAGGCCGCCCGCGACCGCAGCCGCGAGCTGGCCTCCGGCAACGGCTGAGCCCGCCCAAGGCGTCACGCTCGTACGCGCGATCACCCCTCGTGGGTACGAGCGAGGCCGAGGGTTGACACGGAACCCCCTGGTCCGTAAGGTTCTTCGAGTTGTCCGACGTGAGCACCAACCCCGGTTGGTCCCCGGACGGCCATTCCGCAAGACCCACCAAGAACGAGCGACGTACTGTCGCGACGTTTTCCGTGCGCTTTTGCGAAATGAAGGAATCGCGTTCGAGAGAGCGGGACCCCGATTAGCTCGGGAGCCAGGATTCCGCTAAAGTCTCACTCGTCGGAACGGCCCAACAGCCGCGAAGACAACCCCCTCTGACTGGGAATCAGGCCCGAAAGGATCTGATAGAGTCGGAACCGCCGGAAAGGGAAA
>NZ_JBEOYE010000077.1:0-44238 GCF_040296945.1 Streptomyces sp. NPDC001941 | reverse complement strand
GTCCGCTGCCCCGGGGAGGCCGGCCAGGGCCGCCGTGGCGACCACCGCTGACGCGGTGACGGCACGGCGCGAGGGGCCGGCGGATGAGGAGGCCGGGGCGGGCTCTTGCTGCGGAGCGGAGTGCTGAGGCATCTCCGCATGGTCGGCCCCGTTCAGCGGAAGAACGGAAAACCTGCCGGTACGCCCGCCTGGATGTCCACCATCCGCAGCAACGGGCCCTCCGCCCCGGCCGCCGGCTCAGGCGGCGGCGACCGCCGCGTGCGCCGCCGTCGAGGCGCGCCCGCCGGGGTGGCGGTGGCGCCAGGTCCAGAAGACGGCGCAGGACACCAGGGCCCACCCGGCCAGCACGAGGTACGGGAAGAGGTGCTGGTGCCCGGCGAAGTACACGGCCGTGTGCTGGGCGTTCACCGAGGCCCCCGGCGGCAGCCAGCGGCCGATGGTCCCGAGCGGCGAGGGCAGTAGCGGCCAGGAGACCGCGCCGCCCGACGAGGGGTTGCCGAGCAGCACCATCAGGCCCCAGGTCGGGATCATGGCCCACCGGCCGAAGAGGGTGTTGAACATCGTGAACACCATCCCGGACGTGAACATCGTCAGCGCGAGGATCAGCCACGACTGCACGAACGGCAGGTCCACCGCGCCCAGCCACCAGTCGACGACCGCGGCGATGGTGAACCCGCCGAGCAGGGCGTACGCCGCGGTGAACCCGATGCGCTCCGGCGGGTTCAGCCCCCGCGCGTGCACGCTGAGCTGGATGGCGCCGACGAAACCGATGATCACGGCAGCGAGCGAGATGTAGAAGATGGCCATGCCGCGCGGGTCTCCCGGCTGCATCGGCTTGACGTCCCGGACGGTGACGGGCACCCCGATCTGCTCGCCGACGGCCGGCGCGGCCTGCTGGAGCAGCTGCGCCACGGAGGAGCCGGAGGCCCCGGCGACGTCGAGCCCGACGCGGTCGTCGCCGGAGTCGCGCAGGACCGCGAAGACCTGCTGCTCGTCCACCGCCTGGCGCGCGGCGGCCTCGTCGGCGTACGGCTTCAGCTCCAGCGAGGCGTTGAGCTGCTTCTCCAGGCCCGCGACGAACTGCTTGCCCCGGTCGGAGTCCCAGGACCCGACGACGGCGGTCGGGACGTGGCGGGGCGTGGGGTTGGCCATGGTGTACGTGTAGCTGCCCGCGAAGAGGCCGCCCGCCGCGGCCAGGATGAACACCAGGACCACGGCGGGCAGGAAGGGCGAGTCCTTGAAGCGCCGCCACCGCTGGGAGGGCGAGGGGACCTTGCCGTGGGCTCCGTGCGTGTGGTGGGCCCCGGTGTCGGTGCCCTGCGTGTCCTGGGCGCCGTGCGGGTCGTGCGGAGGGGTGCTGGGTGTGTCTGCTGTGGGACCGGCCATGACAACACCGTAAAACACTTGTTTCGGTCATATGTGTGCGGGTGGGTGCAGGTCGTCGCCGCCCGCGCGGGAGGCGACCGCCGGATCCGGCCAATCTGATGCGTCCGCGTCAATGCCGTATGGTCGTGCCCCATCGGTCGTACGGTCATGCCCCCTCGGCCGTACGGGGGTCTCAGCGGCGCCACACGCCGACGGCGTACAGCAGGATCACCAGCAGCGCGGCCACGAGCAGGCAGCCCGTCCTCGGGCGTAGGACGAACCTGCGGGACTCCACCTGGCCGTCCGGGAGTTCGGCGGGGTGCTTGAGGGCGTAGTGGCCGAGGTACTGGCGCACCCCCTCGGTTTCGTCCAGCCACGGCGTCCTGAACTCGCACGCGCCGCACCAGTAGCGGTTGGGCACCTCTGGCCACGCCTTTCGTCGATCGTCCCGGGGTCCGCTCCCACGGTCGCCGTGGTGTCGCTGATCGGCCAGGTCAGGCGACCGGACATTCGTGGCCGGTGGGGGGCGTGGGTAGTCTCGTGGGCGTTCGAACGGGTGACTCGGGGGAGTTGGCGGATGGCGGAGAACGTCGGCGCGCTGCTGCGCAGGCTGCGCGACGAGGCGAACCTGACGCAGGAGCAGGTGGCCCACCGCTCCGGCGTCAGCGAGCGCACCATCCGGCGGCTGGAGAGCGGCGGGTCCGCGAGCCACCGGACGGACACCCTCAACCGCCTCGCGGACGCGCTGGAGCTCTGCGAGGACGACCGCCTCCTGCTCGCCGCCACCCTCGCCGGGACGGCGGGCGCTCCACCCGAGGGCCGAGAGGCGGACGCCCCCGAGGCCACCGCCCCGGAGGCCGCGCCGCGCGATGCCAGCGGGCGCGGGCCGCAGCCCCCGCCGGTGGTCCCCGGAGCCCTCGCCGACGCGCTGCGCGACCTGGCGGGCGAGGTCCGGCGGCGCTGGCGCCGCGAGGAGGAACAGCGCCGCGTCCACGACCCCTTCCCGCTGCCCGTGCGCTGGGAGCCGGCGCCGCCGTGGCTGTCCGACCACGCCGAGAACGTCCAGCGCCTCGGGCCGGGCGAGGAGCCGGGCCGGGTGCGGCTCGACGGCGACCTGCGGAACACGGCCGACGTCTACCGGGGCATCCCCTCCGGACGCCTGGTCGTCCTCGGCAGGGCCGGCTCCGGCAAGTCGGTCCTCACCATCCGGCTCGCCCTGGACCTGCTCGATGCCGCGGAGCCGTACGGACGGGTGCCGGTGATCTTCAGCATCGGCTCCTGGGACCCGTCGACGACCGCGCTGCGCGACTGGATGGTCGGCCGTCTGCTGCGCGACCACCCGCACCTGTCGCGCCGCGGCCCCGGCAGGTCGACGCTCGCCGCCGCGCTGATCGACGCCGATCTCGTCCTCCCGGTCCTCGACGGCTTCGACGAGATGGCGGAGGGGCTGCGCCCCGAGGCGCTCGAAGCGCTCAACGCGTCCTCCCTCCCGCTCGTGCTCACCAGCCGGCGCGACGAGTACGCGGAGGCGGTGCGGGTGGCCCGGTCCCCGCTGGTCTGGGCCGGGGCCGTGGAGCTCACCGACCTCACCCTCGACGACCTGGCGGACTACCTGCCGCGCACGGCCCGCACCGTACGGCCGGACACGGCCGCGACCGGTGCGCCGCGCACGCCCGGCACGGCGTGGGACGAGGTCCTGGCGGCCCTGCGCACGGGCCGCGACCCTGAGCACGCACGGCTGGCGGAGGTGCTCCGCACGCCGCTCATGGTCGCCCTCGCCCGCACCCTGTACAGCGAGAACGAGCTGCGGGACCCCGCCGAACTCCTCGACCCCTTCCGGTTCCCCTCCGTGCGGAGCATCGAGGAGCACCTGCTGGCGGGGTTCGTGCCCGCCGTCTACCGCCGCCGCGCCCCCGAGCGGGGCACGGAGCCGGGGCGCGCGAAGGCGGCGTACTCCGAACCCGCCCGGGCGGAGCGCCACCTCGGCTACCTCGCGCACCACCTGGTCCGCCTCGGCCACGAGCGCCACGACCTCGCGTGGTGGCGGCTGGGCCGCTCGCTGTCGCGCTGGTCGCGCACCGCGGCCTTCGCCCTGGCCACCACCCTGTGCGTGACCCTGGCGGACTGGGCCGTCGGCTTCCTCATCAACCCGCTCTCCACCGCCGAACTCCTGGTGCAGGGGCTCCTGATGGGACCGGCCGCCGGGCTCACCTTCGGCGTGGTGTACGCCCTGGCGGACAAGTACGGCAGGGCCGCCTTCGAACCGACCCGGGTGCGGCTCGTGCTCCGCCCGGGGCGCGGCGGCCCCGGCCGCCGGCCCCTGCGCACCGCGGCCGCGCACTTCGCCCAGGGCCTGCTCGGGGGCGCGGTCGCGGGCTTCGGCTGCGGCTTCGCCCTCACGCTCGAACGGGTGCTGGTCCTGCGGATCCCCCTGATCAACCAGGACGTCCTGGTCGGCACGGTGCTCAACATGGTGATCTTCGCGCTGATCTTCGGCACCGCCGGAGGCGTCGTCTTCGGGCTCATGGGAGCCCTGGAGGTTCCCGTCGACGTCACGGCGGCGGCCACGCCCGTCAGCCTGCTGGCCGCCAACCGCGCGACGGCGGCACGGCAGTTCCTCATCCTCGCACCGGTCCTGAGCCTGACCATCGCCGTCGGCGGCTACCTGATCGTCCGGCTGCTGCGCGGCGTGGCGGGGCCGTTGAACTGGGAGGTCTCGGACAGCGTGCTCTTCGGAGCGGTGTGCGGGCTCGGCGGCGGTGCCTCGTACGTGCTCGTGTTCACGGCCTGGGGCCAGTGGCTGGTGCTCGCCCGCGTCTGGCTGCCGATCGCCGGACGCCTGCCCTGGGACCCCGCGGCCTTCCTGGACGACGCCTACCGCCGGGGCGTGCTGCGCCAGACCGGGGCCGTCTACCAGTTCCGCCACGTACGGTTGCAGCACCACCTCGGGCGCACCTTCCGCGACCGGCACCGGTCCTTCGCCCCGACCGGATTCGCCCCGGCCCCGCCCTCCACCCCGCCGGGGGATGTCCGGGCAGGTGAGTGACCCGGCGGGAGGCGGGGTGCACAAAACCCTGAGCGACCGGACAGCGATGGCCGGTCGTCTGGCCTGTTGAACCACCGTACGAGGGACCAGCATCGGGACGTCCGGCTCGCCGCCCGGCCACCGCGCCGCGAGCCTCCCCGACGAAAGGTTCCCGATGAAGTCCCTGCGCCTCACCGCGATCGGCGCGGCCCTCGCGCTCGCCCCCCTGGCGGGCACGGGCCTCGCGCACGCGGCGGCACCGCCCGCCGCCTCCGCGTCCGCCGCGACGGCGTCCGCCGTCCCCGACTTCACCGACGGCTACGGCCTGACCCTGGTGCCGGGCGAGACGCAGGTGCACAGCCCGACCGACTTCACGCTGACCGTCACCACCCCGCAACTGTCCGGGAAGCACAAGATCCGCATCCTGCTGCCCTCCGGGTACGCGTCCGACCCCGGGCGGCGCTGGCCGGTCACGTACTTCCTGCACGGCGGCGGCGGGACCGTCGACGACGTCGTCGCGGCACCCGCGCTGCACTCCGACTCGATGATCACCGTGGTACCGGACGGCGGCCTCAAGGGCTGGTACGCGAACTGGGTGATGCAGAACACCGCCGAGGGCAAGGCGAACTGGGAGGCGTTCCACCTCGACCAGGTGGTGCCGTTCATCGACGCCAACCTGCGCACCCGCGCCGACCGGGACCACCGGGCCGTCGTCGGCCTGTCCATGGGCGGCTACGGCTCGCTGCACTACGCCGAGGCCCGCCCCGCGCTCTTCGGCCACGTGGCCGCGCTGTCGGGAGCCGTCGACTTCGGCATGTGGCAGGTGCGCGCCACCGTCCTCGCCACCGAACTCAACGCCACGGGCGCCTGGTGCGCGGTGAGCAACTCCTCCAGCTCGTCCGGCTCCGGGGAGTGCACCGGCTACGGCCCGTACGTCGACAGCGACGCGATCTTCGGCTCGCCCTACCCGGTCTTCGGCGCCGACCACGTCTGGAACGAGCTCGACCCGGCCGCGCCGTCCAACCTGGCCAAGCTGTCGCGCACCGGCGTCACCCTCTACACCGGCAACAACGACATCGTCGACGTCCACACCTCGGCCGCCTCCGCCACCGTCAAGTCCCGCCTCGACCAGCTGAAGATCCCCAGTCGCCTGGTGGACTACGGGAACGGCAGCTCCCTCGCGCCCACCTGCAACGGCGGCCACAACTACGGCTGCTGGGCACCGGCCTTCGCCGACTACGTCCCCCGCCTCGAAGCCGCCTTCGCGGCCGCGGGCTGACCCGAGCGGCCGCCGGCCGACCCCACGGGACGGGCCCGCGCCCACGTCTTCGTACACCCAGTACACCCAGTAGCCACCCCCCACGCCCTCCCAGGAGACCGCCATGCCCGCACCACCTCCCGAGGCGCGCCCGCCGCGCGCTCCCAGGACCCGGGGCCTCACCCGCGCGGGCCACCTGCTGGCGGTGCTGGGGGTCGCCCTCGCCCTCGTCGGCGGCGGAACGGCGCCGGAGGCCCGCGCCGTTCCGGCGGCCACGCCGCCCCCGAAGCCGTCTGCTTCCCCCGGCGGGGACGTGCGGCCCCCCGGGGCCGCCGAGGGGCTGGACCTCTCCGAGGTCAAGGGCGTCGAGAACCCGCTCCTGCACCCGCTGCTGCTTCCGGTCACCGACCTGCGCGTGCAGCTCTATCGCGAACTGCTGAAAGCCGACAAGAAGGCCGAGAGCGAGGCCGCGTTCGACGAGATGCGCAACGGAGCCGTGGAGTTCATCGATCCGACCGCGGTGGATCGGGACGACTGGGAGCGGATGCAGGAGAGCGACAAGGAACTCAAGCCGAACACCCACGGGCAGTACTGGCGTGCCTCTTGGGTCCGGCTGGACTCCGTCGCTGCGTTCCTCGATCCCAAGGCCGTCACGCGGATCCGCGAGGCGGGGCACCTCCAACTGATCACCATCAGCGCGCTGAACGTCACCAAGGACGAGGACGAGCAGGGGAACGAGGAGGATTCGATCCACTCCGAGGACCTGCTCGCCGACTACCGCCGCGCCCACCACATACCGGACAGCGCACGGCTGTACGCCACTTCCGAGCGCCAGCAGTGCGAGATGTGCGCCAAGCTGCACCCGCTGTCGCTGCGAACGGGGTACGGCCGGCCGTACGGGCTGTCCGTCCAGGCCCTCAAGCTCAAGGCAGAACGCTTCAAGAAGATCGACGCGAGCTCCGGCACGCCCGAGCAGCACGCGAAGAAGAAGAAACAGATCACGAGTCGACTGACTGCGCGGAGGAAGGAGATCAACGCGGAGACGAAGCAGGCCCTCGCCCTCGACCTGGGCCAGGTCAAGGCCCTCGCCGACGCCAACACGGACAAGGCCGTGAGCGCCCTCGTCCAGGTCTTCCACGCATCGCCCGCCAAGGACTGCCCGCCCCCGGCGCCCCACGCCCAGTCCCTGCGCCGAGGCGCTCCCGTACCCGCCGTCCCCGTCATGGCGCTGCGGGCCGCCGACCCCTGTGCCGAGAAGGACGACGACGCAGCCGCACGGTCCGCGGCCTTGTCCACCGGCCTCGGCCAGGCCCTCGCCGCCTCCGCCATGGACCCCGGCGGCATCGACTTCACCACCATGGAACTGCGCTACCTCGCCGACCCGGGCGACGGCAGCGGCCTCCAGTACTCCTTCCAGGCGGGCCGCGACCCGTGGCGCGGGGACGCGCGGACCAGCACCGGCCTGAGCGCGGCCACCCTCTCCTCCGACGCCTTCTTCGTCTGGCTCTCCCTGCGCCCCCAGGACTTCTGGGTCAACCTCAACCCCGACGAACCCGACCGCATCGTGGACCGCCGTCTCGGCGCGACCGACGCGGGCCGGGTGCTGCTCCAGGCGGACCTGGAGATGAAGAAGACCGTCGGCCGCCTGATCCACCCGGACACCGGGGCGGGCAGGGACCTGTGGAAGCGCATCAAGGGGCAGTGCCTGTCCTTCCGCACCTGGATCGTCCCCGCGCCCGCGACCGTGCACCAGGAGGACGACAAGCTGTACATCCTGGACGCGCCCCTCGACGTGAAGATGGAGACCCAGTACCTCAAGTCCCGGGGCGTCACGGCCGGGCAGAACTGCCCCCGCCAGAGCGCCGCCGACCAGACGCACAACGAACAGGTCTACCGCGACCTGGTCCTGACGAAGCTCAAGAAGGCCATCAACACCGGCCGCGAGTACGCCGACCTGCGCCGCGTCTACCTGGCCCGCGTCGCGGCCGAGTGGTACCGGGGCCTCAGCCGGACCCGGCACACCACCTACGCCTCCCTGATCGACCGCGGCGACGCGAGCGCGTGGCCGACGAAGACCTCCTGGAAGCCCACCGACACGTTCGACGCGTTCGTACGGTCGTACACCAAGGGCGAGTTCAAGGTCACCCGCCGCACGACGCGCGGCAACGCCGACTACGTCACCACCTACACCTACGGGGGAGTGGACCTGACCCGGGTACCGATGCGCGACGCGCCCTCGCCGGGCGACGCGGCCCGGGTGGAACGCTCACTGCGCGCGTCGAACGCCTCCTGGCCCGGCGGTACCGCGGACAGCACCGTCTGGCTCGGCGCTCCCACGCCCCGCCAGGCCGCGGGCCTCGACGCACCGGGCGACGGCCTGTCGAACGGCGCCCTGGCGCTGCGCCTGCTGCCCGCGCTCCTGGTGCCCCTGGCCGGTCTGCTGTGGTGGCGCAGGCGCCGCCTGGACGCGGCCGGTGCCAGTCCCCTGCGCCGCGCCGTCGCCACGGCCCCGCGCTCCCCTTCCCGTACCCGGAGGTACCGATGACCCACCCGGTCCCGCCCCCGGCCGGTCCTGCGGACCCGGCCGACGGTCCTGACCCGCACACCCCGGCCCGGCCCCCGCACGCACGCCTGATGTCGCTCGTGGGAGGGCTCGGCGCGGTCGCGCTCGTGCTCGGCGTCCTGGTCGGGTTCACCTCCGACCCGCCCATCCCGCTGCCCGAGAACGCGCCGGTCGTGCCGCCGCGGCCGGGCGGGGCGACGCCTCCGGGATGGCCCAGCACCCTGCCGACGGGCTTCCCGACCGAGCTGCCCTCCGGCTTCCCCACCGCGGCCCCCGGGCCGGCAGCACAAGGAGGCACCCCGTGACCTCGCCCGCCCCACTGGCGCCGCAGGCCGCCCCGCCCCCGGTGCCACGGCACGCGCCGGACGCCTTCCGCCGGCCCTGGCGCATCGCGCTGGGCTTCGCGCTCGTGCTCTCGGCGGCCTTCGCCACCGCCCAGGTGCTGTACTGGACCGCGCCGGAGATCAAGTCCCCGCTGCCCTGGATGAGGATCTACCTGCTTCCCCAGCCCCCGGCCCTCCGGTGGACGCGGGTGCTCCTCTACTCGGGGTGGGGCGTCGCGCTGCTGCTCGCCCCTGTGCTGTACGGCGCCGCGCGCTCCGGCCGTACGGGGGTCGTGCGGGTCTGTCGCGCGGCCGTGCTGGCCGTCCTCTTCCTCCCGTACGCCGTGATGGCGCTGGACACGCTCTCGGGCGCCCCGCTCACCGCGCTGCTGTGCCTGGCGACCTCCGCCGCCGCCCTGCTCGTGGTGCACCGCGCCCAGTTGTACGTACGACTGCCCGCCCGCCTCACCGTGTTCGCCTTCGCCTGGGGCGCCCTGGTAGGAGCCGGTTTCGCGCTCGTGATGGTGATGTGGTTCGCCTGGTACGCGGGCGGCTACCTGCTGGACTTCGCGCACCCGCGCGGCTCGATCCGCTCGCTGATGGGGTTCGCCACCCTGAACGCGGGCCTCGTCGCCGAGCTGGGCAAGGCGGCCGGTGTCGCGCTCGTCCTGCTGGTCTTCCGCCGCCGCGTGCACGGGATGGTGTCCGGCCTCGTCCTGGGGGCCGCCGCGGGCATCGGGCTCAACCTCACCGAGACGGTGCGGTACGTGGCCGAGATCGAGCCGGGCCAGCCGGCGGCGCAGTTCTGGACCCGTCAGGTGGTCGGACTGCTCACGGTGCACGCCGTCTTCGGCGCGCTGGCGGGGGCCGGGTTCGGGGCGGCCACGGAAGCGGCCACCCGGCGCGACCGCGTGGCGATGTGCGCGAGCGGGCTGCTGGCCGCGTGCGGTGGACACCTGCTGTTCGACGCCTTGCTGCCGGTCCTGGACCGCTGGCGCAAGGACCTGTTCTCCGGCGCCGAGACGATGGGGGTACTGATCGGGGTGCCGATGGTCATCCTGCTCGCGGCGGGACCGTTCGCGGTCCTGGTCGTCCTGCTGCTCAGGCGGGGACTGCGCGCGCAGGAGGCGACGCTGCGCGCCGCGCTCTCCGCCGGAACCGGCGAGGGCACGGGCGCCGTGACACCGGCCGAGGGCGGCCTGCTGCTCTCGCCGAAGCGGCGCCTGCTGCTGGAACTCGCGGTGTGGCGCCGCGACGGGACGGCGGGCCTCAGGCACCTGATCCGCCTGCAGCAGGCGCAACTGCGGCTGTTGATCGAACCGCTGCCACACCGGGCAGACCACGTAAGGGAGTTGAAGGGCCTTCCGGCGCTCCCCTCCGGCTCACCGCTCCACATCGACCAGGGGGTCGCGCTGTGACCGTGCTGTTCCGTTCGGGGCTCACCGCCCTGGTCCTCGTCCTCGCGGCGCCGGGCGCGGCGTTCGCCCAGTGCGCGGGACCCAACTACCGGGGCGGCCGGGAGCTGCCCAGCGGCCCCTGCCCCTCCGAGGCCGCGGGGACGGCGTCGGCCACCGTGTGGCTGGTACTGGTCCTTGCCGTCCTGGTCTGGCTCGCCCTGGCCCGGCGTCATGGAAGGGCCACCACGGAGGCCGACCTGGCGCTGGTGGACGCGGAGTTCTCCGCCGCTACCCGGCCGGAGGTGGGGAGTTCCGTGCCGCCCCTTCCATCCGGACAGTTCCCCGCCGGCTCGTGACTACGACGTCCTGAAGGCTGACTCGATGAGGAGGCGCAGAGCATGACGTTCGGCGGAGCGCGTCGCCGACAGCGGTTCGCCCAGCACCTGTCCGGTCTCCTCGGGGGTGAGGGCGCACAGGTGGCGCAGGACGAAGACGTCGAGCTGGGCCTCGGGAAGCGTGCCGATCAGCCGGAGGAGCTGCGGGCTCGGCGTACGGCTTCCTTGGTCGTGCCGTGCGGCGGTGGGGCGGGGCGGCAGCAGGAGCGTCCCGTCCGTGTCGCGGGAGGCCCGGGTCGTGACGGCGGTGCGCAGGGTCCGCCAGGCGTACCGCCGTATGTCCGGGCTGGCCAGGGCCGCTTCGAAGGACGCGCGCAGTGTCGAGAACGCCTCGTAGAGCGCTTCGTGCGCCTGCACCTCCGGCAGCAGCGCGCGGGCGTAGCGGAGGTAGGGGTCCTGGGTGGCCGTACGGAGAGCGGCGAGTTCCAGGGGGGTGCCAGGGTGCGTCGCCTCCACGCCACGGTGCGCGGAGGTGTTCCGTATGGAGTGCATGGAGTGCATGGCGCGCTCCCCTGGTCGTGCCGTGGGGCGGTTGTCCGTGGGCCGGTCTTCCACGGGCCGGTCGTGCCTGATGACCCGTCGGGCCGGATGGCCGGTCAGGCCGGGACGAGGCGTCCCCGCTTGAGCTGGAGCACCTCGTCGCAGGCGGCGGCCACCTCGCGGGAGTGCGTGACGAGGATGACGCACTTGCCGTCCTCGTGCGCGAGCTTGCGGAACACCTCGACGATGCTCTCGGCGGTCTCGTGATCCAGGGCGCCCGTGGGCTCGTCGGCGAAGAGGACGTCGACCTCGCAGGCCAGGGCCCGGGCGATGGCGACGCGCTGCTGCTGGCCGCCGGAGAGCTGGAGGGTGCGGCGGTGGTGCTCGGTGGGCTCGACGCCGAGCAGTTCCAGGAGTTCCACGGCGCGGCGCTTGCGGGCGCCCGGGCGGGACTTGACGCCGGTGATCTCCATGGCGGAGGTGATGTTCTGCACCGCGGTCATGTAGGTGATCAGGTTCAGGGACTGGAAGACGGTGGCGGCGTGCCGGTTGCGGTAGCGGCCGAGACCCATCTCGGAGATGTCGCGCCCCTGGAAGCGGATCGTGCCCGTGGTGGGCGCGTCGAGTCCGGAGGCGAGGGAGAGGAGCGTGGTCTTGCCGGAGCCGGACGGGCCGACGATGGCGTACATGCGCCCGGCCTCGAAGCTCTGGTTGACGTCCTTGAGGAGCGTACGGCGGCGGTTGCGGGCGGTGACGGTGCGGCTGACGCCGGAGATCTCCAGCAGGGCCGGACCGGTCTCCGTGGGGGTGCCGGCGGTGGCGGTCTCGGTGGTCATGGTGGTCAGTCGCCCTTCGTGAGGATGTCGCGGGGGGTCAGGCGCATCACGCGGATGCCGGGCAGGATCGTGGCCACGGCGGCGATCCCGAGGCCCAGGACGCCCACCTGGACGATGTCGGCGGGGCCGACCTTGACCTGCAGGGAGTCGACCGGCTTGATCTCGGGGCCGTTGTCCTTCATCCCCCCGTTGGGGTCGGACGGGTCGCGCTCGGGCGTCTGCTTGGCGGCGTCCTCCTTGGCCGAGGACACCTCGCCCGCCAGCAGGCTGTCGCCGATGGGCTGGGCCAGGGCCTGGGAGGCCGCGCCCGCGATCCCGATCGCGACCAGCGCACAGGCGACGATCTCCACCAGGTGCTGGCCGATGAGCCGGGGCTTCTTCTCGCCCAGCGCCAGCAGGATGCCCAGCTCCTTGCGCCGCTCGCGCAGGGAGGAGGCGATGATCAGGGCCAGGATCGCCGTACCGGCCAGGGCCACCAGCCAGACGGTGATGGTGGCGAACTGCGCGGTGCGCGTGATGGGTCCGACCAGCGCCTTGTACTGCTTGTCGTTCACGGTGACCGGGAAGATCTTCCCGTCGGCGCCCGCCGCCTCGGCGTCCTTCTTCAGCTGATCGAGGTCGTCGGGGCTCTTCAGGCTGAAGGTGGCCGTCCTGAGGTCGCCCTCGCTGCCGGCCGCCTTGCCCTGGAGCACGGAGCTGCCGCTCGGGGTCATGTAGATCTTGTTGGCCGGGTCCATCATGGCCGGGACGTAGGAGCCGGTGTCGACGGTGCCGCTCTTGTAGATGCCGACGACCTTGTACGACACGTCGGCCTCGCTGCGCTGTCCGGTCGCCGGGACCTCGCCGACCTTCAGCGTGACGACGTCACCGACCTTGACCTTGTTGTCCTTGGCGACGCGCTCCTCGATGACGATCTCGTTCTTGGCACTGTCCGGGGTGATGCCCCGACCGGAGACGATCTTCGCGTCGCCGTTGCGGAAGTCCTTCTCCTCCTTCTGGTCGCGGATGCCGGCGGCGGAGAAGAAGTTCGTGCCGGAGGCGTCCTGCCCGGCGGGCGGCGGCACAGGCTGGTGCAGCTTCAGCCCGCTCGCGCGGCCGACGCTCTCGACGGAGTAGTTGCAGCCGGTGACCGCGGAGGACTTGCAGATCTTGTCGACGACGCTCTGGTGGAGCTCGCCCTTGGCGCCGATGGTGCCGGGCTGGCCGCCCCCGCCTCCCTCGTTGCCGCCACCCGACGCGATCAGCGCGTTCACGTCGAGCTGCATGGTGGCGACCACACCGACCTTGCGCTTGGCGTCGTCGGCGGCGCGCGCGGCGGCGGACCTGATGAGGAACCCGGACAGGACCAGGGTGCAGATGACGGTGAAGAGGCCGACCATCATCAGGGTCTTGCCCAACTGCCCGGTCAGGCGCCAGCAGGCACGTTTGAAGAGATTCATGCCAACGACGCTAAGGGGGCGGGTATTTCCCCTTTATGTGATGCCTTTCGACCCGGGACCTTGGTCTCATACACCGCTCAAATACCGCATGCGGTAGATATGGATATGTCCGGTAATCAAGATGCTGTGGTCCTGGGGGACGGCCCGGCATCCTCATGGAACTCTCAGCGAAGGAACAGGCCAGGGGCGTGCGCGTACTGATCGTGGAGGACGAGGCACCGATGGCCCGGCTGCTCGAACTCGGCCTGGCCCGCCAGGGCATCGCCACCGACACCGCGACGGACGGCGCCCGGGCGCTGGAGCTGGTCCGGATCTACGACTACGACGTGATGGTCCTCGACCGGGACCTGCCCCTCGTGCACGGCGACGAAGTGTGCCGCCGCGTGCTGGAGATGGACCTCGGCGTACGCGTCCTGATGCTCACCGCGGCGAGCAGCCTCGACGACAAGGTGACCGGCTTCGGCCTCGGCGCCGACGACTACCTCGCCAAACCCTTCGACCTGCCCGAATTGGTCGCCCGGCTGCGCGCCCTCGACCGGCGCGGCCCGATGGCCCACCCCCACGTCCTGACCCACGGCGACCTCACCCTCGACGTGCACCGCCAGCAGGTCACCCGCGGCGGCGCGGAGATCCGGCTCACCCCGAAGGAGATCGCGGTCCTCGAACTGCTCCTGCGGGCCGACGGCGGAGCCGTCAGCAGCGCGTTCCTCCAGGACAAGGCATGGAACGGCGACGGCGGCCACAGCGGGAACGCGGTGCGCCTGGTCGTGCACACCCTGCGCCGCAAGCTCGGCGCGCCGAAAATAGTCCAGACCGTCACCGGCACCGGCTACCGCCTGGGCACGCAGTGAGACAGCGGGGCCGGTGGGCCGGACACCGGACCGGCCGCGCCGCGAGCGCGCCCTCCCGGCACGGTGCCCGCACGCTCAGCATCCACGCCCGGCTCACCATCGGCTTCGGCGCGGCCCTCGCCGTGTGCGGGGCCCTGATGGTCGCGACCATCTACGTGGGCATGCGCTGGCTGCCCACGTACGACTTCACCACCCCCGTCGTCGTCCCCCCGGGCAGCAACGCCGCACCCGCCAAGCCGGTCGCCCCCGTGGACCGAGACACCCCCTCCCCGCCCGCCGGCCAGGGCAGCACCGCCTCCCCGAGCCCCGGCGGACTCGTGCACCTGCCCGACAGCTCGGGGATCCGTACCAAGGAGGACGTGTGGTCCACCGTCCTCGCCGTGTCGATCGGCGGCGTCCTCGTCGTCGCGACCGGGGGCCTGCTCCTGGGCCGGCGCCTCTCGCGCCGGCTCCTCGCCCCTCTGGAGGACCTCAACCACGCCGCGACCCGCGCCGCCGACGGCGACCTGTCCCACCGGATCAACGCCACCGGCCCGCACGACGAACTGCGCCGGCTCGCCGACACCTTCGACGTCACGCTCTCCCGCCTGGAGAACTCGCTCGCCTCCCACCGGCGCTTCGCGGCGAACGCCGCCCACGAGCTGCTCACCCCGCTGTCCACCACCAAGACGGCCCTGCAGATGCTCGGCGACCGCCCCTCGCCGGAGGAACTCGCCGAAGTCGCGCCCATGTTGACGGAGTCCAACGAGCGCAACATCCGGGTGGTCCGGGAACTCCTGCGTCTCGCGGAGACCGAACACATCACCTTCGACAGCGACCCCGTCGACATGGCCGCGCTCGCCGAGGAGACCGTCGCCGCCCTGCACGCGGCGCCTCCCGGCGGACCGGCCCTCACCCTGGTCGCCGACGACCCCGACTGCGCGGTGCGGGGGAGTACGACCCTGCTGC
Organism: Streptomyces sp. NPDC001941; assembly: GCF_040296945.1. Classification (NCBI taxonomy): domain Bacteria; kingdom Bacillati; phylum Actinomycetota; class Actinomycetes; order Kitasatosporales; family Streptomycetaceae; genus Streptomyces; species Streptomyces sp. NPDC001941. The sequence continues at coordinate 29,358 of NZ_JBEOYE010000077.1, read as the reverse complement.
GACGGCTGATCGTCAACCTCACCGAGAACGGGCTGAAGCACAACACCCGCGAACCGGACGCGTACGTGACCGTCACGGTCGCCCCCACCACCTGCGACCGCGACGGACAGCACGCGGACCGGGTCCTGCTGGAAGTCGCCAACAGCGGCCCGCGCGTCGACCCGGCCACCGTGGAGAAGCTCTTCGAACCCTTCTACCGGGCCCACACGCGCGTGGAGAGCGCCCGCGGGTACGGACTCGGGCTGGCGCTCGTTCAGGCGATCGCCGAGGCCCACGGCGGCACCGTCGAGGCGCGGGCCAACGCGACGGGCGGGCTGACGGTCCGCGTCTCGCTGCCCGCGCTGACGGAACCGGCCTGACCGGGCCCACCCTGCGGGGCTCCGGCCAGCGACGGGGACCAGGGCGGGGAGCGGCCTCCGCGTCCGCTACCCCTCGGTCGCCCGGTCGTAGGCGGCGACCGCCCGCCGGAGGAAAGCCGCCACCGTGGCCCGCTCCTGGTCGGTCATGGCCTCGGTGATCTCGCCGATGCCGTCGACGAGGGGCCCGACGTGCTCGTACGCGGCCCCCTCCCACTCCTCCGCCGGTGTCACGAGCACCTTGCGCCGGTCACTGGGGTGCGGCTGCCGGGTCACGTGTCCGCCGTCCGCCAGCCGGTCGACGACCAGCGTCATCGCCGCCGTCGACGTACTGAGCTCGCGGGCCAGCTGGCTCGGCGTCGCCGGTCCGGCGCTGACGAGGCGGTCCATCACCGCGAGCCCGGCGAGGTCCACGCGCATCTTCCGGCTCAGGTACCGCTCGAACCGCTGCTGGCGGCGGGTCAGGTTGCGCAGCTGTTCGCGGAGGGGGCCCTCCGCCGGGGGCGTGGACGGGGGATCACTGGGACGGTCGGCGGTCATCGCGTGGAACCTGCTCCTCGGTTGCTGAAGGCGACTGCTCAGGGCGATCGCTGAAGGCGTTGGCAACCCATCATGACGCGCGACACCGGACCGGAGCGTCACACCGGGGCGCCCTGCCTCGCCCCGGAGTCGGCGGAGCCGCCGCCTGCGGCGGAAGGGCCGGTGACGCCGTGCTGCTCGTCCTCGGGCCGACCCTTCTTCGGGAGCAGGAAGGTGATGGCCAGGAACGCCGCCAGCAGGCACGCCTGCACGAGCAGCGCGTGGTGGAAGCCGCCGGAGAAGTCGCCCGCCTCGGCCCGTGCGAAGAAGACCGAGCCGAAGACCGCCACGCCGATGGAGCCGCCGACGGCCTGCACGGCGGACAGGACGCCGGAGGCGGAGCCGATCTCGTCGTCGTCGACCGCGGCGAGGATGAAGCTGAACAGCGCGGCGATCACCATGCCCGCCCCGACACCGGCCACCGCCACGCCCGGGGCGATGTCCCAGATCGAGAACGACCCGGTGCCGAGGCCGTCGAGCTCGTACCAGAGCAGCGCCGCACCGGCGAGCTGGGTCAGCGGGCCGATCTGGAGGACCGCGCGGCCGATCCGGTCGGCCAGGAACGCGCCGCTGATCGCGCCGCCGATCGCGGTGCCCACCGCGAGCGGCAGGTTGCCCAGGCCCGCGTCCCCGGCACTGAAGTGCTGGCCGATCTGGAGGAACAGCGTGAGGACGAGCTGCGTGCCGATCAGCCCGCCGAAGAACAGGGCGATGCCCCCGAGCCCCACGGTGAAGGCGGGCTTGCGCAGCAGGCGCGGGTTCACCAGGGGCTCACGGCCGGCGGTGGCGGCCCGTCGCTGCCGCAGCGCGAAGAGGGCGAAGCCGACGACGGACGCGGCCATGCACAGCCAGGTCCACAGCGGCCAGCCGGCCTCCTGCCCCTGGTTGAGCGGGAGCACCAGCAGCGCGCAGGCCGCCACGACCAGGCCCGCGCCGACCAGGTCGATGCGTACGGAACGGTCGCCGTCCTTCCTCGGGACGAACACCGCCGCGACGGCCAGCGCGGCGAGCCCGATGGGCAGGTTGACCAGGAACACCGAGCGCCACCCCAGGCCGAAGAAGTCGCCCTCGATGAGGAAGCCGCCCAGGACGGGACCGACGATGCCGCCGAGGCCGAGCACGGGGCCGAACACCGCGAAGACCTTGGTGAGTTCGGGTCCGGAGAAGTTCTCGCGCAGCAGCCCGAGGCCCTGCGGGAGCAGGAGCGCCCCCGCGGTCCCCTGGAGCAGCCGGAAGGCGATCAGCGACTCGATGTTCGGGGCCAGGGCGCAGAGCAGCGAGCTGAGCGTGAAGGCGGCCAGGCCGGTCAGGAACATCCGGCGCCGCCCGTAGCGGTCACCGAGCCGACCGCCCAGGACCAGGCCCGCCCCGAGCGTGAGGGCGTAGCCGCCGATCACCCACTGCAGGCCGACGGAACCGGCACCGAGGGACTCCTCCAGCGCGGGCCCCGCGACGTTGACGATCGACGCGTCCAGGAGGTCCATGACCTCCGCGACGATCATCACCACGAGGATCAGCCACCGCCACCGGTACGGCTCGGGGCTCGGTACGACGTCCACATTACCTCAGATCATTGATTATCAATATTCTTAGCAATGTGGAGCGTAGCCGGTAGTGCCGTACGGCTGTCAACCGCGTCCGGCCTCGCGTCCCCGACGCGGCGGCTTCAGTGCTGACGGGCGCGGGCGAGGGTGTCGGCGGCGTGGGGCTGGGTGCGGTGGGGTGTCAAGTGCTGCGCGAGCAGGGCCAGTTCGTGCTGGGCGAGGTGTGAGTGGAGGTGGCGGTGGTGGTCCAGGAAGTGGTTCCAGTGGTGGCAGGCCTCCTCCAGGTGTCCGGTACGCAGGAGGTTGTGGGCGCAGCGCGCGTGGGTGAGGGCGAGCGGGCGGTGCTGCTGGGGGAGGCGCCGGGCGAGGGAGGACCGGTAGGCGTGGTGGGCGTGACGGCGGTCGCCCAGGGTGGCCAGGACCTGGGCGCGCTGGTAGTCCAGCGCGGAGCGGGGGTAGTGGTGGAAAGGGCCTTCACCGGTGGCCGAGTCGTGGGCTCGTTCGGCCGCGTGGAGGGCGGTGAGTGCGCCGGCCGGCCGACGGTCGCAGGCATGGGCGAGGGCCTGCTGGGCGTAGAGGAAGGCCTGGACGGCCTTGGGGGCGGTGCGCCCGGCCGCGTCGAGGGCGGCGTCGGCGAGCAGACGGGCGTCGCCGGGGTGCCCCAGGAGCGTGGCCTGGGCGCTGAGGGCCCTCAGGGTGATGGCGGCCTGGTGACGGTCGCGTGCGTGGCGGGCGAGGCCGTAGGCGAGGTGGTAGTAGCGCTGGGCGGTGGCGTGCGCGGTGATGTCCGTACAGATGTCGGCGAGCAGGTGCGTCAACTGGGCGGCGGCACTGAAGAGGTCGGGTTCGTCCGGACGGGTGCTGAGCAGCGGGGCGACCTGTCCGCGCAGGTAGTGGGTGAGCATCAGGCGGACGTTGCCTCCGCCGAACCGTTCGTTGAATCCCGCGAAGGCCCCGACCATCGCGTGGAGTTCCTCGATCCCCGCACGGTCACGGGCGTGGTCGGACGGGGCGGGGGAGTCGAGGCCGGCCAGGGCGAGGCGGAGGGTCTGGGTGCTGGGCGGCGTGTAACAGCCGGCCGGTGAGTCCGTACGGCACCCCGGGGCCGAGTCGGAGCCGAGCAGCGCGGAGAGGCAGCGCACGGTGGCCGGGGTGTCCTGGACCAGCTGGCAGGGTGGGGTGAGGGGGGTAGGTGCTTCGCCCAGGCCGATGTCGGCGGCGCTCAGGGGTCGGCCGAGACGCGCTCCGAGCACTTGCAGGAGCAAGCCGGGGGCCGGCGGGCGGGGGCGGGTGCCGGCCAGCCAGTGCGCCACCGAACTGCGGGTGTAGCGCACCTCCAGGTGCTGGGTGCGGCCGAGGGCGTTGACGGCCCGGGCGAGGTCGGCATTGCTCCACCGTGCTTCCTGCCTGAGCACGTGGGTGAGCCGGTTGTTCCTCGATGCGCCGCGGGTCATCGTTCCTCCTCGTGTTCGCGCTCTGGGCGGGCCCGTGCGGTGTGCGGGCCCGTGGCGGGAACGCTGGCGGTCGGCGGCACCGCGTCCTGGCTCGACTCCTGCCCCGGGTGCGGGCGGGGCAACGCCACCCCCGTTATGCGCCGCGCATATTCGGTCGCCGCGGAGCGGGATGCCGCCCTCGTGTTCCGGCCCTGGGAGAGGAACATCGGCACCAGGAGTGACGCGCGTAGCAAAATCCCCATGGATGCATCGTTCACAGCCGTTCCCGAGGAGGAATCGGGCCAGAGGCGGAAAGTCGTCTTGGCGCGAAATGGAGGGTCGGGCAACCGTCCCTTCACAAGGGCACAAAGTTTCACCACGTGAATCGTGAATCCTGTGAGGGCTGTTGACCGGCCCGCGCCGCTTTGGCTGAATGGACGGTCGTTGGCGGCTGAAAGCGCTTGCCCGTCATGGGTCCGGACTGGACCAAGTGGATTCTCGGAAGAGTTCCCCGCCCCGCATCAACGGCGCGTCAGGTCCGCGGCCCGCAGCGTTCACCGCCCGTCCGGCGCGCCGCTTCCGGTCTTCGAGCGAGACGGCAGTGCTCGACGTCGGACCTGTCCGGGCAGTGTCCGCGAGGAAAGTTCACGGAGGAATTCCATGACACGCATCAGCTATCCGACTCCAAACGATCTGCCCATAGCGGCGCGTTCCGCGCTGGATTCGTTCCAGGTGCGGCTGAACGGGTTCGCGTTGTGCGCTCACGCCCCCAGCCTGCTCCCGGGCCTGATGGGCATGAGCCTGGCCGTCCTGGGCGCCCGCGAACTGACCCGCGACACGACCCTCCCCCACAGCGCCACCCGTGTGGCCGAACAGGGCGAGCCCGTAACGCCCGCCGCCGGAACGGCGCCCGAACCGGACCAGTACGTACGGGTCCATGTGGAGGAGGAACAGTGTCCCAGCGCCCTTCGCTAGCCGTCATCGGTGCGGGAGCCGCCGCCGTCTGCCTGCTGAACGAGCTGACCCGGCGCGACCTGCCCACCGCCTCGCTCACCGTCTTCGACCCCTCCTCCCTGCTGTGGCGGGGACGCGCCTACCAGCCCGACGCCGACTGTGCGCGCACCAACGCCGTGCCCGGGGGGATGTCGGTACGACACGAGAACCCGCGGGACTTCCTCCAGTGGCTGGACGTGCGCGACCTGTTCACCGAGGAGCGCGATCCCGTCCACGGCGGCCTGCGCTACCCGCCGCGCCCCGTCTACGGCGAGTACCTCCAGGCGTGCGCCTTCGACGCGCTCGACACGCTCATGCGCCGGGGATGGGACGTCCGCGTCCACCGCGAACAGGTCACCCACGCCGCGAGCGAGGACGACGGAATCCTCCTGCGCACCTCCACGGCCCGCACCGAACTCTTCGACCAGGTCGTGCTCGCCGTGGGCGGCGACCGCCCCCAGGACGCGTACAAGCTTTCCGGACGGCGCGACTTCACCCACGACCCCTACCCCCTGCGTAAAACGCTGGCGCCCTTGTCCGCGACCGCACACGTGGGCATCCTCGGGTGCGGACTCACCGCGATCGACGTGGTGGTCGCCCTGCGCGAGCAGGGCCACCGCGGCCCCATCAGCATGGTCTCGCGCACCGGGACCCTGCCCGGCGTGCGTCCGTACCCGGTCGAGGGTCTGCCTCAACTCCCCTCGGGCTGGAATGACTTGCCCGACAGTGGTGACGAGGGGCTGCGCTGGTCGCGGGCGGCCGCCTGGGTCGGCGACCTCCTGACGGCGGCCGGAACCGACCCTGCCGACCTCGCCCGCGAGTTCCGCACCGCGGCATCCGAACCTCCCGTGCGCCGCCTGCAACGCCACCTCGAGGGAGCGGCCGAGCCGCTCTCGGCCCTGCGCCTGCTCCAGGGCGTCGCACCCTACCTCGGTCCCCGGCTCTGGTCCCGGCTGCGCGAGGACGACCGCGCCCAGCTGCTCCGCGCACACCAGCGCACCATCATGAGCCTGTGCTGCCCGATGTCCCCGCGCAGCGCCAACACCCTGCTGGGCCTCGCCGCGCAAGGCGGGCTCAGGCTCCACCGAGGGCTGGCCGGCGTCACCCCCGGCACACGGGGCGGCCACGCCCTGGACACCGCCGACGGGACCCGCGTGACGGTGGACCACCTCGTCAACGCCTGCGGCAGGGCCCCCGACTGCGTGCCCCGCGCGGCCCACCCCCTGGTGAACTCCCTGATCAGCGGCGGCCTGGCGGTCCCGCACCCGCACGGCGGGCTGCGCGCCGACCCGCGCACCGACCAGCTGCTCACCCCGCACGGGCCCGATCCGCGGCTCTACGCCCTCGGCGACATCACCCTCGGGACGTTCCTGTTCACCTTCGGCATCCCGGCCCTGGTCGCCCGCGCGCACGAGCTCGCCGCCGCCCTGGAGCACCAGCTCGCGATGTCCCCCGCCTGAGCCCCCCGCCGGGAGCTCCCGCGCGACCGGCCGCCCGGACACTCCCGCGCGCAGCCATCCGTACTCCCACAACACCCGTTCCGAACAAGCCAACAGACATGCCATCAGGCAACCGACCAAGGAACCCGGCCAAGGAAGGGGACACCCTCACGACCATCCACGAGACGGAGGCACGCGCACTCGCGCGCCTGGACACCTGCTACGCGCGCGCGTCTGGAGGCCGACGCCTACCGGCTCTCCACCGCCGTCGGCAAGGGCCCCCGTGACAAGACGCTGCTCTGGGCGCTCGGCCACGCGCTGGTGTTCCTGCGCCGCACCGAGACGAACCGCCGCACGGGACGGCCGGTCACGTCCCCTCGGTGAACGCCTCGCCCGCGGCCAGCGCGGTGCGCGCCAGGCCCCGCAGCCAGGTGTGGGCGGGATCGGTGTCGTAACGCTGGTGCCACGACAGGTATATGGGCGCGGGGGGCAGTTCGAGCGGCAGGGGGAGTACGACCAGGCCGAGGTCGGCGACCGCTGACCGGGTCACCGCCTCGGGGGCGCTGACCAGTACGTCGGAGTGACGCGCGAACTCCCACGCGGCCGCTTCCGTGGGCACCGCCGCCACTACGCGCCGGGTCAGGCCGAGGTGTGCGAGGGCGGCGTCGAGGGCGTTGCCGAGGTTGCCCCGCCGCGACACGACGACGTGCTCCGCGGCGGCGTACCGCTCCGCGGTGAGGGCCCCGCCGACGCTGAGCGGGTGTCCCCGCCGGGCCACGACGACGAGGTGCGTCTCGCCCACGCTCTCGGCGCGGATGTCGGGTGCGCCCGGCCGGTTGGCGTTCGCCTCCAGGTCCACCTCGCCGCGGCGCAGCCCGGGGGTGTCGACGCTCGACTCCGCGACGAAGCGCAGCCGCACACCGGGTGCCTGCGCGCGTACGGCGGCGAGGAGCGCGGGGCCGCTCAGGGAGACCAGGGCGTCGTGCCAGCGCAGGGTGAAGGTGCGCTCCAGCGTCGCGAGGTCGACGTCACGGCTCGGCGCCAGGACGCCCTGGACCTGGTGCAACAGCTCGTGCACCTGCTCCCGGACGGCGATCGCGTACGGCGTGGGGGTCATCGTGCGGCCGGTGCGGACCAGGATCTGGTCCCCGGTCGTGCGGCGGATCCGGCCCAGGCTCCGGCTCATCGCGGGGGCGGTGACGTGCATCCGCTCGGCGGCCCCGGCGACGCTGCCTTCTTCGAGTAGTGCGTCGAGGGCGGCGAGCAGGTTCAGATCCAGTTGCATGGAAGTAATCCTATGCGTTCATAACATGCATTTGAAGTTAATCGAGCGACTGCCTACCTTCATGAGCAGAGCACGAAGCGCACCACCTGACCGGCCCCACCGGCTCAACCACCCTCCTCACGACAGGAGCACCGCCATGTCCGCAACGCCCCAGACCACCAACGCCGTTGCCTCCCAGGCGTCCCTCTCCGACGCCGAGCTGCTCGACCGGACCGCGAGTGCCGTACGCGACGCCGGTACGGCACTGCGCGAGCGCTTCGGGGAGGTCGTGCGCTACGCCACCCGCGACGAGCTGATGCGCGCGCTCGCCGCCAACGACGACACGGCCCTCGACATCCTGCGCCCCCGCCTCACCGAACTGCGCCCGGACGCGGGCTGGGTGGAGGACGAGCTGGACGGCGGCGAACTGCCCTCCGGCGAGTGGTGGGTCGTGGACCCGGCCGAAGGCAACGTCAACCACCTGCACGCCCTGCCCGACTGGGCCGTGACCGCGACCCTCGTCCGCGACAACCTCCCGGTGCTCACCGCGGTCCACCTGCCCCTCACGGGGGAGACCTACACCGCCCTCACCGGCGGCGGCGCCTTCCTGGACGGCCGGCCGCTGCACGTCTCGCCGACCGAGGACCTCGGCCTGGGCATCGTCGCCACCAGCCAGGCCCGGCCCGACGAGGACGAGGAGGTCGTACGGCGCGTCGGCTCCTCCATCACCGCGATGCTCTTCAACGCGCTCGTCGTCCGCACCTCCGTGCCCGCGACCCTGCACCTGGTGAACGTCGCCGCGGGCCGGATCGACGCCTTCTGGCAGTTCGCCGGCGCCCGCGCCGACCTGCTGCCCGGGGCACTGCTCGTCACCGAGGCGGGCGGACGGCTCTCCGACGCCGAGGGCCGCCCCTGGACCCCGCGGAGCGCGAGCTTCGTAGCCGCCGCGCCCGGTGTGCACGCGCAGGCCGTCGCCACGCTCTCCCGCTGACCGACCCGAACCGCACCCCATTCCACTTCCACGTAAAGGCAGTTCACCATGACCCAGATCGCTGTTCTCGGAAACGGCCGCGTCGGCGGCAACCTGGCCAAGGGCCTCTCACGAGCCGGGCACGAGGTCACCGCGACCGGCCGCGCGCCGGGCGCCGCGGCCGCGGCCGTCCGGGAGGCCCGGATCGTCGTCAACGCCACCCCGGGCGAGGGCTCGCTGGACCGACTCACCGCCCTGCGCGAGGAGTTGAGCGGGAAGATCCTCGTCGACGTCTCGAACGCCACCGTCGACGGACCCGACGGGTTGCCCGCCGACCTGATCTACCCCGGTACGAGCCTGGCCGAGCAGCTCCAGGAGGCCCTGCCCGACACGCGCGTCGTCAAGACGCTCAACACCATGCTCTTCCCGGTGATGACGGCGCCGGACACGCTCGCACAGGCGCCCACCGCGTTCCTCTCCGGCGAGGACCCGGAGGCCAAGCGGACGGTCCGCGAGCTGCTCGCCGACCTCGGCTGGCGCGAGGAGTGGATCACGGACCTGGGCGGGATCAGGACCGCGCGCGCCACGGAGGCCGCGATCCTGTTCGTCCCGCACGTGATCCGCTCCAGCGGATTCGCGCCCTTCGCGATATCGGTCGTCCGCTGAAGGCACCCAGGTGGCCCGAGAGCCGGATCGGCCGGCTCCCCGGGCACCTTCGTACGGTCACCTCGGCACCTTCGTACGATCAGGGGCCCGGCGGCACCCGCAGGGACAGCAAGGCGGTGTCGTCGCTGGCCCAGCCGCCGTGGTGGGCGGCCAGGGCGTCGCTGATGTGGCTGTTGGTGGTGGCCGCGTCCATGCCCCGGGTGTCGGCGAGGGCCTGGGCGAGGGCCTTCTCGTCGAAGGGCGGCCGGTGGGGCAGAGCGCTGCGGGGGTCGGGGCGTGCCTCGCAGGCGCCGTCGGTGTAGAGGAACAGCAGGTCGCCGGGGGCGAGTCGGAACCGTACGTCCGTGAGGCGCACGGTGGGCATGGTGCCGAGCAGCGTGCCGGGGACGCCCGTCCGCTGGACGCGGCCGTCGGCACGCCGGATGAGGGCCGGGGGGTGTCCGGCCAGGCACAGCCGTCCGGCCGCGCCGGCCGGGGTGGTGCGGAAGGTGGCCTGCACGGCGGTCAGGTAGCGCGGGGCGCGCTGGGCGAGCATGGCGGTGTTCAGCCGCTCCAGCACGACGGCGGGGGAGAGGTGGTCGCCCGCGTCGGCGCGCAGCGTGTAACGGGCCAGGGCCGTTACCTTGGCGGCCTCCGTCCCGTGGCCGCAGACGTCTCCCAGTACGGCCGTCCACCACGGCCCGCGGGCGTGGAAGAGGTCGTAGAAGTCGCCCACCACCTCCGCCTCGCCGGCGTAGGCCAGGTAGCAGGCCGAGGCGTCCATGCCCGGCACCGGGCGCAGCACCGGGGGCAGGAGGCTGTCCTGGAGGCTGCGGGCCAGCTCCCGCGAGGTGGCCAGCGCGCCGCGGGCACGCTCCAGGGCCGCCTGCGCGGTGCGCAGGGAGATGCGCAGGTTGATCTCGTTGGACACCGCCCGGGCCAGCACCGCGAGCGTCTCCAGCTCCTGTGGCAGCCACTCGCGCGGCCGGGTGTCGATGACGCACAGCGTCCCGATCGCCTGGCCGTCGGTCGTCGTGATCGGGAAGCCCGCCCAGGCACCCACCCCCCACGGGCCGATCGCCTGGTGCCCGGCGGTACGGGGATCCTTCTCGGCGTCCTCCACGACGAACGGGCCGCCCGCCCCGACGGCGAAGTAGCAGAAGCTCTCGCCCACCGCGTTCTGCCACTGCTCCACGCCGCCGTACGGCAGGTGCGGCACCGACTTCCAGTACGTGCGGGTGTCCCCGACGAACGTGATCGCCGAGATCGCCGACCCCGTCACCGACACCGCGAGCCGCGTCAGGTCGTCGAACACCTGCTCAGGAGCGCTGCCGACCATTCCGCTGGCCTCCAGCGCCGCCAGCCTGGCCGGATCGTCCAGCACCGCGGGCAGCCCGTCCCGGCGCGCTCCCGCGGGGTACTCCACCTCTCCCACGAACCCCTCCACACCTCCCGCCCCCGATCCGGGGGCCAGCACATCACAGTGCCCGCCCCGTGTCAGCCGCCCGACCGAGTCGCCCCCGTCAGCTCCGGAGCTCCGGTGAACTCTGGTGAAGGGACCACGGGGGCAGGCGCCGCGCCCTCGGGGTCGCGTCCCGGAGGTGTAGATCACCCGGCGGGGGAACCCGTCGCACGAGACCCCGCCGCGCCGCCGGGACGAGCTGCGGAACCCCAGTCCGCCGGCGCGGCCGATCGGAACCCGACACTTCGATGGAGCTCACCATGACGACGGCCGACCGGGCCACGACGCCCCTGACCGCCGACGAGCTGCGTGCGGTGGACGCGCACTGGCGTGCGGCGAACTTCCTCGCCGTGGGGCAGATCTACCTGATGTCCAACCCGCTGCTGCGCGAGCCGCTGCGCCCCGAGCACATCAAGTCCCGTCTGCTCGGGCACTGGGGCACTTCGCCCGGCCTCAACCTGGTGTACACGCACCTGAACCGGGTCATCAGGCGGCGGGACCTGAACGCGCTGTGCGTGTGGGGGCCCGGCCACGGCGGCCCCGCCGTGCTGGCCAACACCTGGCTGGAGGGCAGCTACAGCGAGACCTACCCGGACGTGAGCCGCGACGAGCGGGGGATGGAGCGGCTGTTCCGCCAGTTCTCGTTCCCGGGCGGGGTGCCCAGCCACGTGGCGCCCGAAGTCCCGGGCTCCATCCACGAGGGCGGCGAGCTGGGATATTCCCTCGCCCACGCCTACGGGGCGGCCTTCGACCACCCCGACCTGCTGGTCGCCTGCGTCGTGGGGGACGGCGAGGCGGAGACGGGCCCGCTCGCGGCCTCCTGGCACTCCCACCGTTTCCTCGACCCCGTCCACGACGGGGCCGTACTGCCGGTGCTCCACCTCAACGGGTACAAGATCGCCAACCCGACCGTCCTCGCCCGGATGCCCCGCGACGACCTCGACTCCCTGCTGCGCGGCTACGGGCACGTCCCGATCCACGTCGAGGGCGACGATCCGGACCGCGTCCACCAGGCGCTCGCCGCCGCGTTCGACCGCGCCCTCGACCTCATCGGCGAACACCAGCGGGCCGCCCGGGCGGGCGCCGCCACCGGCCCGGTCCGCTGGCCGATGATCGTACTGCGCACGCCCAAGGGGTGGACCGGCCCCCACGAGGTGGACGGCGAGCTGGTGGAGGGAACCTGGCGCGCGCACCAGGTGCCGCTGTCCGGCGTTCGGGAGGATCCCGAGCACCTCGCCCACCTGGAGCGCTGGCTGCGCTCCTACCGGCCCCAGGAACTCTTCGACGCCGAAGGCCGCCCCGCCGAACAGGTCCTGGCCTGCCTGCCCGAGGGGCCGAGGCGCCTGGGGGCGACGCCGTTCGCCAACGGCGGGCTGCGCCTGCGCGCGCTGCCCCTGCCCGACCTGGCGGACTTCACGGTCCCGGTCGACAAGCCCGGGACCACCAGCCACGCGCCGACCGAGGTGCTCGGCGACTACCTGGCCAAGGTCATGGCCGACACGGCGGGCGAACGGAACTTCCGCCTCGTCGGACCAGACGAGACCGCTTCGAACAAGCTCCAGGCGGTCTACCGCTCGACGGGCAAGGCGTGGCAGGAGAGCACCCTCCCGGTCGACGAGGACCTCGACCCGCACGGCCGGGTGATGGAGGTGCTGTCCGAACACCTCTGCCAGGGCTGGCTGGAGGGCTACCTGCTCACCGGGCGCCACGGCCTCTTCTCCTGCTACGAAGCCTTCGTGCACATCGTCGACTCGATGGTGAACCAGCACATCAAATGGCTGAAGACCGCGGGTGGACTGCCCTGGCGCGCCCCCATCGCCTCGCTCAACTACCTGCTCACCTCGCACGTCTGGCGCCAGGACCACAACGGCTTCTCGCACCAGGACCCCGGTTTCGTCGACCACGTCCTCAACAAGAGCCCCCGCATCGCCCGCGTCTTCCTGCCCCCGGACACCAACACCCTCCTGGCGGTGGCCGACCAGGTGCTGCGCAGCCGCGACCGGGTGAACGTCATCGTGGCGGGCAAGAACCCCAGCGGCGACTGGCTCGGCCCGGAGGCGGCCGTCGCGCACTGCGCACGCGGCGCGGGCGTGTGGGACTGGGCGGGCACCGAGCGGGGCGGCGAGCCCGACGTGGTGCTCGCCTGCGCCGGGGACGTACCCACGCAGGAAGTGCTCGCCGCGGCCCAACTGCTGCGCCGGCACCTGCCCGAGCTCGCCGTACGCGTCGTCAACGTCGTCGACATGACGACCCTGCTGCCGGCCGAGGAGGACCCGAACGGGATGAGCGACGCCGAGTTCGACGGCCTGTTCACCCCGGACAAGCCGGTGATCTTCGCGTACCACGGCTACCCCTGGCTGATCCACCGCCTCACCTACCGGCGGACCGGGCACGCCAACCTGCACGTGCGCGGCTACAAGGAGTCCGGCACCACGACCACGCCGTTCGACATGGTCGTACGCAATGACCTCGACCGGTACCGCCTGGTCATGGACGTCATCGACCGGGTCCCCGGCACCGCGGTCAGCGCCGCGGGAGTACGCCAGGCCATGACGGACGCGCGCACCCGGCACCACCAGTGGATCCGCGAACACGGAACGGACCTGCCCGAGGTGGTGCAGTGGCAGTGGGACGGCTGACTGCGCCCCCGGGCAGGCCTCTCGCTCAGCGTCCGGGGCGAGTGCGCGCGAGGACTTGATCCGCCAGGCCCGGGGCGGCGTCCGTCAGCTGCCGGACGTAGTCGTCGAGCGTCGCGGTGCATTCCGGCATCGTGGTGGTGACGACGTCCGGCAGTTCAAGCAGGTACGTGAGGTGCTCGCCCCGGGCCGTCTCCGTCTCGTCGCTGTCGATCGTGATGTCCGCGCCGACGGTCAGTCCGTCGGGCGTGGCGGTGACCACCGCCGAGACGCAGAGGTCACGGTCGTCCTGGAAGCTGATGAGGAAGCCGACGACGGCGCAGGGCTCGCCGTCGGAGCCCCCGTAGCTGCTGAACTGCCTCCACCGGGTGTCGTGTTGGTGCCGCAGGAAGATGGCGTAGCCCGCCTGCCTGAAACGGGCCGCGGCGTCGGCCAGTGCGGTGAGCAACTCGGCAGCTTCCCGGGTGGAGTTCACTCCGCGATCGTATCCAGCGCCCGAGCCGGGCGGGGCGGGATGCCCGCCCGGCGGCGGACTCGGGGACGCGGACTCAGAGATCCAGGTGCAGACCGATCGAGACGGCCGGTGTGTCGATCTCGTCGGAGATCAGATCGCGCAGCGCGTCGTTGAAGCCGCGCAGCGCCTGGCGGGCCGCGGGAATGTCCCGCTCGAGTTCCTTCTTGAACTTCATCGCCGTCGACACCCCTACGTTCTTCATGAGTTCGCTCTTGATCGCTTCCTGCGCGGCGCGCGACGAGCACAGGCCGTCGTTCTTGTGCCGCTCCAGACTGGCGGTCACCCCGTCCAGGACCTTGTTTCCGTCCGGACTCCGCGTGAGGGGCGCGGTGTTCTCGCGGAGGGCGGCGACCGCCCGCTCGACGAAGCGGCCGTCGACGAGATCGAGGTCACAGGCCAATTGGACCAGGCCCATGGTCTCTTCCGCCTCGGCGCGCAGTGCTTTGATGAGGTCACCCGGCCTCGGCGCGGCGGACGCGTGAGCAGCTTCGGAGGCGACGGGGAGGGGAGCGGAGGCGACTGCGGAGCCTGTGGACGCGGACACGGCGAGCAGTACGGAGAGCGTGACTGTCAGCCTGCGCGAGTTCGGGGACATCTGGGTTCCTTCGCGGAGCGACGGGACGGGGAGGTGGCAGGCGGGGCCTGGTCCTCCAGCCAAGCACCGCGTCTTCGGAGGGGCACCTCCGAAGGGCCCGTTCGGAGGTGGGTCGGCGCTCCTGGGTGCTCGCGGACAGGAAATTTCTGTGTTCGCCGAGTGAGAATTCGACGCACCGCGCGGTGAGAGTTCCTGGTGCGACGGGCGGAGCGGAATTATTTTTCCCGCCCCGGCAGCCGTGGCGTGCTACTGTCGAATCAGTTGCAGTTGTGGTTCCCAAAACTTCAAGTGCTCCTGGCCTGATTATTTCGGCCGGGGCGCTTTTCGTGTGATCCGGTCATTTCCGGCGGGGTAATCATCGCGGCGACACGGTGTCCGCACGGTGCGGTCGCCGATGTACTGCCCCAAAGGAGATAGACATGGCCACCGGTACCGTGAAGTGGTTCAACTCGGAAAAGGGCTTCGGCTTCATCGAGCAGAGTGACGGCGGCGCCGACGTGTTCGCCCACTACTCGAACATCGCCGCCCAGGGCTTCCGTGAGCTGGCCGAGGGCCAGAAGGTGTCCTTCGACATCGCGCAGGGCCAGAAGGGCCCCACGGCGGAGAACATCGTTCCCGCCTGACACTGACGCACACATCGCAGCTGGGGCCCGCATCCTTCGGGGTGCGGGCCCCAGCTGCGTGCGTTCCCGGCGAGATTTTCGGCTGCGGGCGCCCTTTTCATCGGTTTTTCACCGGCCCATTCTCGAAATTCCCCGCGGCACTCGTCCCCCGCGGAGATTCCATGAGATGGGCCGTAACAGGAAGGTTCCTTTTTGAACCGCACGCGCACGACCGACCGCTCCACCAGTCCCCGCAAGAGCGGTTACGGCACCGGGAAGGGCGGCCGGCAGTCCGGCTTCGCCGCTTCGGGCCGTACCGGCGGTTCCGGTGGGTCCGGTGGGTCTGCCGGGGCCTGGCGGTCGCGTGGCCGCGGGCGACGGCCCACCGCGCCACAGGAGTTCGCTCTCCCCACCACCGTCACTCCGGCGCTGCCCGCCGTGACGGAGTTCGCCGCGCTCGACATGCCCGCCGCGCTGC
Organism: Streptomyces sp. NPDC001941; assembly: GCF_040296945.1. Taxonomy (NCBI): domain Bacteria; kingdom Bacillati; phylum Actinomycetota; class Actinomycetes; order Kitasatosporales; family Streptomycetaceae; genus Streptomyces; species Streptomyces sp. NPDC001941. Next base: position 13,848 of record NZ_JBEOYE010000077.1, on the reverse strand, counting down.
TGGCCGAACTGGGCAGGCAGGGACTCACCGTGCCGTTCCCCATCCAGGGCGCGACGCTGCCGAACTCCCTCGCGGGCCGGGACGTCCTGGGCCGCGGACGCACCGGCTCCGGCAAGACGCTCGCCTTCGGACTCGCCCTCCTCGCCCGCACCGCGGGGCAGCGCGCCGAGCCCCGTCGACCGCTGGGCCTGGTCCTCGTCCCCACCCGCGAGCTCGCCCAGCAGGTGACCGACGCGCTCACCCCGTACGCCCGTTGCGTGAGGCTCCGCCTGACCACGGTCGTCGGCGGTACGTCGATCGGCAGGCAGGCCGCCGCGCTGCGCGGCGGAGCCGAGATCGTGGTCGCGACCCCGGGCCGCCTCAAGGACCTCATCGACCGCGGCGAGTGCCGGCTGGACCAGGTCGGCGGCATCGTGCTGGACGAGGCCGACCAGATGGCCGACATGGGCTTCATGCCGCAGGTCACTGCGCTGCTCGACCAGGTGCGTCCCGAGGGGCAGCGCATGCTGTTCTCCGCCACCCTGGACCGCAACGTCGACCTCCTGGTGCGCCGCTACCTGACCGACCCCGTCGTCCACTCGGTCGACCCGTCGGCCGGCGCGGTCACGACGATGGAGCACCACGTGCTGCACGTCCGGGACGCGGACAAACTCACGACCACCACGGAGATCGCCGCCCGCGACGGCCGCGTGATCATGTTCTTGGACACCAAGCACGCCGTGGACCGGCTCACCCGGGACCTGCTCGCCAGCGGTGTGTGCGCCGCCGCGCTGCACGGCGGGAAGTCGCAGCCCCAACGCACTCGCACCCTGCGACAGTTCAAGACCGGGCAGGTCACCGTGCTCGTCGCCACGAACGTGGCCGCCCGCGGCATCCACGTCGACGACCTCGACCTGGTCGTCAACGTCGACCCGCCGACCGACCCCAAGGACTACCTCCACCGCGGCGGCCGCACCGCCCGCGCGGGAGAGTCGGGCAGCGTCGTCACCCTGGTCACGCCCAGCCAACGTCGTGGCATGTCGCGCCTCATGGCGGACGCAGGTATCCACGCGCGGGTCACCGAGGTACGCTCCGGAGAGGCGGAGCTCCAGCGCATCACCGGAGCCCGGACCCCCTCCGGGGTTCCGGTCGTCGTCACCGCCACGGTGGACGAACGCGCCAAGCGCCGCGCCGCCTCACGAGGCCGTCGACGTCCCGCCCCAGCGGGCCGACGCGCATCCGTACAGCAGCGCCCTGCAGAGTCGGCGGCCTAGGAACCGTCCGCAGACAACCGTCCGCAGACCCGCCCCCGGCGCCCCCGCGACCGGGACGCCGACCCATCTCCGCAGGAGGCACCATTTGACGCCGGTCCAGAAGAAGTTCCACCCGATGCACACCGACGCCACGCCGCGCGTCTGGGACGACATGACCGTCGAGGTCGCGTTGTCCGTCATGGCCGGCGCCCGGGTCGGACACCTGCACGTCTGCGACGCGGACGGCGGGCTCACGGGTCGGATCACCCTGGCCGAACTCAATGCCTTCCGTGCCGACGCCGGTTACACGGACCGGATCCGCCTGCGCGACCTCGGTGGCGTCCCCGCCGCCGCCTGACCACCACCGGCCGAGACCCCGCTCCGGCCGGTCCCGCTCGTCCCAGTCCCCGCGACACTTGTGAGGCCCCATGCGCTGCGTCATCGCCCGCTTCCCGTTCGACCTGACCAAGGCCGGAGTGCTGGAAGCGATGAAGGGCGTCAAGCCCGAGCCGGTCACCGGCGAGTACGTCACCATCGGACGACGCCAGTACCCCGCGAAGCAGGTCGGCCAGGTCATCACCCGCCAGGACCGCCGCGACTTCAGCGCCGGCGAGGTCATGCGGGCCATGACCCGGCTCGGCTTCACCTGCAACACGGCCACCGAGGCCGCGCCCGCGCCCGCCCTGACCTCCCTCGAGCAGGCTTCGGCCCTCCTCGGAGACCGGTCCTAGGCGACGGGCGGCCGTTCGACGAGGCCGTCCGGCGAGGCGAACGGGAAGCAGTAGGAGCACCAGTACGAGTGAGGGCCCGACCGGCACGTTCCGGTCGGGCCCTCACTCGTACTGCTGCTCTTCCCGGCCCCTTCGCGAACACCGGGCCCGGGTACCGTAGGACGTCGGCAGGCAGGTGGGTGGGGCGGTCGGGCCGTCCCGCGCCCGGCGGCCGCGACGGGCTGAAGCGTCATCACGGTCGGCGGATGGTGTAGTAGTTCCTCAGGGCCCTGGTGCCGTACGGCGCCGGGGCCCTCCACGTGCTCCACCGTTCCACCGTTCCACAGAGAGGTGAAATGACAGCGGACAAGTCGCTGGGTCGTCTCGACGACGACGATTACCCCGCCTACACCATGGGCCGGGCCGCCGAGATGATCGGCGCCACTCCCGGCTTCCTGCGCGCCCTCGGCGAGGCGCGCCTGATCACGCCCCTGCGCTCCGAGGGCGGGCACCGGCGCTACTCCCGCTACCAGCTGCGGATCGCCGCCCGCGCGCGTGAGCTCGTCGACCAGGGCACCCCGATCGAGGCCGCCTGCCGCATCGTCATCCTCGAGGACCAGCTCGAAGAGGCCCAGCGCATCAACGCCGAGTACCGCCGCGCCGCCGAGTCCTCCGGTCCGGCGCCCACGGCCTGAGACGGGAGCCGGTCACGTGTGCCGGGCGAGGATCCAGGCGCTCAGGAGGAGGCCGCCGAGCGAGACGGCCGAGTGCAGCAGCACCCACAGGAGCCAGATCTTGATCCGGTGGACGCGCGGGAACAGGGCCTGGCGCTCGACGCGGTTCGCGGCCACCACCGCGTCCAGGTCCAGACCGGGGTGCCTCAGTCCGACTTCGCGCCGGAAGGCGTCGGCCAGACCCGCGTGAACCACCCACCGCTCGGCGTACTTCGCGCTCGCCACGGCGCCGAAACCACCGAGTACGAACATGGGCACCGTGACGCCGAGCGAGGACAGCTGGAGCCCGCCCTGCTGCGCCAGGAATCCCAGGGCCGCTCCCGCCATGACGATCACGATGTTGGTCAGCGCCGCGCGCTGGGCCTCCAGCTGCCGGGCTTCTTCACGCTGGCCCTTCCACAGTTCCAAGAGGACGTCGGTCTCGTCCGCCATGGTCAGCTCCCCCTCGTGTGTCAGGCGCCTTTCGGCCCACTGTCATCCTTTGGTCATTCCTTTCGCCTCTCAGGGCCTGTTATGTTCGATTTGGGAACTAAAAAACGACTTGTTCCTGAATTCTCTTATCGGCCCCTCGGGCACAGCGACAGGACGGGAAAGCCATGACCACCAGCACCGCCCCAGCCGCCATCACCCCCATGACTGCCCCCACCGTTTCGCGCGTCAACTTCTTCAAGGCCGTGCCCAAGGCGTTCAAGGCGCTGAACGGGTTCGACCTCGCCGCGAACGAAGGTCTCGACCCCGGCCTGGTCGAGCTCATCCACATCCGGGCGTCCCAGATCAACCAGTGCGGGTACTGCGTCCAGGCCCACGCGGCCGACGCCTGCAAGGCCGGGGAGAGCGAGGAGCGGCTGCACGTGCTGCCGGTCTGGCGCGAGGCGCGCGCCCTCTTCACCGAGCGCGAGCAGGCCGCGCTCGCCCTCACCGAGGCGGTCACCCTCATCGCCGAGCACCGGGTCCCGGACGACGTCTACGCCCAGGTGGCGGCCCACTTCGACGAGGTCGAGCTGGCGCGTCTCATCGCCTCGATCTGCGTCATCAACACCTGGAACCGCATCGCCATCTCCACCGGGATGACGGCGGAAGCGAGCGCGTGAGCCGATTCCGCGCGGCCGACCGACGCGAGTGGCTCGGCGGTCCTTCGGTCGGCCGCTGACGTCACCCGGTGACGTCAGCGGCCGGCGTGGTCAATCGTTGGGCTGTCGGGTGGGCCGCGCCGGGGCCTCCACGGGGAAGTGGATCGGGCTGAGCAGGTACTGGGCCCGGTCCGGGCCGGGGGAGTGGGCCAGCCTCGGTGCGATGGCCGCACGCAACTCGGTGATCAATTCGGTCAGTTCGTAAGGCGTGAGCCAGACGGCGTGCTGGCGGTAGCCGACTTGGTCGGCGACGGGATCCGCGTCCTCGCTGTCGAGGTAGGTGTTGAACTCGGCGAGCAGCGCGGCCATCGCCGTGGCGAACGCCTGGCGGTGGTCCTCGGGGGTGAGCGTGCGGAGCCTGTCGGCTCCGATGGCGGCCCGGTCCTGGCGCAGCCGGTAGTGCCGTTCCACTGCCCCGCGTACCCGGTGTTCCTCGGCCACTTCCAGGATCCCGCCGCTGACCAGCGTGTCGATGTGGCGGTAGACGGTGGCCTTGGAGGCGTCCGGGATGCGTGCGCACAGCTGGGCGGTGGTCAGCAGCCTCCCTCCGCCCATCGCGTGCACGATCCGCAGCCGGATGGGGTGGGCAAGCAGCTTCAGGGCGTCCATGTCCCAACGATCTCATAGCTGCTACCGTTCTCAATCATGAGAACAAACGGGGATGGGGCACTGGAGGCAGCGCGACGCCTGGCGGCGCTGCTGAGGGCGGAGCACTTCGAGCAGGTCGCGGAGCTCTTCGCGCCACCGCTGAGAGCCGCCGTGCCCGCCGAGGCGCTGCGGCTGGCCTGGGAGGCCCAGGCGGCCGAGCACGGCGGGGTCCGGACCGTCCGGGAGCCACACCTGGAGCCCGGCGAAGCCGACCCGCCCCGGGTGCGCGTCCCGGTCGACTGCGCCGGAGGAAGCTTCGGCATGGTCGTCTCCGTCGGCGACGGCGGCCTGCTCCAGGGGCTGCGGCTCGACCCGTACGGAGACGCGGAGTGGCAGCCGCCGCACTACGCGCACCAGGACCGCTTCAGCGAACAGGACGTACGACTCGGTACGGGACCGCTCGCCGTTCCCGGAACCCTCAGCCTGCCCCAGGGTGAAGGGCCTTGGCCCGCCGTGGTGCTGCTCGCCGGAGGCGGACCCTTCGACCGGGACGAGACCAGCGGCCCCAACAAGCCCCTCAAGGACCTCGCCTGGGCACTGGCCTCCCGCCGGATCGCCGTGCTGCGCTTCGACAAGCCCACCTTCGCCCACCCCGGCCGCGTCCCCGGCGACTTCACCATGGCCGACGAATACCTGCCGCCCGCGCACGCCGCCGTCCGACTCCTGCGCCACCACGCCCAGGTGGACCCGGACCGCATTCACCTCCTCGGCCACAGCATGGGCGGCAAGGCCGCTCCCCGGATCGCTGCCGCCGACCCCTCGGTGGCCGGTCTCGTCATGCTCGCCGCGGACGCGCAACCCATGCACCAGGCGGCCGTCCGGGTGGCCCGCCACCTCGCCGACCTCGCCCCCGGCCCGGGCGCCGACCAGGCGGTGGCCGACCTCGCCCGCAAAGCCGAACGGGTCGCCGGCCCCCAACTGGCCCCGGACACCCCGGCCGACCTCCTGCCCCTGGGCCTGTCCGCCGCCTACTGGCTGGACCTGTGCGCCTACGACCAACTGTCCACGGCGGCCGCGCTGACTTGCCCCATGCTGATCCTGCAGGGCGGTCGCGACTACCAGGTGACCGTCGCCGACGACCTGGCCCTGTGGCAGCGCGCCCTCGCGGAGCGCCCCGGGGTGACGATCCGCATCCACCAGGACGTCAACCACCTCTTCTTCCCCGGCAGCGGACGCCCCACCCCGGCCGAATACAGCCGGCCGGGACACGTCTCCGCGTCAGTGGTTGACGACATCGCGGCCTGGCTGACGCGACCGTAGGGAAGGGGTAACTCCCTCAGGGTGCGCCGGAGATGAGGGTCGGGCGCGTCGTCATGCGGCGGCGTGCAGCGGTATCGATCCATGGGCGGTCCGCGGCCCGGTGGTGTGGTGCGTGTATTCGCTTACGAGTCTGAAGCCACTGGTCCAGGCCAGCAGGCGGCTCGCCCGGTCGTCGCGCGAGCAGCTCCAGGTCGCGCTGCGCCCGCGTGCGGTGACGTCCGCGCTCAGGCCCGCCACGCAGGCCGCGGCCAGGTGTCGGCGTCGCTCGGCCGTCACAGTGGCGCAGGCCACGTCCTCGTACCGGCTCCCCGCGAAGCGCGAGCTGGCCACCGCGAGGAGCCGGCCCTTGCGGAAGGCGGCCCAGCCGTAGCCGGAGCGGGCCAAGGCGTGCGGTCCGCCCCAGGTGGCGTACGTCCGGTGCAGCGCGGAGTCGGCGGCGGCGAGCGCGGAGCCGTCCTCGGGGCACAGTCTGCGGACGCTCACACCGCGCACCGGCCGCGTCGGTAGCGGGGGCGCCTGCTGTACGTAGAGCATGCGGTCCCGCGTGTGGAGGAGCGGGAACGCCGAGCGGAGCAGGGGCAGGAAGGGGGCGGGCGCCTCGACGCACTGTCCTGCCAGCGGAGCGAGGTCCGCGGGGGTGAGCGCGTCCGGATCGCCCGCCAGGAGCGTGTGCCCGCCGCACGTCACGGCGACCACGCGCGGCCGGACGGGGCGGTCGGTCCACCAGGTGCCGTGGCCGCTGGTCAGTACGTGCTCGGCCAGTGCGGCGCTGCCGGGGACCCCGGTGGCGAAGTGCCTTACGAACAAGTGTGGTTGATGGGCCGAGTGAGCGATCACGACATCTCCGGTCGGGAGGTGGGGCGTTGTGGGGTGACGTCATCCGCGTGCGTCAGAAATGTAGGCGCACCGCTCGCCCGGGAGAGCGTTCGGCCGGGCGAATTGACACTCCCCTGACGAGCGGGAGCCCGCGTGGTCTCCCGGCTCGTTCCGCCTGGACCTCCCCGGCCCGTCGCCGGCCTTCGTTCAGTCGGCCCGGTAAAGGGCGAGGAATTCCCGTCGGGAAGGCTGATCCCTTCCGCTCAAAGTCGCTCACCAGGGGTCGCGTTGCGGATTTCCGCGGACGCCGGATAGAGTCCCGGTGACCAACTTGACCAGCTCGACCGGCTGGCGCACCGGAGGGGATCGGTGGAGTGCGTGCACTTCGTCGTACCGTGTGCGCGCCGGGGGTCTAGCGTGTATCGGGGGATTCATCGTGAGCCGCAGGTCCGACCACTCTGACGCCGTGACGTCCGCGTTTTCCGGACTTTCCTTCCTCAGGCTCAAGCCCACCGGCTGATTCGCCTTCCCGCGCCGTAACCGCGCTCTCCGAGCGGACTTCGGAGGCCTCCCCGGATCGCGTCCGAGTGGCCACCGACCGCCTTCCGTGGAGGCGTCCCCGGTGCCTCGGCGCACTCCTCGGACCCCTTTCCACCCTGCCCGCGCCTCTTCCTGCCCCGGCGCGCCCGCCCGGACGCACACCGCGTCGTACGGGCCTTCCGGCATGGGCGCGTACACCGTCGCCGTGCCGTCGCGCCGCCACTCCTCGATGAACGGATCCACCATGTCCCGTCTCCGCACACTCGCGTTGACCGCCTGCCTCGCCGTCGCGGCGGTCCTCGGTGGCCCGGCCGCCGCGCAGGCCGCCCAGCCCGGGCCCGAGGCCGTACCGCGCACCGCCGCGCCCACCGCGGGCGCGCCCTCCGGCATCACCGCCCGGATCCAGGTGAAGTACGGCAGCAGGTGCCTGACCATTGCGAACGGAAGCCTCCGCCAGGGCGCCCACGCCATCGAGGGCACCTGTGACGACACCGCCGACCACCAGGTCTTCACCGTGGTGCCGCACGACAAGGGCGGCTGGGTACTCGTCGCCAAGCACAGCGGGCGGTGCCTCGCCCACGTCGCGTCGGGCACGCCCGACGTCGTGCAGAACTGGTGCGACGGCTCCGCCGGACAGCGCTGGGAGATGCAGTTCTTCGACGGCAGCGAGAAGAACCTGATCCGCTGGCACCCGCTGGACGCCCCCGGGCAGTGCCTGTCCCTGGGCGGCGCACAGCCGGGCGAGGAGCCGACCGCGTTCGTCGTGGACTGCTTCGACAACATGCCCAGCCAGGAGTGGCGCCTGCTGTTCGTCCACTGAGGCGGTCGCACGGCGGGCCCAACCGGGCTGGATGCACGGGTCATTTGATGGGCCGTGCACAGATCGGTAAACATAGGTTAAAGTGAGGGCGGCCTGCTTGACCGGCGGGCATGCGGATGGGGAAACGCGCGGGGACCAGTCACCGGCGTATCACGCATGCCTTGTGCCACATCGTTCGGTATCGGGGGGAAACATGAACGGCCGAAACGCGTATCACCATTCACGAATGTCCGACGGCACTGCTGTGCCGGCATCCGGATAACTCGTCACTGTTTTCCGTGTAATCGCGCCCGCGATGCGAATGCGCGCCGGAATCACGTAACTTCTCGCGGTCCCAGTGGGTCCCCATGGGTTCCCATGGGTCTTATCGGGTCCCCGAAGCTCGTGGAATCTCCTCTCGGGTGTCTTTGCCCGCTCGGTTTCCCTTCCGGTGGCGCCGTGCCGTCATGCCCGGGCCGTACGCCTCTTCTTCGTGCGCTCGCCCCTGCCCGCGGGTCCTGTTCCGGACCCGCTCGCACACGATCCAGCCATTCACGGGCCGGGCCTCCGCCCGCCCCACGCACCAACGTCGTCGTGCCACCGCCACCCGGTGGCAGAGGAGTCACTGACACCACCATGAACAACCGACACCACACCTCCGCGCGCACGCGGAAGCTCGTCACCAGCTCCCTGGTGACCGTCACCGCGCTCACCGCCATGGCCGGTGCCGCCGTGCCGGCGGGCGCCGCCGTGGCCCAGCCGCCGGCCGACGTCGTCGCCCGGGCCGCCGGTATCGGCACGACCGACACCGAGCGCGTCGACGCCGCCGCCGTCGTGCGCCTCGACCCCACCGCAGACGTACTGCTGCTGAGCGACTACGACTTCATCCACGCGCTGTGGCAGAAGGCCAACGACGCGGGCGAGAAGCTGGAGTCGGTGCGCACGGCGGCCGAGCAGGCGATGTCCAGCGCGCTGCCCGCCGACCACGTGGCGTTCATCACCACCGGCATCCACGCCGCGTACCGCCTCGACCAGCAGCGCGAGCGGGACAAGGCCGAGGCCGAGCGCGTCGCCCGGCTCGCCAAGTCCCAGGCCCTGCTGGTGATCGGCATCCCGAGCACGCCCGAGCTCCTCGCCCTGAGCGACGACAACTTCGTGCGGGCCGTCGCCCGGCACGCCGCGTCCGGTCCCGAGGTGAAGGCCGCCGCGCTCAAGGCGTTGGCCGGAGAGCCCGCGGACTGGCGCGAGTTCATCGTCAACGGCGCGCGCGAGGCCCACAAGCGCGACGTCGCGAAGGAGTTGGAGGAGCTGGAGGAGCAGAACCGCAAGGAGGCCGAGCGTAAGAAGGAGCTCGCCGCCCGGACCAGCACCGCCGCCCTCTTCCGCATCACGCCCACCGAGGCCCAACTCGCCCTGAGCGCGGACAACTTCATCCGCGAGCTCCTGCGCCTCGCCCCGGCCGACCTCAAGGGCGGCGAGCTCTACGCCGAGGGCCAGCGCGCGGTGCTCAGCTCGGACCCGGCCGTGTGGAAGGCGTACATCCACACCGGCGCCGACGCCGCGTACAAGCGCGACGACGAGAACCGCCGCAAGAAGATCGCCGAGGCCAACCGCAAGCTGGCGCTCCAGATCCAGGCCGCCGCCGAGAACAGCGGCGTCAACCCCCACCTGGTCGCCCTCGCCAAGAAGGCGCTCGCCGGGACCGACGAGGCCGTCGCCGCGTTCCTCAAGGAGGACAACCTCCAGCGCGCCCGCCGCCAGTCCTTCCAGCCGACCGACACGAAGCTCGCCGGCTGGCACGTGCGCCGCTCCGACCCGGACGGCAAGTCCACCTTCATCGCCCCGGTCGACACCAAGAGCAAGCAGGCCGACCGCGAGGACGCCACCTGGGTCGTCGTGCCCTCCCTCGCCGCCCTGCCCGGCTGCTACTCCTTCGAGTCCGTGCGCAAGCCCGGCCACTTCCTCAAGGGCGAGACGAACCTCGACGTGATCAACGCCGCGGACGACCGCAGCAGCGCCTTCCGCACGGCCGCTTCCTGGTGCCCGGTCAAGGGCCTGTCCGGCACGGGCACTTCCTTCAAGTGGGGCGTCGGCCCGACCGTCCGCTACCTCCAGCAGATGCAGGGCGGCCTGTACGCGGCCCAGGACTACAAGAACACCGAGTTCCACATCGCCCAGAGCTGGAAGATCACGACCCCGCTGGCACCGTGAGCCGGCCCGCGTGGCGCGCCGGGCCGTCCCCCGGCGCGCCGCGCGGCGCCCCCTGCCCAGCAGCCCGCACCCCCACGGAACGGAACCGAAGTACCAGTGCTCTCCCAGAAGCTCCGCGCCGCCCTCGCCGTCGGCGCCGGTGTCGTCGCCCTCGTCGGCAGTAGCGTCAACGCCCAGGCTGCCACCGCCGACCCCCTGACCCCGGCGCAGAGGGTCGTCCCGGACACCCCCGCGGCCAAGGCCGCGGCGGCTGCCAGGGCCGCCGCGAACGCCAGCATGGTCGCCGCGCGCTCCCTGGCCACCGCCGGAGCGCCCCAGTACGTCCGCTTCGCCGCCGAGCACAGCGGCAAGTGCCTGACCGTCGCGGGCGGCAGCGTGGCCAACGGCGCGAAGGCCGTGCAGTCGGTCTGCCTCCCGGACGACGACAACCAGGTCTTCGAACTCCTGCCGGTCGGCAGCAGCCACTTCGTGCTCCGGGGCAAGCGCAGCGGCCGTTGCCTCACCTCAGGCAAGGAGGTCGACTGGAAGGTCGGCCAGCAGTGGTGCAACGGGGACGCGTCCCAGGAGTGGCGGATCGTGAAGGCCGGGGCGGCCGACGGGATCCAGCGCTACCAGCTGCGGCTGACCAAGGAGTTGGAGTTCTGCTCCACCATCGCGGGCGCCGGCCAGAACGACGGCGCGGCGACCTTCATCGGTTTCTGCGGCGACGTGAGCGCGGCCCGCTGGTCCATGGAGACCGTGGAGTCCTGACGCGCCCGGACGCACCGGCGCGCCCGGAGCACCCGACCAGCCCGTGCGAGCGTGCGGGCCCGTCGGGCCCCCGGCGCGCGAGTGTGCGGACGCGCGTGCGGGACGAGCGAGCGATCCCCTCCGCCTGCGGTGCGCGGGCGGAGGGGATCACCTTTTCTCCTACGTACCCCTGACCCATTTCTTCTGCATGACCCATTTCTGACGCGACGACTTTCGCACCGACTGACGTAGCAACTGACGCAACGAGAGGGATATCCCGTGATGCATGGGTTCCGGCCACGGGCCGGACAGCGCACCACGCGCGGCCGAGTGCCCCGCGTGATGGGCAAGGTGGTGTCGGCGACGCTCGCCGTGACGCTGCTCGGCGGCATGACGTCGCAGGCGGCCGCCGAGGAACGGCCGCCGCGCGAGCCGAACTTCGCGCAGCTCCTCGCCGCGCTCGGTAAGACCTCGCCGTCCGAGGCCCCCCGGTCCGCACCGACGCGCCTCGACGCGATGAGCGCCGAGTCGGACCGCCAACTCGTCGAGGACTTCGCAGAGTTCGACGAGGAGGAAGAGGTACGGACGGCGGCGCGGGCCGCGCTGGACAGCACGGACCCGAACGCGATCCGGGAGTTCCTGGAGCGCGGTGAAGCCGAGGCCCGCCAGCGGGCCAAGGACAAGCGGGACTCCACGGACGTGGCGAACCGGCAGAAGATCGAGGCGCTGCGCGGGACCGGCGGCCCGTTCTTCAACGCCGAGGTCGAGCGGGTGCTGAAGGGCACCGCCCGGGACCGGGCGGACTTCCTCGCGTTCGGTGCGGACATCGCCCGTCAGCGGGACAAGGCCACCGATCAGAACGACAAGGAGCGCGCGGCGGAGAACCGCAAGCGCGTCGAGATGCTGGTGGCGGTCGGCGGCCCGGCGGTGAAGGCCGCCGCGCAGGCCGCGCTCGCCACCGGTGACGACAAGGTGATCGCGCAGTTCCTCACCGACGGCTACCTGGTGGCCGCGCGCAAGGACTCCGCCGACCAGGCCGCCCAGGAGAAGGCGCAGCAGGAGGCGCTGGCCGAGGCGGAGCGGCTGCGCAAGCTCGCGGAGAACACGGCGCGCGCCACCGATGCCCGTACGAAGCTGATCACGGCGCACGGCTCCGCGGTGAAGGCGCTCAAGGAAGCGTCGAACGCGATGAACTCCGCCGCGGCGCAGTCGCGGGCGGCGGACCGGATGCTGGCCGCCGACAAGGCGGGCAAGCGCGTGTCGGACTACGGCCCGGTCAAGGCGGAGGTCGTCCGCCAGGTCGGCGTCGCGCAGGGCGCGGCGACGGCCGCCCGGGTGGCCGCGGCGCAGGCCAAGGTCCAGGCGGACGTCCTGGTGGAGACCGGCATCACGCACGGCGTGCAGTGGTCGGACATCGCCGCCGGTCTCGCCAGTGCCGCGGACGCCGCGGTGAAGGCGTCCGAGACTGCCCGGCACGCGGTGGACGCCACGGCGGCCGACGCCGCCGGTCTGAACGCGCAGAACCAGGCCGAGCTGCACGCGCAGCAGGCGGTGAAGTGGCGTGCGAACGCCGAGCAGCACGCCACGGCGGCGGCCGGTCTCGCGGCGGCCGCCGCGAAGCAGGCGAAGATCGCGGCGGACGCGGCGACGAAGTCGCGGCAGGCGCGGATCGCGGCCGAGCAGGCGGAGAAGCAGGCGTGGGAGCACGCGCAGAAGACCCGTGACGCACGCGTCGAGGCGCAGCGCCAGGCGAAGATCGCCGCCGAGCAGCGGGTGGTCGCGGAGAAGGAGCGCGAGCTCGCCACCGCCGCCCGGATCAGGGCGGAGCAGGAGCGGGACCGGGCCGCGGCGGCGCGGGCCCGTGCCGAGGCCGAACAGCGCGAGGCCTCCGCCCGGCGCGCCGACGCCCAGGCGGCGGCCGCCACGGCCGCCGAGAAGCGCGCGTACGCCCAGACCCAGGAAGGCATCGCGTCCAAGGCCGACGACAACGCGCGCGGCGAGGAGACCAAGGCCCGCACCGCCCGGGACAAGGCCGTCGAGGCCGAGCGGGCGCACCGTGCGGAGGACGCCCGCGCACGGGCCACCGAGGCCCACGCGGCCAAGGTGAAGGGCACCGAGTACGCGGAGGAGGCGCGCACGGCGGCCACCGAGGCGCGGGGTGCGGCCGATGCGGCCGGGACCGCGGCCGGTGAGGCCCGTACGGCCGCCGACGCCGCGTCCGGTGCCGCCGTGCGTTCGCGCCAGGCCGCGATCGAGGCCTCCGGCGCCGCGGCCCGCGCACGCGCCGCCGCCTCCGAGGCGACCGCGCACGCGGCGCGTGCCAACGCGGCCGCCAACAAGGCCGAGGCGGCCGCCCACGCCGCCAACGCCGCCGCCAACCGGGCCGAGTCGGAAGCGGCCCTGACCCGCGCCGCCGCCAACCGTGCCAACGCCAAGGCCGCCGAGGCCACCGCGCAGGAGGCCCGGGCCGGCATCGCCGCGCACGAGGCCACCCGCCTGGCCGGCCTGGCCGCCCAGCGTGCCAACCAGTCGCTCCAGGCCGCCAACCGCACCCGGGAAGAGGCCGACGGCGCCGTCCGCGAGGCCGCCATGGCCCGCGTGCAGGCGGGCGTCGCGGTGCAGGCGGCCACCTCCGCCCGTACCAGCGCGGCGGGCATCGCAGACCCGGCGAACACCGCGATCCTGCTCACCGCGCCGTTCGCCGGGACGGACGTGAGCGCGGACTTCGCCGCCGAGGTCGCGAAGGCCGCCCAGGACCTGGGCCAGGCCGAGCTCACCAAGGCGGAGGCCCGCGCCGCGGAGGCGGTCAAGGCCGCCGAGTCCGCCGAGGCCGCGGCGCAGAAGGCCAACGCGCAGGTCGCCCCCGCCTTCAAGGCCGCCGCGGCGGCAGCGCGCTCGTCCGTGGACGCGGCCCGCTCCTCCGTCGCCGCGATGAAGTCGGCCGCGGCCGCCGCCGAGGACGGTGCCAAGGCCCGGGAGGCCGCCGCCCGCGCCAACCAGGCCGACGTACAGGCCCAGGCGGACGCCAAGGTCGCCCGC